>CANJQI010000022.1 GCA_947476215.1 Betaproteobacteria bacterium
GCGCGCCATGTTCCTCTGCTGTGGCGCCGCTGCCGGTTTTTGCGGTAACACCGGCAGCAAGATGCAAGAGGGTCGCAGGCGATCATGGAAAATCGAGTTGTCGGCCGAAACCGAACGCCGATTCCGGCCGAGCGGCTCGCCGGTATTGGGGTTGACATCGAAACGCGGAAAGTTGCTGCTCGATATGTCGACCCGGATGCGATGGCCTTTCCTGAAAACGTTCGCTGTCGGAAACGGCCGGATCACGAGCCGGTACACCTGACCGGGCTCGATTAGGCTGCGCTCGCGTTTCTCATCCCTGTAGCTCGCCCTCTGCAGCGCGTCCGAGATGTTCATGGCGTAGCCACCGGGGAAGTACTCGCAGGCCGGATGCTGGTCGATGAGTTTCGCGGTGAAATCGGTATCGACCGCGCTGGAGGCCACGTACAGCACGACCTCGATCGGCCCTGCCACCACGACGTCTTCCACGAGCGGTTCAGTCTGGAACACAACGACATCGCGCCGCGACGAGAGTGGCAGGTAGGGCGGGCGGGATCCCGCTACGTCGGACCGCTCGCGCTGGTCGAAGGCGCCGTCGCCCACTCGCGCGGAGACGTTGCCGCCTATCGTCGGCACCGGATGGGCCGGGTCAAAGGTATAAGTGGTGGACGACTCGGGGTCCACAGGCTCGGTCTCGCGCAGGCTGCCGTCAACATGAAAATACCAAGCCTTGGGTGTCGCCTGCGACAGTGGCCAGGTATCGGCTTCGAACCAATACCCGCCATGCTGCAGTCGCCCGGCCTGGTTGCGCTCGCCGGAACCTGTGCCCATCAGAAACAGGCGGATGGGCGCTACTGGTTTCGCCGTCGCGTCACCCTTGAGGTGACTATCGAACCAGCGGTGGTGGAACTCAGTGTGGAAATCCTCGATGGCGGCGGCGGGCCCGAAGTCGACTTCTCCCGCCCAAGTCTGCGCGTTACCTGAGTGCGTCCAGGGCCCTATCATCAGCTGCACGGGCGAGCGTTTGCGGGCGCTGAGCGCAACGAAATTCGCGATGGTGCTTCTTAAAAAGATGTCGTACCAGCCGCCCACGTGGAGCATCGCGACGTCGGCGGTCCGGTCGTAATGATCAACCCAGTTCAGCGTGATGCTCCGCCAATAATCGGAGTAGTCGGCGTGCGTCATCTCGTCTAGGAAGTAGGCTTCGTACTCGGGGGCAATCGCGAGCGGACTCAGGCCCGGCCGGAATGGCAACGCTGCGTACCAGTCGGTGATCTTCTCCTGTTGGAAGAGCTTGCGGACGACAGGATCGTCGATCTCAAGTGGAATCTGCCGGAACGCCCAGGTCAGTTCGCGACCGAGTTCAAAGGCGCCGCCGTGCCGCACCGCGTTGTCCCATGCGTCGGATATGCCACCTTGGTTCAAGAGCATTGCCCTCAACGCCGGCGGGTTCAGCTTGGCGGCATCCGCCTGCGCGTGCGCTGCATACGATGTGCCCCACATGCCAACCCGGCCATCCGAGTACGGTTGGCGTGCTAACCATTCGATCGTGTCATAACCATCGCTCGCGTCGAGTGCCGAGTATTTTGTGAACTCGCCTTCCGATGCGTAGCGGCCGCGGATATCCTGGATCGCGGCGACATAGCCATGCCGAACGAGATGTCGTGCCAGCGCGACGTCCCGCGCGCGATCCTTGCTGTAGGGGCTGCGTGTCAGCACTACGGGAAGAGGTTCCCTGACTGGCACATTGTCCGTCGCCGGGCGATAGATGTCGGTCGCAAGCCGCACCCCGTCGCGGGTCGGTATCATTACGTTGTACGAGGCTGCGATGTCGCCGTCGTCAGGCGTGTTCATGTCGAGTAATCTCCTGCCGCCCGCTTCCCTTGGTACTCGACGCGTAATGCGGATTCAATTTTCATCATGAAGCACTCTATCGTCCGCTCCGCACATCGTCAACCGCGTGGGAGTAGGCAAGTGAATTTTAGTATCCATGTTCCATGAACGTGGTTTGTTTACGGTCAGCGCGTTGCCGTGACGCCCGACCTGCGGTTCGGGTCAAATGATGAGCGATCGAGAGCGTAAGTCTTGATTCATCTACAATTCACGGACTTTTAGCCATTTGGGAGCTGCCGTGCACAAATCGATCTGGATGTTTCTGCTGATGCTGTTCGCCACTAGCGTGTTCGCCGATGAGGCGAGCGTCAGAAAGATCATCGAGGGCAAATTTCCCGGTTCCAAGCTTGAGTCTGTCACGAAATCCGGCTACGGTGGCCTCTATGAGATCTACATGGATGGGAAGATGGGCTATACCGATGAACAGGTGACCTTTCTGCTGGTCGGTTTTCTGGTCGATACCAAGACCAGTCAGAACGTTACCCAGCAGCGTCTGCGCAAGCTGACCGGGGTCAATGTCAAGGAAATCCCACTGGATCAGGGAATCCGCAAGGTGAAGGGTAACGGCAAGCGCCAACTGATCGTGTTTTCCGATCCGATGTGCCCGTTTTGCAAGCAACTCGAAAAGGAAATCGAGAAGCTGGACAATGTCACGACTTACATCATGCTGTACCCGATAGAGCATAAGTTCAAGGGCACAACCGAGTTGTCCAAACAAATCTGGTGTTCGTCGGATCGCGGCAAGGCATGGGACGACTGGATGCTCAGAGGGATCAAGCCTACGGCGCCGCCGACCTGCAAGGACCCGATAGCGCGTATCGAGCAGGTCGGAAGCAAACTCAGGCTCGACAATACGCCGTCGGTGATATTCGCCGACGGTGGCATAGTGCTCGGTGTTTTGCCCGCAGCGCAATTGGAAAAACTGCTCAACGATACGCCGTCAAAGTAGGGGGGGCGTGGTTCGAACACCACCGCCCGCGATCTTGCTCTTGATGTAACCGAGCGCGAAATCAATCTCTTCCGCGGTATTAAACCGGCCGACCGTGATGCGTATCGCGTTGCTGGCAAGCCGTACATCGTTGCCCAGCGCCTGCAGCACATGCGACGGACCGCCGCCGGTGGCGCACGCGGCGGTGGATGAAACGGCGATCGCGGTCAGTGAGGCGATAATCTGGCCGCTGTCGGGCAGATCGAGGCTGATGTTGAGATTGCCGGCGATGCGCTGCTGCATATCACCATTGATGCGAATACCGTCGAGTTCACTCAATCCCTGATACAGGCGGTCGCGCAAGATGCGCAGGCGCGGCACTTCGCTGACCATTTCCTCCGCGGCGATGCTGAAACATTCTCCCATGCCGACGATTTGATGCGTCGGCAACGTCCCCGAGCGCATGCCGTTCTCATGGCCGCCGCCATGCATTTGCGGTACCAGGTGCGGTTCCAGATCGGCGCGGACGAAGAGCGCACCTATGCCTTTGGGGCCGTACGTCTTGTGCGCGGTCAGCGACATCAG
This sequence comes from Betaproteobacteria bacterium, assembly GCA_947476215.1. Classification (GTDB taxonomy): domain Bacteria; phylum Pseudomonadota; class Gammaproteobacteria; order Burkholderiales; family SG8-41; genus PALSA-1004. The sequence continues at coordinate 3,386 of CANJQI010000022.1, forward strand.
GTCTACGTGCTGCCGCCGCACATCGATGGCAACCTTGCCGGTCGCCTGGGCGGCGTCGACATGAAAGATGATGCCGTGCTCGCGGCACAGTGCGCCGAGGGCGGCGATGTCCTGAATAACGCCGGTTTCGTTGTTGACCAGCATGATGGAGACCACGCCGGTATCAGCCCGTATGGCAGCGGCCAGCGCGGCGGGATGGAGCAGGCCGTTCGGTGCCGGGGGCAAAACCGAAATGTCGAAACCGTGCGTCGAAAGCTCGTGCATTGTATCCAGCACGGCTTTGTGTTCGGTCGACATCGTAATCAAGTGTCTACGCCGGGCGCCGCACGCGTAAGCCGCGCCCTTGAGCGCGAGATTGTCGGATTCAGTGGCGCCGGAAGTCCAGACGATCTCGCGCGGCTCGGCATTGAGCAGTAGTGCCACCTGCTGACGCGCCGTTTCGACCGCGCTGCGTGCTTCGCGGCCGTATCCGTGCGTCGTGCTGGCCGGGTTGCCGAATTTTGCGGTCAGCCACGGCAGCATCTTTTCGACGACCCGCGGGTCTACGGGTGTAGTGGCCGCATTGTCGAGGTAGATCGGGGATACGCGTGACAAGGTGGTCAGTGCTTGGGAACCAGCGCCGAGAGTACGCGCTGGCGTTTCTCCTCGACATCCTTGGAGAATCCCGGATACGTTTGCTCCACGAACGAGGTCGCGAGACCAAGCTTCAGCAATGCCACGGCAAATGTCGCACCCAGGTCGTCCGGGTCCGGGCTCACCTTGGCCAATTGCAGGGCTTCTATTGTTTCGTCCATCAATTGTTGCAGCGCTGAGTGCATTTCATCGTCGAACATTTTTTTCATGATTTCGTATCCTTTGCTGGCGAATGCGGATTTTATCGCCTCTGGCGACATGCGGAAACCGGCTGCGGCGCAAATCTTCCGCAAGTCATGCGGACAGTTGCACTTAAGTCAATGCTCGATCGCCTCCCGGGATACGCTATGTGTCAGAATCCGCGGACTATTGAGCGTTGCAAAATACATAACAGTCGGAACGCTCAATCCCTTAATAAGCACACAAGGAGCAGGTTATGAGTTTGAATCTCAAGGGTAAGGTGGCCGCAATAACCGGCGGCAGCGAGGGTATCGGTCGTGCAACAGCACTGCGCATGGCGGAACTCGGCGCTGCCATCGCCATCTGTGCGCGGCGCGCGGATGTGCTCGAAAAAACGGCTGTGGAGATCAGAACAGCCGGTGCGGACGTGTTCACCGTGGTCGCGGATGCTTATAAAGAGGACGACATGACGCGTTTTGTCGCGCAAACGGTGGAGCGTTACGGGCGCATCGATATTCTCGTCAACAATGCGGGGGCCACGGGCCAGTCGCCGTTCGACGCGGTCGACACAGCGGCCTGGCGTAGCGATATCGAACTGAAAGTGCTGGCGCATATACACACGGCGCGCGCGGCGATACCGCACATGAAGCGGCAGGGTGGCGGGCGCATCATCAATCTGAGCATGGTCGCCGCCAAGCAGCCCGGCGCCGCCCAGTTCCCGACCACCGTCAGTCGCGCTGCGGGACTGGCATTGACCAAGGGGCTATCCAAGGAACTGGCGGAATTCAAGATTCTGGTAAACGCTGTCGCCGTCGGGAAAGTAAAGTCCATGCAGCAGGAACGCACCGCCGCCCGGCTGGGATTAGGCGTCGCGGATCACTATCTGAAAACCGGTAAGACGGTTCCCCTGGGCCGCATGGGCGAGGCCGCGGAAGTTGCCAACGTCATTGCATTTCTGGCTTCCGATCTGGCAAGTTACGTGACGGGCACGTGCATCAATGTGGACGGAGGGCTGTCGGGAGTGCTGTAACGAGTGCGAGTTGAATTACAAGCCTGCCGTTTCTAGGTTTAATTATGTTGCGCACCCTGAATTGGTTAAAATACGCGCCATTCAGAATCAGGGGATCGGACCAGTCATGCCAGCAGCGAAGAAGAAAAACACACCCAAGGTGGTACGGCGCATTTCCGTGCGTCGTTCCGGCATCCACGGCAAGGGCATATTTGCGGCCGTGGCGCTGGGCAAAGGTACTCGCATCATCGAATACAAGGGCAAGCGCATCCCGGAAGAGGTCGCCGACGATAAGTATGGCAATGACGAAGGCACCCACACCTTTCTGTTTCTGCTCGAGAATCAGATCGTGATCGATGCAAATTTCGGTGGTAATTCCTCACGCTGGATTAATCACAGCTGCGATCCGAATTGCGATGCTTTCGAGGAAAAAGGCCGCATGTACATAGACGCCATAAAAAATATCAAGGCCGGCGAGGAACTGACCTACGATTACAATCTCATCGTCGAAGAACGCTACACACCGGCGCTGAAACGCATGTACGCGTGCGCTTGCGGTTCAAGGAAATGCCGCGGCCATATACTGGGCAGCAAGCGTTAGGCGCCCGCCAGGCTGAACAAATAAAACGGGGCACAGCAAGTGCCCCGTTCATGTCTCACGTAATACCGGAACTGCGCGCTACTCGGCCTTGACGCCAGTCTTCTGTACCATCCTGCGCCATACCTCGATGTCGCTCTTGATCAAGGCTTGGAATGTTTCGGGTGTGCCACCGGCGGCTGATACGCCTTCACCTGATAGTTTCTCCTGCATCTCCTTGTTCTGTAATATCTTGTTCAATTCGCCGTTAACGCGGTCGAGTATCGGTTTCGGCAATGCCTTGGGCGCAACCAGTCCGTGCCACAGTATGACGTCGTAGTCCTTGAGGCCGGACTCCTTGATGGTTGGAATTTCGGGGGCTGCGGGGATACGTCGGCCTGTGGTGACTGCGATCCCACGCAGGCGGCCGGCTTTCATTTGCGGCAAGGTCGTTGCGATGCTGCCGAACAACATCTGCACGTGTCCGGCGATGGTATCGGTGAGCGCCGGACCCGTGCCCTTGTAGGGAATATGTATCATCTTGATTCCCGCCATATCGGCAAACAACTCGGTGGCAAGGTGGGTAATGCTGCCTGCGCCGCTGGTCGAATAGGTCAACTGACCCGGTCTTGCCTTGGCCAGCGCGATGAGTTCCTTGGTGGTTTTCACGGGTAGCGACGGATGTACTACAACCAGGAACGGGCCCTGTGACAACTGGATCACCGCTGTAATGTCGTTGACCGGGTCGAAGGTCAGCTTGAACAGGCTGGGATTGACCGCGTAACTGCCGGCGATCAAGGTGAACGTATATCCGTCGGGTGGCGCTTTTGCGCCGAGTTCGGCGCCGGTGACGCCCCCCGCGCCGGGACGATTTTCGACGATCACCTGCTGTCCCAGGACTTCCGTCATTTTTTGTGCGGCGACGCGCGCGATGAAATCCGTGCCGCCACCGGGCGCGAACGGCGCGACGATGCGTATCGGCTTGGTCGGATAATTCTGTGCAAATGCAACGCCGGAACCGCCGGCGAGCAGGGTGGATATCAAGCTGGTTACGATGCGTTTCATATTTTCTCCAGTGTGTAGGGGGAACCTCGACAGTGTAAGCCTACAGCATCACTCGGCCTTCAGGCCGATGATTTTGACTAGTTTGACATTCTGCGCAATTTCGCTGCGTATGAACGCCGCGTACTGCTCCGGCGTGTTGGTCTGCGGTTCGAGGCCTTGCCGGTTCAGCGATTCCTTCATCTCGGGCGTATTGATCGCCGCGCCCAGCGCCGTGTTGAGGCGGGTGATGACGTCCCTGGGCACGCCGGCGGGGGCGAGCACGCCGTACCAGATTGAGCGGTCGTAGCCGGGCACGCCGCCCTCGCTGATCGACGGTATCGAGGGCATAGACGACGAACGTTTGGCGCTGGTAATCGCGAGCACCCTGATTTTGCCCGCCGGCATGAGGGAGAGTGCCACCGGAATGCTGGAGAAGCTCATGCCGACTTCGCCGGAAACGGTGGCGACGGCGCTCTCCGGTGAACCTTTGTAAGGGACGTGCGTGATGTTGACCTTGGCCATCAACTTGAACAGCTCGCCGCCGAAATGCGCCGAACTGCCAACTCCGGAAGATCCATAGTTGAGTTTGCCGGGTTGGGCTTGCGCCAGTGCGATCAACTCCTTGACGTTACGCGCCGGCACCGACGGATGCACGACGAGCGGGAAGCCACCGGTCACGGCTAGCGATACAGGCGAGAAATCGCGCCCCAAATCATAGGGAAGATTGGTACGCAGCGCCGCCTGTATCGCGTCCGCGGCCGCCATGATCAGCAGCGTGTAGCCATCGGCCGGCGATTTGGCGACCGCTTCGGTGGCGATGGAGCCGCCCGCGCCGGGGCGGTTTTCCGCGACCACGTGCTGGCCCAGTTGCTCCGACAGTTTCTGCGCGATGATGCGCGCCATCGCGTCGGTGCCGCTGCCGGCGGTAAATCCCACCAGCATGCGTATAGGCCGGACGGGATAGCCTTGTGCCGACAGATCCAGGGTGGACATGCCGAGGCACGCCAAGGCAAGTGCCCATGAACGCCATAATCCATTGCCTGCGGATTTACTCATCATTTCCCTGGATTAACATGGCGGCCCGTCAGGAGATTCACTTCTCGATGCGTATGTGTTCCCGGTTGAGTTCCGACACGCTGCGGCAACCGACCTGCACCAGGATGCGGTCTATCTCATCGCGGAAGATGTCGATTGCGCGCGCCGCGCCTTCCTGACCGGCCACGGCCGTGCCATACAGGGTGGAACGACCGATCAGCACCGTCTTGGCGCCCAGCGCCAGCGCTTTGACCACGTCGCTGCCGCGCCGGAAACCGCTGTCGATCATCACCGTCATCCGATGTCCGACGGCATCAACCACTTCCGGCAATACATCGATCGTCGCTCGCGCGCTGTCGAGATTGCGGCCGCCATGATTCGACACGATCACCGCGTCCGCGCCGCAGTCGGCGGCCATCACCGCATCCTGGGCGTTGAGTATGCCTTTAACCATCAGCTTGCCCGGCCACATGTCGCGCAGCGCCTTGAGGTCGTCCCAGCATAGCGACTGATTCTTGTCTAGCGTCTTGTCGCGCAGGATATTTGTTTTCATTTCCTCGGGCATGTTCTCGAAGCGCGGCATGCCGGTGGTCAGCATGTAGCGCGCCAGGACATTAAACAACCAGCCCGGGTGCGTGATGACATCGGTGACGTTCTTGCGGTTAAAGGTAAAGGGGCGGGTATAGCCATTGTGCTTGTTGTATTCGCGATTGGGATGGATCACCGAATCCACGGTTACGATCAACGCTTCGTAGCCGGCGGCGTGTGCGCGCTTCACGAGCTGATGTGACATGGAGCGCTCTTTCCACATATAAAGCTGGAACCACAACCTGCCGCCCGCGTGCTCGGCAACTTTTTCCATCGACGTAATGGAAGCCGTTGACAATGCGAGCGGGATACCTGCTGCCTTGGCGGCACGCGCCAGCGCGATTTCACCCTGATACCACATCAGTCCCGCGGCGCCGGTCGGCGCGATCGCGATCGGCATGCTTTGCTTGTTGCCGAACAGCGTGGTTTCCTGGGAGCGCGTGGCAACGTCGACCAGCATGCGCGGGTGCAGCTTGACGCGATCCAGCGCGGCGCGGTTGTTGCGTAATGCGATTTCGTCCTCGCAGCCGCGGTCGACAAATTCAAACAGAAACTTGGGCATGCGTTTAAGTGCGATCTTGCGCAGATCGTATATGTTGTATGCGCCCAGATCGTTGGTGATATCAGACATGTCTCCCCCTCGGTAACGTACAGGAAAAGCGATTGTAACGTCGCCGGTATCCGGCGGCTATCGCGTTTGTGATGTCGGATTGGCGGTCGGTGCGCCCTGTCAGGGCTGCCCTCGCGTGCTCCACCGATCCATCGGTGCCGCCGGCGCGTAGTGCAACAGGCGTTCCGACTGCGGCAAATTATGCAGGCCCGGGGCGTGTCAGGTCAAGGAATGGCAACGGTGCCGGACACCTGAAGTACGTCGCGATCAATAACCGCGATAGACCGTCCGGTAGAATGATGCGCATCCGGATCGTTGACTTGAGGCACGCAATGGCTATGTCGTACTCAGTATTATCATTGGGCTTGATGCTATTGGGGGCAGGCGTGGCCGCGGGACAGTCCTATCCGGGCAAGCCCTTGCGCATCATCACCGGTGGCGTAGGCGGCGGTAACGATGTTTCGGCGCGCCTGGTCGCGCAAGGATTGTCGGTCAGTATGGGCCAGCAGACGATAGTGGATAATCGCTCAAGCGGCGCTGTTACCGCGGAAGCGGTCGCCAAAGCCGCACCGGACGGCTACACGATACTGGTGTACGGCAGCACGATATGGATCACGCCGCTCATGCAAAAGACCCCGTACGACGCGGTGGCGGACTTCGCGGCCATCACGACTATCGCGAATTCTCCGCACGTGGTGGTCGTGCATCCCTCATTGCCGGTCAAGTTCGTCAGTGAACTGATCGCGCTCGCCAAAGCCAGGCCGGGAGAGCTTAACTACGGTTCGGCGGGTACGGGCACGTCCAACCATCTCGCGCCGGAACTGTTTATTTCCATGGCGAACGTCAGGATCGTGCACGTTCCCTACAAGAGCGCGTCGACGCAGATTGCCGATCTGCTCGGCGGTCAGGTGCAACTCATGTTTTCCGCCACGGGTGCGGCGCTGCCGCTCGTCAAATCGGGCCGATTGAAAGCGCTGGCGGTGACCAGCGCCCGGCCTTCCGCGCTGGCGCCGGGCTTGCCCACGGTGGCTGCGTCGGGGCTGCCTGGTTTTGAATCGGGGGCGCTGTATGTGATGTTCGCACCCGCTCGCACGCCGCAAGCTGTCATCGCCAGGCTCAACCAGGACACGGTGCGCCTGCTGAATCAGACGGATGTGAAGGAAAAGTTTTTCAGCGCCGGCATGGACGCGGCGGGCAGCACGCCTGATGTGCTTGCGGCGAGGATGAAGTCCGAAATCGCGCGGCTCGGTAAACTGATCAGGGACGCCGGTATACGCGTCGAGTAGCGCGTTCTTCGTGGTTGGAGCTCGCAAGCCCGAGTTCTGAGGCTCAAGAAGGCGGAACTTCCGGCACCGCCGCCTCCGCGTAGTGCTGCCACAGCGGTTTATGTATCCGCATGGAAAAGCGCCACTTTCCGTCCACGCCACGTATCAGCTCATCGTGGTAACGCAGGCCGCGTATCGCGATGCGTTCGCCTATGCCTACGTTCGAACTGACGAACGTATCCGATATGGCTTTGTCTCGAGTGACGATGATGTGGGTATGACACACGAAGCAGGTCTTGGTCTTGAAAAAGCGGTTTCTATCCTTCAGGTAATCCGAAATCGCTTTGCCGCCGATCAGCGTTTTCTTGTTGGTGGGGGTGGCGTTGAATTCGAATACCGCGTCATCGGTGAAAATATCGACCACCAGATCCCAGTTTCCCGTGTCCATGCAATGCGCATAGCAATCGATGACCGCACGTACCTGCGCCTCGTCGAGAGTCTGTGCCAATCGTAGTTCTTCCGCCGCAGTGTAGGCCATGCTGCATGACTCCCTGTTGATCATCCATTATCAGTGTGGATGCGCAGGTCATCATAGCAATATTGTCGTGATGCGGCAAAACGAGAGGTTGATCGTGAATAGCTTCAATTTTTTGAAAATTTTTCTGGGCACCGGTGGGATGATTGTTTTCCGATACACAAACGCTTATCAGCGTGGTCGTAGCGCGCTTAAGTCCCTTTCCCTCAGATAGACATTCCGCTAAAGTGTCACGTGGCTATGTCGTCGTCGGTTGCCTGAAGAATTGTGCCTGGTACGCTGCCTTGCTACTATTTGACACGTCTCCCGTCCCTTGCATTCACTTATTTCCCGCCACGAGGTAACGCGTCGTGACGCGCCCGATCTTGGAGGTTTAATGTCACTGTCCCGTTTTGAGTTACGAGTGTTCTTCATGCTGGTGCTTGCGGCGCCCGGTTTGTATGCGCAGACTTTCCCTGGCAAGCCGATACGCATGATTTCCACCGAGCCCGGCGGTGGCGCCGATTTCGCGGCGCGACTGATTGCGCAGTCCATTTCAGGTCCGCTCGGCCAGCCCGTGATTGTCGACAACCGCGGACCTATTCTCTCCATTGAAACCGCTGCCAAAGCGCCGCCCGATGGCTATACGCTGTTGTTTCACGGCAGCACGGTGTGGCTGGCGCCCTTGCTGCAAAGTACCTCGTACGATCCGGTGCGGGACTTTGCTCCGCTGACCATGGTGGCGAGTTCGCCCAACATACTGGTGGTGCACCCATCGTTGCCGGTCAAATCGGTGCGCGATCTGGTTGCGCTGGCAAGAGCGCGGCCCGGCGAACTCAACTATTCATCAGGTGCGTCGGGATCTTCGCCACACCTGGCCGCGGAACTCTTCAAGGTGCTCGCCAAGGTGAAGATCGTGCGCATACCCTACAAAGGCACGGGGCCGGCGCTTACCGCGCTGCTGGGCGGCGAGGTTCAGCTGATGTTTGCCACCGCAGCGACTGCGGCGCCGCACCGCAAGTCCGGCAGGCTGCGCGCGCTCGCCGTGACGAGTCCCGGACCATCGGCACTGTTGCCGGGATTTCCCGCGATTGCGGAATCGGGATTGCCCGGGTACGAGTCTGTTTCGTTTCTCTGCATATTCGCGCCCGCCGCAACGCCGCTGGAGATTATTGCGCGGCTCAATCAGGAAATCGTACGTGCGCTTAACCGGCCCGAGGAAAAAGAGAAATTCTTCAATGCCGGCACCGAAGCTCTGGGCAGCACGCCGGAACAGCTCGCGGCCACCATCAAGACCGAAATGGCGCGTATGGGTAAAGTGATCAAGGAAGCCGGTATCAAGGCGGATTAATTGATCTTTCAAAATTTCATGACATTTGCCCGTCATTCCGGTACAAACCGGAATCCAGAACGGTTACCGAGGTTCCCATCAGTGTTTTTGGGTCACGGCGTCCGTCGGGAAGACGATAGCGCTGCGCGGGCGTATTTCGAATATGGTATGCACAACAAAAAACGTCGGAGTAACTGAGTAATGGAATCGACAGCAAGCGCGGACATCATCATCGTCGGTGGCGGCATCGCGGGACTGGTTACCGCCAATCGTGCGGCACAACTCGGACTGAAAGCGCTGGTCCTGGAGCAGGGCGCCGAAGACAAGTATCTGTGCAATTCACGCTACACCGGCGGCACGTTGCACTTGTGCCTGCGCGATCTGATGATAGACGAAGCGGTCATGGCCAGGACCATCGTCGAGATCACCGAGGGCTTCGTGGCCGTGCCGCTGGCGGAAATGCTGGCGCGCGACGGCCGCCGCATCGTGCAGTGGCTGCGCGACGAAGGCATCAAATTCATCCGCGCCAGCGGCGCCGAACACCAGAAATACGTGCTTGCGCCGCCCGCGACGCTGCGTCCCGGGCTCAACTGGGAGGGGCGGGGCGGAGACGTGATGTTGCGCACGCTGGGCGCGAATCTCGAGAAGCGCGGCGGCCGTGTTGCGCGCGCAACCCGTGCTCGCGAATTGATCGTAAAGGATGGATGCTGCACCGGCCTGATCGCATCCCGAAACGGCACGGATGTGCGCTTTGATGGCAGCGCGGTGGTACTCGCCGACGGGGGATTTCAGGGCAACAGTGAATTGGTGCAACGCTACATCTGCAGGCGACCCGAGCGCCTCAAGCAGCGTGGCGCCGGCACCGGGCGCGGTGATGCATTGCTGATGGCGATGGCGGTTGGCGCTGCGACGCGCGGCATGGACCGGTTTTACGGGCACATGCTGTCGCGCGAAGCCATGACCAATGAAAAGCTATGGCCGCATCCTTACCTGGATTCGATAGTGACGGCGGGCATCGTTGTCGCACCCGATGGGCGGCGCTTCGTCGATGAAGGCATCAGTGGTGTCTATGTCGCGAATGCCGTTGCCAAGCTCGATGATCCGCTGGGCGTGGTGGCCATATTTGATCAGGCGATCTGGGATGGTCCCGGACGCAGCGGCGTGGTCTCCGCCAATCCGAATCTGCCCCAAGTGGGCGGTACGGTACATGTCGCTAACGATCTCATTTCACTTGCAAGACTGGCGGGATTGCCGGGCGATGCGCTGACCGCCACGGTCCATGCGTACAATGAAAAAATTGCGGCTGGTGCGCCGCAGTCGCTGGCGCCGCCGCGCCGAATTTCGAGTTTTCGTGCGTGGCCGATCACCCAGCCGCCGTATTATGCGGTGCCGGTGTGCGCCGGTATCACCAACACCATGGGCGGCGTCGTGGTCAACGAACATGCTCAGGCCATGCGTGCAGACGGCAGCATCATCGACGGGCTTTACGCGGTGGGCGCAACCACGGGTGGATTGGAAGGCGGTCCCGCCGTCGGTTATGTAGGCGGGCTGGCCAAGGGTGGTATCACCGGATTGCACGCGGCCGAGCACATCGCCGCGCAGCGCGCAGGGTGATGGGGGTTGAGCGGGCCCAACCATTGATTATTGATCTTTCCAAGAATCATGACATTCACTTGTCATTCCGGTGATAACCGGAATCCAGAAGGGTTCTCAAGGTTCCCGTTAGTGTTTCTGGGTCCCAGCGTTCGCCGGGACGACGATATCACTACTATTAGTGCGTATGTGTCGAAATTTGGAAAGCACACCAATAGGATTTGCTAATGCCTAAGCATAAAAGAGTTTGGCGTATTGTTTTTCTGGCGTGCATGGTGCTCGTCGCCGGTGCCGTGTCGAGCGCAGAGTTTGCGCGTCGCCCAGTGCGGTTCCTGATCGGATTCACGCCCGGCGGCGGTACCGACCAACTGGCGCGCATACTGAGCCCGCGGCTGTCGGAAAAGTGGGGCCAGCCCGTGGTGATCGAAAATCGTCCCGGCGCCGATGGCGACATTGCGCTCGAAATGTTAATGGGTGCCGCCAGCGATGGGCATACGTTGGTATTCGCGACCAATGCGCTGACCATCACGCCCAGCCTGCGCAGCCTGAAATATGATCCGATAAACAGTTTTGCGCCGGTAACGATGGCGGCCGCCGTGCCCGGCGTGCTCACGGTGCGTGCATCACTGCCGGTTAATACCCTAAAGGAACTGATCGCATTGGCCAAGGCCAAGCCGGGTCAATTGAATTTTGGTTCCAGCGGAACCGGTACCACCCCGTACCTGCAGATTGCGCTGCTGATGAAGCTGACCGGGATACAGATCGCAAGCATCCCTTACAAGGGCACCACGGCGCCGGCGCTGCTGAGCGGTGAGATAGACATGAGTTTCCTGGCGGTGCCGGCGATCTACACGCAGGTCAAGGCGGGGAAGGTCAAGGCGCTTGCCGTATCAACGCTGAGTCGTGCTGCACAATTACCCGATGTGCCCACGGTGGCCGAGGCCGCTGACCTGCCGGGCTTCGAGGCTTACACCTGGTACGGCGTGCTGGCACCGGCCGCGACACCGCGGGCTGTCATCAATAAGCTACGCGCGGATATTGCGGCGGTGATGAGCGAGCCCGAAATCCGGCATCGCACGTCGGACCTGGGATTTTTGAACATAGTCAGCACACCGGAAGCGTTCAGCGCAACGATGAAGAGCGATATTGCAAGGTGGTCGGTGCTGCTCAAGTCGCTTGACGTCAAATGACAGCAACAATACAGCCGTCAGTCTGCCGACCAGCGCAGATCCAGTGTGTGCGGAAATGACGGATTCAGGGATTCGTTCGGCAATTCCATGGGGCCCGGCGTGTGTCCATGATTCCAGAAGCGCGCCACGCGCCGTGCTTCGGCTTCGTTGGCATTGACCGGTTGCGTATCGTAATTGCGCCCGCCGGGATGGGACACATGATAGGTGCATCCGCCCAGCGAACGTTTGCTCCACATGTCGACCACATCAAACACCAGCGGCGCCTGCACGACTATGGTTGGATGCAGCGCCGACGGCGGATTCCATGCGCGGTATCGCACGCCAGCGACGAATTCGCCGGGTACGCCGGTGGGATGCAGCGGCAGCGCGCGGCCGTTGCAGGCCACGACATGCCGCGATTCGGTGAGACCGTTGACCTTGATCTGCAGTCGCTCGACCGAGGAATCGACGTAGCGCGCGGTCGCGCCGGCGCGCACTTCTTCACCGAGCACGTTCCATGGCTCGATCGCCTGCCGCAACTCGAGGCGCACATTTTCGTAGGTGGCGGTGCCGTAGCGGGGGAAACGAAACTCGATGAAAGGCGCAAACCAGCTGAAATCGAATGCGTAACCGGCCCGCTGAAGATCACGAATGACATCGAGCATGTCGGCAGCGACGAAATGCGGCAGCATGAAGCGGTCGTGCAACTGCGTACCCCAGCGTATGAGATTGCCCTCATACGGCGTTTTCCAGAAGCGCGCCACCAGGGCGCGCAGCAGCAACATCTGAACAAGACTCATCTGCGGATGCGGAGGCATTTCAAACGCGCGGAATTCCAGCAATCCCAGTCGGCCGGTCGCGCTGTCGGGTGAATACAGCTTGTCGATGCAGAACTCCGCGCGATGGGTGTTGCCGGTAAGATCGATCAGCAGATTGCGCAGCAGCCGGTCGACCAGCCACGGCGTCAGCGATTCCTTACCGGCCTGCTGCTTGATCGCCATCTGCTGGAATGCGATCTCCAGTTCATAGAGATTGTCGTCGCGCGCCTCGTCGACGCGCGGCGCCTGACTGGTCGGCCCGATAAAGGGACCGGAAAACAGGTACGACAGCGCCGGATGATTTTGCCAGTAGGTGATCAGGCTACGCAGCAGATCGGGCCGGCGCAGCAGCGGACTGTCGGCAGGCGTGGCGCCGCCCAGCGTGACGTGGTTGCCGCCGCCGGTGCCGGTATGGCGTCCGTCGAGCATGAATTTTTCGGCGCCCAGCCGTGTCAACCGTGCTTCTTCGTAAAGCGCCAGCGTGTTTGCGGCAAGCGTATCCCATTCGGCGGCGGGATGTATGTTGACTTCGATTACGCCCGGATCGGGCGTAATGTTGAGTATGCTGATGCGCGGATCGGGTACCGGGCCATAGCCTTCAATGCGCACATTAAGCGCGAGTTTTTCGATCACGCGTTCGACGACTGCCACCAGATTCAGGTAGTCCTCGACGCGCTTGAACGGCGGCAGGAATACATGCAGTCGATGGTCGCGGACCTGAATGCACAGCGCGGTGCGAACGACTTCGCGAGGCGCGGTCTTTTTGGCATGGTCGCGTGCATGACGTTTCTTTTCAGACACGGTGTGCGCATCATGAAGGTCGCCGCGCGCGTCGAACGGGTCACGTTCAAAATCAGGTTCGATGTCTTCAGGCACACGCTCGGGCAGCGATGCCAGTGGCAAACGGTTGCCGAGTGCTGAATCACCGAATAGCAGGTAAAGCCGCTCGCGCTTCAGGGGCCACGCCGAACTCTGCCATTCGGTAATCGCGTCCGCCAGCGCTTTTTCGTCGTGTGCTTTCAGCGGCAGGACGTAACCCGCGGGCGTCGCGGGTCCGCTTTCAAGCGCGCGCCGCAGGCGCGTGCGCTCGTCGGCGTCCTTGAAGGGGACGGTCAACGGGTCTATGTTGACGGGCAATTTTCCTTCGGTCGACAGCAGCAACAAGGGATCTTCGTAAGCGGCTATCACCAGCTCTTCCCGAATGCCGAGCGCATTTGCGAGTTCTTTGGCGCAGCGCTGCGCGTCGTCGGCGGTGGCGTGGGCCGGGGTATCGTCGCGCGCGATCAGCGCCGGGTTTTTCCAGACCGGTTTTCCGTCCTTGCGCCAGTGTATGCCCAGCGCCCAGCGTGGCAGCGGTTCACCCGGATACCACTTGCCCTGCCCATAGAAAACCAGTGCGCCGGGTGCGAAGCGTTCCTTGAGCCGCCATGTGAGATTTTCGGCGAGCCCCCATTTATTTTGTGACAGCGCGGTGTAGTTCCATTCGTCGCCGTCCATGTCGTCGATTGCAACAAATGTGGGCTCGCCACCTTGCGTCAGACGTACATCACCGGCGTGCAGTTCGCTGTCGACGTGCTTGCCCAGCCGGTCGATGTCGGTCCATTGCGCGGCCGTATACGGATGTGTCACGCGCGGGTCTTCATGTATGCGCGTGACCGACATGTCGAACGCGAACTGCGTCTCGCACGGATCAACCGCGCCTATGATGGCGGCAGCGCTTGCCGGGGACGGCGTACAGGCGAGCGGGATGTGTCCCTCGCCGGCCAGGAGTCCCGAGGTCGGATCGAGTCCTACCCAGCCTGCGCCGGGAATATAGGCTTCGGCCCACGCGTGCAAGTCGGTGAAGTCACGCTCCGGACCGGCCGGACCATCAAGCGGCTTCACGTCGGCGGTCAGTTGTATGAGATAACCAGACACGAAGCGCGTGGCCACGCCGCAGTGACGCAGCAGTTGCACCAGCAACCAGCCACTGTCGCGGCACGAGCCGCTGCCCAGGGCAAGCGTCTGTTCACCCGCCTGCACTCCTGGTTCCATTCGAACCAAGTATTTGATATTGCGGGATAATTGTTGGTTTATCGCAACCAGGAAATCTATCGTGTTACCGCCATCGTGCCAGTGCCGCGCGCGAAATTCCATGAGCCACTGTATGAGCAGCGGGCCGCGTTCCTCGATGGTGAGGTAGGGCGTGAGGTCGCGGACGAGCTCACCGCGATAATCGAACGGAAAGTGATCGGCGTAACTCTCCATGAAGAAATCGAATGGATTGATCACCGTCATTTCGGCGACCAGATCGACCGTGATTTCCAGTTCGCGCGAACGTTCCGGGAACACGAGGCGCGCAATGTAGCTGCCGAAAATATCCTGCTGCCAGTTTATGAAGTGCTGTTCGGGCCGGGCATTGAGCGAATAGGACAGTATGGGCGTGCGGCAGTGCGGCGCGGGACGCAGCCTGACTTCCTGCGGAGACAGCGCCACCGGCCGGTCGTAGCGGTAGTGCGTGCGGTGATGCAGGGCGATTTGTATGGTCAACGGTGCGTTACCACAATCTAATCGGTGTCCGGAACGCCATCGCCATTCCAGTCGGGATTGGGCAGTTGAGCGAATACACGGCGCAGACCTTCGCCCCATTCGGTATGTATCATCTTGAAGTAAGCATCCGATTCGTCTATGCGGCGCTGAAACCGTACCTTGAGGCTGTTGTTGTCGTAGATCACCAGGTCAATAGGCAGGCCGACCGAGATATTGCTGCGCATGGTGGAGTCAAATGAGACCAGCACGCACTTGGCCGCTTCCAGCAACTGCGTATTGCGCGTGACCACACGGTCTATAACCGGTTTTCCGTATTTGCTTTCACCGATCTGGAAATAGGGCGTTTCGGGCGTGGCCTCGATGAAATTTCCTTCCGAGTAGATATGAAAGAGGCGTTGCGGTTCGCCTCGAATCTGGCCACCGACAATGAACGACGCTCCTGCATCTATATTGTTTTGCTGCAGGTATGGACCATCTCGGCGCCGCACATCGCGTAGCGCATTTCCCACGAGGTCGGCGATTTCAAACATCGACGATGCGTTGGTCACGGTCTTGTTGCCATCACCCGAGCGTGAGTTGTTTTCGAGCAGATTGATGGCGCTTTGCGTGATCGACAGATTGCCTGAACTCATGATGGCGATAATGCGATCCCCGTCACGCTGTATCAGATGCATCTTGCGGAACACGGAAACCTGGTCAACGCCGGCATTGGTGCGCGAGTCGGACGCGAACACCATGCCGGCATCCAGCAATAATGCGACACAATATGTCATGCGTAATCGTGATGAGTTTGAGGAGTCGCGATGAAGCTTAGTGTAAACGTGATGCGATTACAAGGCACGTCATGCGGACACCTGTTGCTGGGTGTAGACCGGCACCAGAAAATCGCGGTTGATTTCAGCGGTCAGCAGCGACAGCTTGTCGAGAAAATCCATCAGGTATTCGTGCAGCCCGATTTCGATGATCTTCTCGGTGCGGCCGTAGTGCAGCTGCGCGTGCAATTCCCCGGCCAGTCGCTCGGCTTCAATGGAAGAGTCATCACACAGCATCATGAGCATTTCGTAGATGTCATTCATGCACGCATGCAGCGAGCGCGGCACGTCTTCGCGCAGCACCAGCAATTCCGTAACCTTGGCGGGCGTGATCAGGTCGCGATAAACCTTGCGGTATGCATCAAACGCGCTCAGCGAGCGCAGCAGCGCGCTCCACTGGTAGTAATCGACCGCGCCGCCGACATCGGCGGCGCTCGGCAACAGCGTATGGTATTTCACATCCAGCAGACGCGCGGTGTTGTCGGCGCGCTCGATGAAGGTTCCCAGGCGTATGAACTTGTATCCCTCATCGCGCAGCATGGTGCCGAACGTTACGCCGCGGAACTGGTGCGACCGTACTTTGACCCAGTCGAAAAACAGACTGAGCCCGCTGTTGCAGATTTTCTCGTAGTCAGCGCCGCGCATTTTCAGCCACAGCGAGTTCATGTCCTCATACATTTCCGAGGTGATGGCGCCGCGCTCGGTGCGTGCGTTTTCGCGTGCGGCCTGAATGCAGGAATGAATGCTCGATGGATTGGTGGAATCCAACACCATGAACCGCAGAACATCGTCGCTCGATATCGGACCGGGGTAGCGCTCGTAATATGCACTCGCAAGTCCGTTGATCACCAACGGCAGCGCCCACGGCTCGGCCCACGCCTGGTCGGATTCCTGAACGCGATAGGGCAACAGCGACATGCGATAGGTGACGTCGAGCAGACGCGCGGTGTTTTCGGCGCGTTCGATGTGGCGTGACATCCAGTACAGGTTGTTGGCGGCTCGCGATAACATGGCTATTGCTCCAGCACCCAGGTGTCCTTGGTTCCGCCGCCCTGCGACGAATTGACCACCAGGGAGCCTTCGCGCAGGGCGACGCGCGTAAGGCCGCCCGGCACCAGCGTCACGGACTTGCCGGAGAGAACGTAGGGTCGCAGGTCCACGTGGCGTGGCGCGATGCCCGTGTCACAGAATGTCGGGCAGGTTGACAGCGCCAGCGCCGGCTGCGCGATGTAGTTGGCGGGACTTTGCAGTATGCGCTCGCGGAAATCCGCGATCTGCTGTCGCGTCGACCCAGGTCCGACCAGCATGCCGTAACCGCCGGAACCCTGCACTTCCTTAACCACCAGTTCGGGCAGATGTTCGAGTACATACTTTAAATCGTCCGCGCGGTCGAGACGGTAGGTTGGTACGTTGGAGATGATCGGTTCTTCGCCAAGGTAAAAGCGGATCATTTCCGGCACGTAAATGTAGGTTGATTTGTCGTCCGCGACACCGGTGCCGATGGCGTTGGCGAGCGTGACCCGGCCGGCTTTGTAGGCGGCGAAAAGGTTAGGCACGCCGATGATGGAATCGGCGCGAAAGGCGAAAGGGTCGAGAAAATCGTCGTCAACGCGGCGGTATATCACGTCTACCCGTTTCGGTCCGCGGGTGGTGCGCATGTAGACGGTGTTGTTGGTGACCAGCAGATCCTGGCCTTCGACCAGTTCAACGCCCATTTGCTGGGCGAGAAACGCGTGCTCGAAATAGGCGCTGTTGTAGGAGCCGGGCGTAAGCACCACGACGGTAGGATTGCTGACGCCGGCCGGCGCCACCGCGCGCAGATTTTCCAGCAATACGTCAGTGTAATGATCTACGGGCGCCACCGGTATGCGTGAAAACAGTTCCGGAAACAGACGCATCATCATCTTGCGGTTTTCGAGCATGTATGACACGCCCGATGGTGTGCGCAGGTTGTCTTCAAGCACGTAGAACTCACCCAAGTTGGTCTTGACGATGTCTATGCCCGCGACATGCACATAGACGTCGCCAGGTACGTTGAAGCCGCGCATTTCCGGACGGTAGAGTTTGTTGGCGAGGATTTGCTGCTCGGGAATGAGACCCGCCTTGATGATGTCCTGATCGTGATAGATGTCCTTGAGGAAGGCGTTGAGTGCTCTGACGCGCTGGCACGCGCCCTCGGAAATGGTTTTCCACGCCTGCATGCCCAGGATGCGGGGAACGATGTCGAACGGAATCGAACGTTCGTTGCCGCCTTCGTCGCCGTACACTGCAAAGGTGATGCCCAGGCGTGTGAAGAGTGTTTCGGCTTCGCGCTGCTTCTGTTTAATGAAGTCGACCGGCTTGCCTTTGAGCCAGTCTGAATAGGTCTGGTATTGAGGTCGTACTATCCCTTCGGCTTCATACATTTCGTCGTAGATCGTCGGCTGGATCATTGTTTTGCCTCGGGGGCATGCCAGTTATTCTGAATGGTATCCTTACAGCAATCCTCGTGCCATGATCAAATGCTGCATCATGAGATTCGCTATATATCTGTTTCTAAAACCATAAATTCATGATTTCGGAATTTCTCTGCGACCCTTGTTCTCGCTGGACGAAAGGTTTGCACCAAGTTGGACCATACACCCCGAATTGGTGCCTGAGTAAACATTCGCCATGCTTCCTGATACACGGCAAAGTCCTGTGCATGTGGCGCTGCAGCCGGCCTCTGCGGTAGCGTCAATGCGCGAGCGTCTCGCTGCAATGCGGTAAGATGTGATTGCGTGGCTTTTTGGGTGATTATTCATGACGTATTGTGTGGCTGCGGTTACCGATCAGGGAATAGTCTTTGCATCCGATTCGCGCACCAACGCGGGTGTGGACCAGTTGGGCATATTCAGCAAGATGACGGTCATAGAGGCGCCGGATGAGCGCATGATCGTCTTGTTGTGCGCCGGCAATCTGGCATCCACCCAGAGCGTGGTGAGTCTGCTCAAATTGCGCATGGCGGGCGACGATGGCCATGTTAACCCCACGGGCATCATGGGGCTGAGCAGCCTCTATGACGTGGCGGCGACGGTCGGCGAAACCATGCGTGAAGTGGTCACTCGTGACGGCCCCATGCTGACACAACAGAACATAGACCCGGGATGCACCTTCATTCTGGGCGGACAGATCAAAGGCAAGGCACAGTGCCTGTTCCTGATTTATCCGCAGGGAAATTTCATTGAATCCAGTCGCGACACCAATTTTTTCCAGATCGGCGAAACCAAATACGGCAAGCCAATTATTGATCGCGTCGTCACCTTCGAGTCGTCGCTCAAGGATGTGGCCAAGTGTTTTATGGTGTCGATTAATTCCACCATGCGCAGCAACCTGTCGGTGGGCCCGCCCATCGAAATGCTGGCTTATGAAAAAGATGCGTTGCGTGTAACGATGCGTCGACGTTTTGCCGAAAAGAATCAGTACTTTTCGGAGATCAGCCAGTTCTGGTCGTCGGGGTTGCGGCGCGTCTTTCTTGAGGTGCCGGACGTTCCGTGGACCTGATTGCAGCCGGGTGGCTGAGGTTTATGACAATAGCAAGTTAGAGGAGCATGCATATGGCAAAAAAAATACGGCTGGGTTTCATCGGAGCAAGCCTGAATTCGCACTGGGCCTCGCAATCGCACTTACCGGCGCTGCGTGCCCACCCGGATGTAGAGATGACCGCTGTCTGCACGACCCGGCCTGCAAGCGCGGAAGAGGCGCGCAAGGCGTTCGGCGCCAAATTCGCCTTTCACGATTTTCGGGCGATGGTGGTGTCAAAGGAAATCGACGCGGTTGCGGTAGTGGTGCGCGTGCCGTCTCACTATGAGACGACCAAAGCCGCCATCGACGCCGGCAAGCACGTTTACACTGAGTGGCCGCTGGGCCGTACCATAGGCGAAGCTAGGGAACTCACGGCGCTGGCCCGGGCGAAGGGGGTGCATGCCGTCGTCGGCCTGCAATCTCGCGTCAGTCCCGCGTTGTGCTACATGAAGGAGTTGATCGAGGCCGGCTATGTCGGCGAGGTGCTGTCGTGCAATGCCACCACCATGCGTGACGGTGCGCTTGAGCGCCCCTCCAGTCGCACCTGGCAGCGCGACTTCAGCCTGGGCGCGAATCCGCTGACGATCGCCACCGGGCACGTCATAGACGCCCTGCGCTTCGTGCTGGGTAACTTCACACGTGTGTCCGGAATGCTTACGATACAGGCGCCGCAGTGGTACGAGACTGACACCAAACAAATGGTTGATGTCACGTCGCCGGACAACGTAATGGTCAGGGGCCCGCTTGTGAGCGGTGCGATCGCGTCGGTCCACGTCGGCGCCGTGCCCTGGGCGGGCAGCGGTTACCGGATGGAGATCTACGGACGCAAAGGCTCGCTGATCGTGACTGGAAACATCTCGTCGCAGCGGGGCGAAATGTTGCGCGTGCAAGGTGCGCAGGGCAGCCAGGAACTGAAGGATCTGGCGGTACCCGAGCGCTTCGTATACGTGCCTCCCGAATTCCCGCGCGGCGATCCGTTCAACGTCGGGCAGATGTATGCGTTGTTCGCCGACGCGATCCGCACCGGGAAAAACCGCCTGCCCACATTTGAAACCGCGGTGGATCTGCACAGCTTGCTCGATACCGTCAAGCAGTCATCGGATACGGGCCAGACTTTGCCCGTGGCGTGACGGTTGCCTGACTGCGGCGCGTAGGGCGCATCCGCGGCGATAGGTGCGCCGACTTGCACCAAATCGCTGTGGGCTTTATTCGAGAGCGGGCAAAGGAACGCTAACGCGGCCCAAGGTCATCGCTGACCCGAATCACCAGTTTGCCGTTGTTTTCTCCGCGGAACAACATGCCGAGCGCTATGGGCGCCTGTTGCAGTCCGGCGAGCACGTGCAATTTTTGTTGCAGACTGCTGTCCCGGTGTCGCGCTGCAAGCCAGATACGTGCCTCGTCGTAACGATCATGGTAGTTGAATACCAGAAAGCTTTGCATGCGGCCGTTTGCCGCCGACAGTCGCCCCAGATTGCGCACCCCATAGGACTCCGCGGCGAGCGTCTGGGAGATGCGTCCGCACAATACGATGCGCGCACCGGGTCTCAGGTGTTCGAGTGCCGCGTCCAACGTGGGACCGCCGACATTGTCGAAATATAGATCGATGCCGTGCGGACAGGCGCGGGCAATGGCCGCGGACAGATTTTCTTCCGCCTTGTAATCGATGACCGCGTGCGCGCCGAGTTCATTTGCAACGAACGCGCATTTTCTTGCGCCGCCCGCAATGCCGACTACGCGGCAACCTTCGATGCGCGCGATCTGCACCGCGATCTGGCCCACGCCGCCGGCGGCAGACGAGACCAGTACGTGATCGTGCCGCCGCAAGCCACCGATGTCGCGCAGGCCGAAATATGCGGTAACGGCACTCAGTCCGAGCGGACCTATCCAGTCCTCGGACGTGCCGAGGGTCAGATCCAGTTTCTGCAGATAGCGGCCATTCAGGGTTGGGTGGGTTTGCCAGCCCAGACGCGCCTGCACCAGATCACCGGGTTCGATTCCCGCGGCACGACTCGCGATGACGCGCGCGATGCCGCCGCCGCGCATGACCTCGCCAAGCGATATGTTTTTGTTTTGTAATGGTTTTTCGCTCATCCACGAGCGCATCGCCGGATCGATGGAAAGATAGGTGGTTTCCATCAGCACTTCGCCCGCATCTGGCGCGCGGGCTGGCACCGTATCCGCAGCGAAATTTTCCGGGCCCGGGATACCCGTCGGCCTGGCGGCGAGCAGCAAACGATGGTTGGTTGGCAGTTCCTGCATCGCTTTCCCGCGCAAGAGAATAATGAGTCAGGTATGCCGAGTCGTTAGAAGTTGCACCAGGTGCGGGCGCAATGTAATTCACTCGATGATGCTGCGACACCGTGAGACAAGAGATCTTGTCTCACGGCGCTGTGTACGCCCTCACGCAAGAACCGGCGGTAGCAGCTTGGCCAGCGCCGCGCGTTCTTCGGTCGCTTTGCCGTTGAGTGCGAACCCCAGCAGTTTTCCAGACGCATCATAGAACAAGGCTTTCACGCCTTCTTCGGTGGCCGTTACGTCCCATTTGCCGGCTGCACCCGCGGCGGGCGGTGACACGATGGTCGGGCATGCCGGTGTCTTCACCAGTACCGGCATGGCGGGATAGCTGACCGCCGTCGGTTTGCCGGCGAGTGTTGCAGCGAGCGCGCGCGCCGCGTGCATGATGGGCATGACGTACGGTAACACCAGGCCTTCGACTTCCGCGCAGTCGCCCAGCGCATACACGTCGGCTGCGCTGGTCTCAAGGTTGCGATTGACGGTAATGCCCATGCCGGTTTTGATGCCGGCTGCCTGCGCGAGCGCGACGCGCGGCCTCAATCCGATGGCGGAGATGACCACGTCCGCATCGAACACCGTGCCGTTGGTCAGCGTAACGCGCGTGCGCTCGCGGTCCGCGTCCAGACTTTCGACGCTGGTTCCCAAATGCCAGGTGACGCCTAGATCCGTAAGCTTGCGTTGCATCATTGCTCCACCTTCGGGCGTCAGCAGGCGCGACAGCGGGTACGCCGCAATGTCGATCACCGCCGCCTTGTGGCCGCCGGCGCTCAGGTCGTGCGCAAATTCACAACCTATCAGTCCGGCGCCTATGACCGCGACCATGGGCTTGTCCTTGATCGCGCTACGAAACTGTGCGTAATCGTCCAGATCGTTGACCGTCAGCACGCGTTCCGCGGCACTGCCTTTGAATGGCAGGCGTAGCTGGTCGGCGCCCAGCGCCAGCACCAGCTTGGAATAACGCACGCTCTCTTCACCGATGCGCACCATATGCTGCGCCGGATCTAGGTTTGTCACATACGTGCGTGCCCGCACGGGTCCGTTGATCTGCCCCGACATCTGCTCGGGGCCGTTGAGCGGGATGCTTTCCGGCGTTTTTTTCGACCCCAACGCGCTCGACAGCATGGGCTTGGAATAAAAATGCCCGCTGTCGGACGAAATCACCATCAGCGGTATTTCCTTGTCGAGCTTGCGCAATTCGCGCGCAACGTTATAGCCGGCGAGGCCGCTGCCGATGATGACGATAGGATCCATGATGATTTCTTTTTACGGGTTGAGGGAAACGCGGCGGGTCACAGCGGCTGCGAGGTTGTGCGCAGTGGAGCTGAGAAATTCAACGACATTTTACTACGGTCGTGGGGACAGAGTTTAATCCGGGTATTTCCGTCGCGATGCCGGCACCCGCATCAGTGGAAAAAGCCGGCTGATATCGTCAATTTTTTCAAGCGCCCACAATTGGTCGAGCAGTGCGCGCGATTGCCGGCCGGGTAGCACGGGGTCCGTCTGTTTCAGGAATTTTTCTTCGATCTCCTGGTCGCTGAGGGGATTGGACGGGTGTCCCCTGGGATTGGATTCCTGCAGGGTGATTTTGCCGCCGGATCGCGTCGTAACCGCTATGCGGCACTGAAAGGTGCGCGGGAACGCGGCCGTGAACGTCATGTCTTCCTCGATGCGGATTTTCCGCGTGAGGGCGAGTACATCGGCGTTTCGATAGCGTTGAGGCGTAAACGTCGCAGGGGTGATTTCGCCGTCTATCAATGCCGCTGCGATCAGATAGGGCGAGCTGTGATTGGCGGTCTCGCCCGTCTGCGGATCCCAGTATTCCGGCTTGCCGGTACGCGTCACGACGGAGCGCTTTTCGAGATAAACGCACACCGACTCGATAGCGTCGTGCTGCACTTGAACACGTAGCTTGAAGGCGATCAGTACCGGCAGTTGAACCGTGTAACGTATGGGCAGGCATTTGAAGTAAGTGCGTTCGATCTTGAAAGCCGTGCTCCGGTCGGCGAATTGGCCGAGTTCGAATGTATTGCCGAGCTGTTTCATGAAACCGGCTTTGCCTTCGAACGGATCGACAGGGCCGGTAATGCCTTCCCTGGCGAGTTCGGCGGCGAACAGACCGTTGCGGCTGCCATTGGGTCCGCGCAAGCCTTTCCAGATGGACAGATCGCCGCTGCGCGATTGATTGAGGCAGATGTTGGGGACGATGGCGAGCGCGAGTGCATCCGACATTTGTGTCCCCGACAATCCCAGAATATTTCCCGCGCCCAGCGCGGTGGCGATGGCGTGGAACACGGGATAGTCCCATCCGCGCACGCCCAGCGCGGTCTTGTCCACCAGTTGACCGCATGCTTCGTAAGCGATCGCAATGCCCACCATCAGACGCTTGCTGTCCCTGCCCGCGGATTCAGCGGCGGCAAACAATCCGCCGATGTTGTCGCTCGGATGCGGGCCGGTGTCGCCGCTGCCGCCAAAATAATCGTCGCTGAAATCCGAATAGCGGATCATCGCGCCGTTCGCGATCGCCGCCATTTCCGGCGAAGTTCTGATCGCCGTGCCCATGATGGTTGCGGGCGTGGTAGAGCGGGTTCGCGCGGCCATTGAGCGGATGGCACGCAATGGCTCGGCATGGAAGGCGCCTATCGCACATCCTATCGAATCGACAACGCTACGCTTGACCGCGTGTATCGCTTTTTGCGTCAGATCGTCGTAACAAAGGTCCGTTGCAAAGTCGACAAACGCCTGTGCCGTCTTATCCACGGCGCGTTCGGCTACGACGCGGCGCGTCTGAAAATTTCGTAGCGGTCGCCGCTGGCCTTGATGTTCGTGATGCCGCCATCGATGAACTTGCCGGCCCAGTTGAAATATTCCAGGGATTTCGCGAACTGCGGATGGCCGGGGCTCAGTATCTCGGGCTGGCCGGCGGCGTTCATCAGCGTAGGCTGATAGCAGACGCGTGTTATGCCGGAGCGGTCCATGTCGAAAAACGCGATCCCGCCTTCCTTGTAATGGCGTTTGTAATCAAACACAAAGCCGGGATCAGGTTCCATCGTATAAACCTCCTGATGGGTATACTCGCCATAGGGCGCGCAGCGAGAATGCCGTTTCTTGGCGATTTCCGGCGCCGACGTGTAGGCGGAGAAGTTGCCCATGCTGTAGAAGATCACCCCGTCCTTGTAGATTTCGATGCCTTGCGGCTGGTGGGCGTGATGTCCGAGTATTGCCGATGCTCCAGCGTCGATGGCGGCGTGGGCAACCACGGGTTGATAGTCGCAAGGGCGCGTCAGGAAGTGCACACCCCAGTGCAGCGAGACGAATACGAGGTCGGCCTGCTGTTTCGCTTTTTTCACATCGTCGACCAGATTCGCCAGGTCGTCGGCATAAGGCACTGTTACAACGCGAGCTGGCGCGCCCGGCTGATATTCATAGGGTTCGTAGTAGGTGTGGGCGCGCATGGGCGCGGTGCCGGCACGTGATTCGGTCGCCCAGTACTGCGGCAAAGAGACGGACAAATAGGCGAGGAACGCGATGCGTGTGCCGTTGCGTTCGAGGATGGCCGGTTTACGCGCTTCCGCGAGGTTGCGTCCGGCGCCTATTGCCGCGACACCGAGTTTGCGAAAAGTGTCGGCGGTGTCTTCAACAGCGTCGGGTCCCCAGTCACCGCTGTTATTGGATGCGATTGATACCACATCAAATGGCACGGCCTTGAACATGCTGGCCTGGCGCGGATGCAGCTTGTCGTGATAGGCCACGGCTTGCTGCTGCCAGCTGCCGCGTTCGGAGAAAACCCGCTCGCACTGCGCAAAACGGATATCGGCCGTGTTGAGCGATGCAATTACATGTTCAAAACTGCCCTCAAGCGGTTCCGGAGGGGCGTGGCCGGTGCTGACGTCTGCGACCGCTGCTAGCGTAACCTTGTCCATTTCGAAGTCCTTGGTGTTTGCGGGAAAGTCTTGTTGTTAGCGCCGGTTACTTTCCGTAACCTGCGGCATTGGTGCCGGCGATACGGCCGAAAACGGTGCCATTGGTCAGTCCGCTACCGCCAGGATAGTTAAAGAAGAAAATGCCGCCGACAAGTTCGCCGGCGCCATACAGCCCGGGTATCGGACGGTCTTCGACATCGATGATCTCGGCCTTGGTCGAAATTCTCAGTCCGCCGAACGTAAACGTGATGCCACAGGTCACCGCATAGGCCTCGAACGGACCGTCGCAGATGGTATTCGCCCAGTTGGATTTCGGAATGGCCAGACCCTGGGTGCCACGACCGTCCTTGATGCTGGGGTTGAAAGGAACGTCCTGCTGCACGGCGGCGTTGTATTCAGCCATGGTCTTCAGGAACTGCTCCTTATTGACCCCATCGAGTTTGTCAGCGAGCTCGTCGAGCGTGTTGGCACTGACCTTGGTCATCTGCTTCATATGGTAGAGAGGGCCGAGCAGATCGAATACCTTGGAATCGAATATCTGCCACGCGAATTGCCCGGGTTGCGCGAGTATGATCTTGCCGTACTTGGCATAGGTGAAGTTTCTGAAATCGGCGCCCTCATCGAGGAATCGCCGGCCCTCGGAGTTAACGATGATGCCGCGGTGATAGCTGTTCTTGGTGAATCCGTCTCCGACGTTGATGTCGCCATACGGCGGCGCGTTCAGATCCCAACCCACCGCATGCGCACCCGACCAGTTGCCGTACGGCTGCGCGCCGATTTCCAGCGCCATGCGTATGCCGTCTCCCGTGTTGTAACGCGTGCCGCGTACTTTGGCCAGGTCCCAGCCGAAGCCCAGATAGCGCGTGCGCCATTCGGCATTGGCCTGAAAGCCGCCGCACGCCAACACGACCGCGGATGAACTCAGTTGACGCGTCTTGCCATCTATGCGGGCCTCGACACCGTGCACGCCGCTGTCGTCATGGATAAGCCGTTTGACGGCCGCGTTGTAGTAGACGTCGACACCGGCCCGCTTGACCGCTGCATAAAGGGACTCGACCAGCCCGCGACCGGCGCCGGCGGCGCCCAGCGTGGAGCCCGATGAAAACTTGAACTTGCCGCCAATATTGGGTGCATGCGTGCCGTAACGCGGCACCAGGCGCACGCCCTGCTTGCGCAGCCAGTGCACGGCGGCATTGCTGTTTTTGATCAACACTTCGGCCAGATCGGGGTTGGTACGATACTGGGTGACCCGGTACAGGTCGTCGAAATAGCGCTCTTCGGTATAGGTGCCGAAGTCGGTATTGGCTTTTTCCTCGGCCGTCAGATCCGGGACCAGTTTGTAGATTTCTTCCTGACTGTCATAGGCGAAGCGTATGGTGCCGGCGGTGTAGCTGCTGTTGCCGCCGCGTGCTTCTTCCGGGGCGCGCTCCATGATGAGAACGCGCGCGCCCTGTTCGCGCGCGGATAACGCGGCGCAGATGGCGGCATTTCCGCCGCCTACGACGATGACATCAAAATCCGTTTTGGCCATTTCAATATTCCTGGTTGGTGATGGAAGATTATTGCGTGACTACCTGTTGCTTACGATCAGCATGGACGCGAGCTTCGCGGTGTCGTCCAGGCTGTCTATGGAACGCAGCGCGCTCAACACCTGGTCGGACTGCTTTTTCCCCATGATGTCCGCGGCCTGCAGGGAGAATTTGGCATCGATCTCCGCGCTGCTCAGTGGGACTTCGGCCGATCCCCTGGCGTCCGGCACGAGTTTTTCGTGTTGACCGCCTGATCGCGTCCTGACCTTGACGCGCGCCGGGAAACGGCCCCGTCCCTCGCATAACTTGTTGAGGTCCACGTCTTCGTAGACGCGTATGCGCGACGCGAATTCGCGTATGCTCGGGTCGCTCAGTATCTCTGTCTTATATTCCACCGGCGAGTTGCCGCCTTTCAATACGGTCAAGGCGAGTGAGTACGAGGTGCTGAATTGCGCGCCTGCCAGATCATGCGGCGCGGTGATACCCACATGATCATGCAAGCCGCTCGGATAGCCCACGTCGACCGATACGATATCGTCCGCTTTGAGTTTGTGATCGTTGACTATGCCGCGCATCGCATCGATCGCGGCGTGTATGATGCCGCAGCAACTGTAGGCCTTGAACAATGTTTGCTCTATGGTCCAGAGTTTTCCGAAGTCCGCGGTCAGTCTTTCATGGCGGAATTCAGTTGAAAACATGCGCAACAGTCCGCGTTTGCCCTCGAATATGCCCTCCGGGCCGGTAATTCCCGACTGGGCGAGGAACGCTGACTGAATTCCGCTGCTGGCCGCGATCGCGCATACTACGCGCTTGACCGAGCCGCCGCCCTGATCGTATTGCATGAGCCCGCCGGCAAAGCTGCCGGCGATGCCGATTGCATGATGAATGCCTTCGAAATCCATCCCCAGCAGTCTCGCCACGCCCATCGCCGCGCCGAATCCGCCGCAGCCGCTTGAATAGTGAGGGGCTCCGTGCCGGCTCATTTCCGGCGATACCGCCCAGCCTACGCGTCCGCGCAATTCGTAAGCCGCCACCAATGTCGTCAGCAGTTCGCGGCCGGATACGTGTTCGCGCTCCGCGACCGCCATCAGCGCAGGAATGATTTCGCTGCCGGGGTGGCCATGATACGGCGGTGTTCCGTCGTCATACTCGAAAGCGTGGCTGAAGGTGGCATTTATGAAGGCTGCCGATGCAACCGGCAGGCGGTCACCGTAACAGGTGACCGTCGCTTCTGGAAGATTGCCAACATGGCGATAAGCGGCGTGCACGCTCTTTGACCACGGCAGTGCTGAACCGCCTATTTCGCATCCGATGGTGTTGACCAGGAGATCAATGGCCAGTGTCCTGACGTGCTGCGGTACTTGTTCGTAGGTAAGTTCTGCCGCGAACTTTGCCAGCGCGCGCGATTCATCTGCCATTACATGACTCCTCTCCAATTATTCGATGCGGTGACGCCAATGTTCCGGTCATAATGTGCATCGGATCGCGATGATCGAAACTGGCGATAGTCTCTCGCCCCTTGTTCCCGTTGGCAATGTTCAGGGAAAACAGTCTATCTAACATATTTAGCCAGATGGTAAAAGGAATCGGGCGCACTGGCAAACTTGATTCCGACCACTCTTGCGCGGTATGGAACGCCAACATAATATCGCAGCCATGCAAGTGTAAAGTGTAGAAACCGGTGCGCCGACTGGAAACCGCAATATTCGGCAGTTTAACAAGAGGAACCCTGCAATGGTGGATGAAACACGAGAACTGGCAAGATTCGTATCGGAATTCAAATACGAGAATATCCCCGATCATGTTCGAGCGCTGGCGCTCGACAATCTCATCGACCAGCTTGGCTGCGAAATCAGCAGTTCGCAGCTAATATGGGGCAGGCAGGTGCGCGACGCCTATGGCAGCGCTGGTGGCACGCCTGAAGCGACCGTCGTGGGCTATGGCGACCGTTTGCCCGTGGTCGCGGCGGCGTTTATCAACAGTACGTTCGGCCATTCATTTGAATACGATGATGTAAATCCGCCGTACCTGGGGCATCCGGGCGCCGAGCTTATTCCCGCGTTCATGGCGATTGCCGAGCGCGAACACAAGTCGGGCCGTGATTTTCTGACCACGTTCGTTGCCGCCTACGAACTGCGCGGTCGCATAGGCTGGTCGGTGTCGCCTGATCTCGTGGAGCACGGCGGCCCTCATCCTTCTTCGACGTGCGGTCCGTTCGGCGCGGCGGCAGGCGTTGCGCGATTGCTGGGCTTGGGGACCGAAGGCATACGTAACGCGGTAGCCATTGCCGGGAGTTTTTCAGGAGGGCTGATGCAGTATGACCATGGCGGCGGTTCTGTGAAGCGCATCGTCTGCGCGATCGCCGCCAGCAACGGCATGCAGGCAGCGCGCCTTGCACAGGTCGGGATGACGGGGCCCGAAGGAATTCTTGAAGGCAAGCGCGGGCTGCTGCGCATTTTTTCGTCGAATTTCCGGACCGAACGGCTGGTGGCGGATTTTGGAAGGTTATGGACGATAGAACGGGTGTTGTTCAAACCGTATTGCTGCTGTGCCGTCATACATCCGGCCATCGACGGACTGACCACACTGGTGGCGAGGCACAAGCTCAAACCTGACGACATCAAGGCTATCGAAATAGGCTATCCGACGCGCTCGTACGACCATGCCGCGATCACATCGCCGCATGACCTGCTGGGCATGCAATTCAGCACCTCGTATTCGCTCGCGCTCACGGTCCTGAAAGGTGGAAATACCCCGCGTGAATATACCGAACAGGCGTTGACCGATCCATGCATCAAGGCATTTGCGTCGCGAGTGCGTCTGGTGGAAGAGCCGGAGCTGGGCAAACTGCATGAAGGGCGCTTTCCGGCGCGCGTGAAAGTCGAGACCGCGTCGGGTACCGTTCATGAGGAACTGGTGATCAATGCCAAGGGATCGCCGGGCGCGTGTTTTACCAGCGACGAAATTGACGCCAAGTTTCGTTCGCAGGTCAGCGTGGTAATGGGGGCCGAGCGGTGCGAAAAACTCATCAAGGTCTTGCGCAGTATTGATACGCTCGACGACATGGCCAAGCTTCCGCCCATGCTTACGCTGAATGCGGCGTAAGAGACGCGCGCTTGACGCGCGACACGATGAAACGTGAAAAATAAACCGGTATGAGTACAAAAGGAAGAGCAGTGTCAAATTCCAATTCCGATAAAGAAATTTCCCTCCTCGCCACCGGAGACTGCGGCCCGGTTCATGGTCCGGAAGACGGCATACCCATAGAGCGCTACTCGGAATTGGTGCGTCCGACATTCGCGGCGGCGGACATTCGTTTCGGTAACTGCGAGCGGCAGTATTCGCTGCGCGAAGCGGCGCCCGGCGCGGACGTGCATGGTTGCGCATCGCCCCATATGGCGAAAATCTTTACCGATTGTGGTTTTGATGCGCTGACCATCGCCAACAATCACATGTACGATCATGGGCCGGAAGCCCTGCTCGACACGCGTGCTTTACTGCAGGGGAAAGGCATCCAGGTTACCGGTGCCGGCAAGAACATCGATGAAGCATGTCAACCCGCGATCGTGGAGCGCGGCGGCATACGGGTCGGTTTCCTCGGTTACTGTTCGTTTATTCCCAAGGGCGGGACGGCGGGGCCGGACAAAGTCGGCATTGCCCCCCTGCGCTACCACACCCAACACGAACAGACCGACTACCACCCCAAGGGATTGCTCACACTGACGCGTGTTCGCACCGAACCGGACGAGCACGATATGCAGCGCATCAAGGACGATATTGCGGCATTACGCAGGCAGGTTGACATCGTGATCGTTGCATTTCACTGGGGCGTCATCTGGATACCCAGAGTCATCGCGGATTATCAGGTGGCCGTGGCGCACGCGTGTATCGATGCCGGCGCCGACATGATAGTCGGGCATCACACGCATGTGCCCAAGGGTATCGAGGTATATAAAGGCAAGGCAATTTTCTACAGCCTGGGGCTGTTCTGCATGACCAAGCGCCCTCTGGATCCCCACGGGTCTTGGAAGGAGCCGGCGTGGGTCCATGGCTCACTGCGCAATTACACCGACCTCGACCCCGATTACCCGCTGATGCCCTACGGCAAGGATGCCACCAAGTCGCTGATCGCCAAAGCAGTATTGACCAAGGGCGGCATCAAGCGTGTTTCCTTCCTGCCGATGATGATAGACAAGCAGTACCGGCCTGAAATCCTGCCAAATGGCGATCCCCGATTCGATACCATCGTCAATTACATGAACTGGGCGTCGGACGGCTTCAATCACGCATTCAGGGTCGAAGGCGACGAAGTCGTCATCACGGGCAGCAGCGGATAGGGCGGCAGACGATATTGTCGCAGTCCCGGAAATCGGAGCAACATTATGCGTACAGCAAACTGATCAAGACACTGGGCATACGCGCCGAGTAAAGTTAGACATCCAGGGTGGTCGCCCGCACCAGTTCGCGTCTGTATTTCATATCGTCGTAAGCGCGGCCGCGATGCATGGTGGCGCGGTTGTCCCATATCACGAAATCCCCCACCTTCCATGCGTGCTGGTACACAAATTGACGCTGGGTGGCGTGCTCGGTCAGGTCCATCAGCATCATGCGACCTTCCGGTATCGGCCATCCCACGATGTGCGAGGCGTGTGACGCGAGGTACAACGAGCGTCTGCCTGAACCGGGAATGGTACGGATCAGGGGATGCACGGCGCCCTTGATTTGTGCCTTTTCGTTCGCCGACAGTTCGACGCCCAGGATGGACCGCGTATGAACCGGATTATGCACGACCTGCAGGCCTTCCAGCCTGACCCTGGTCTCGTCATCGAGCGCATCGTAGGCGGCGCGCATGTCTGCATATTCCGTATCGGCGCTGACGGGCGGCACGGTTTTGGCCAGCAGCATCGAGTAGCGGCCATTGGGTTTCTCGTAAGACTGATCGGTGTGCCACAAGCGGTTTGTCATTCTGCTCATGCGTTTACGGTCTTCCGACGACCATATTTCGCCTTTCGCGTTGACATTGGAAATGTCGCTCAGGCCCTCGTACCCGGAGCGACCTTTGCCGATCATGGCCGATACACCCGCTTTGCGTGTAGAGCCGTCAAAACGCTGCGCGAATGCAAGTTGCTCGTCATTTGAGAAGGATTGATCGTGGAATACGAGTACGGCGTATTCGTCCATGCCGGCGCGTATCTGATTCAGTATTGGCCTGTCGTGAAGCTGGTGCAAATCAATCGCGCTCGCTTCCGCGACAAAATGAGGATGAATCCTTCTGAAGGTCAGTGTCATCGTGGGCATTTCATATTTCGCCAGATCATCGGTATCTTGAAATCCACGTGCGGCAAATTGGACAGACCATGCAAAGCGGCAGACAAACGCATTCGACCGAATCCGGAGGCAGATCGTATAGGCTGTTTGTCCACGAGTGAGCGATTGAGCAGACATGTTAGTCGGCTTCGTTACCTCGGTCAAACCGTTACCACGGGACTGCACCAATGGGAACGCTAAATGGTAGCGTGACTATCCGCTACAATTAAAAAAAATCGGCGGCCAAAGGGAGCGAACGCGGCTTTTCCAAAACCAGATACCGGCGCTACTTTCTGCCAGTTCGTGGAGGAATCTGAAGATGACTGACAGGGCATCGCGGGCTCGAAAGGGAACGGAGGACATATGAAAGCATCGGCAAGGACAATTTCATTATTGCTCGTCATGTGCGGCGCAGGTTTGTCGGCATATGCTGTTGCCCAGGGTTTTCCGTCGCGCACGGTGAGAGTTGTAGTGCCGGTGGCCGCCGGCGGTACGCAGGACATCGTGACACGCAGCATCGCGCAAAAGCTCACGGAACAACTGGGGCAGCAGGTCATCGTGGACAACCGTCCCAGCGCCAGCGGTGTCGTGGGGGTCGAATACGTGGTGAAGGCGCCGCCGGATGGGTATACGTATCTTGCGGCGTCAAACTCGCAGATTTCCGCGCCCACTGTCGTGCGGAATATCTCCTATGACGTGACCCGCGATTTCGTGGGCGTGAGCCTGCTTGCACGGGTTCCTTTCGTTCTCGTTATCAACCCGCATATTCCGGTTCGTTCCGTGAAGGAATTGATTTCGCTGGCAAAGCGCCGCCCCAACGAATTGACATATGGATCGGCTGGCAATGGCACGGGCGCGCATTTCGCGACGGAGCTCTTCAGTCATCTGGCCGCAATCAGGATGACGCATGTGCCATACAAGGGCAATGCACCGGCGCTGGTTGACGTGCTGGGCGGGCAGATTTCGATGCTCTTTGATACGTTGAACACTTCGATTCAGCACATCCAGACTGGCAAGGTCAGGGGCTTGGGCGTGTCCAGCGCGAAGCGTTCACCCGTATTTCCCGATATGCCCACAATAGGCGAGGCAGGCTTGTCCGGATACGAACTCGGGGTTTTTAACACCCTGCTGGCCGCGGCGGGCACACCGCGGGAAATCGTGCTGCGTATGCACGCCGAAATCGCGCGTGCGGTTCAACAGCCGGACTTGCGCGACCATTATCTTAAACAGGGCGTGGAATTGTCCGCGAGCGTCGCCGCGGATGAATGCAGCGCTTTTGTCAAAACCGAAACAGCAAAATATGCACGGATAGCGCAGGAAGCCGGGATACAGCCGAACTGACGTTGCCGTCCATTCATGGACGGTTGCCGCAATCAGACACGTAGCTCCTGCACGGACCTTGCAAGCTCGCCGTCGCGCCGTTTGAGCGCGCGTGTTACTGCACGCGTAGTGCCAAAGGTCGGCAGGAAAGCCGCGTGCTTGCCTGCGCCGCCGATGACGGCAATCATGAAATCTTCGGCACGTTCGGCCGCAGCCACCATGGCATTCGGCCCGGCCTGCGCGTACAGCTCGGGTGATCGGACTTTGAGTCTGCGCTGAATGTTCTCGTCCGAGAAGCTGCCCAGCGGAATCCGCGCATGCTCGAACAGGAAACGTTTGACGTCGGCCTTCGAATAGCCGTCTCCGGCGACCGTGGCAGCGAGCTCAGGCCCAAACACGATCAACGCCTCGCCTGAGGTCGGCATGCTGATTGCCGATGCATTGTTGGAACCCGTGATGGCGACCGTTCCCGCGATCATTTTGAGCACGCCGAGGCCGGACAGGCTCTCGTGATCGTTCACGTTATGCGGATTTTCCGCGCCGACGATCGTGACGGTACTGGCGTGCGCGGGGAAACCGCGTTCGACGTGCAGCGGCTGCCACGGACTTGCAGCTTCGTTTTCGGCCACCAGAAAACTGTATTTGGCGGGGGAGCCAAACGTGGACATATCGCCGGTTCCCGGGATCGCACCGCCGATGTTGATGAGCGCAAGACGAATTGCCCGTCCTATCGTGGCATTGCTCTGCCAGCCGGGCCCAAAGGCATTGTGGCCGGCGTTGATGCCCAGTTCTTGTACGATCGGGCCGTTGACGATGACCAGCGGTGCGCAAGGATGGGTGGTCGCCTGTATGCCGTATAAATTGAATTGCTCTTCGCACATTGCCTCGATGGCAAGCATGAGAATCGGGAAATACTCCGGCCGGCAACCCGCCATTACGGCATTGGCCGCGAGTCTGAGCGGCGTGGCGTCACCCCAGCGCGGCGCAATCCGCGCCACCGGCTGGTCCCACGGGCGGTCGCAATAGGCGAGCATCTGTTCCAGCCGCTGCGTGGTGGGCGGCACGATAGGCAGGCCGTCGCTCCATCCGCGCTGCAGATAAAGATTGTTGATCGTATCCCAATCGTCGTCTACTTCGATGCTGGCGCCGTCGGATTCAAGCAAAGCACTGACGCTGGTCATTTCAGATGTCCCCGGATAACGTCGACAAACTGGGCGACCGCCTGCTCGGCACGTGCCTGAACATGCTCGATGGAAATGCCGCCCAGAGGATGCGTGATCATGAGCAGCGGCATCTCGGGCACGCCCAGCACCCGCGCCTGAGTGCGTCCCAGACGCTCGAATTGCGTCGAACACACCACTGCCGTCAACAGCCCGCGCTTGCGCAGCTCGGCCATGTCGTGGACACTCCACGACGTGCAGCCTCCTCAATCTGCCATGGCTGACACGACGCAGTCGGCTTCACGCGTCAGTCGGTCGAGCAGATCGTCCGGCGCGGGCATGCCGGCACCAAGCTTGCGCACCGAAACCACCGACGCGACCGGCAGGGCGCTTTGCACGCCTTCAACGATCATCGCCAGCAGGTGGTCGGCGTTGCCCTTGCTGTTGTCGAGTACGCCGAGCCGAAGTGCGTGCGCATGCAGCGGGCGCAGCGGCGGCAGGGTTGTCAACGGTGGGGGCGGAGCTTCGGGCACGGCCAAGACCACTTTTTGTGACATTTCGTTTTCTCCGTTTCGGGTAGTCTTGCGGTTGGTATTCGAGCGTTGATATGGCCGGTTTGTGCGCGCGATGCATCATGGAATCATAACATTGGTATGGCAGCGCAAATCGTCATGCTAAGCTGGCGACAGATCGTGCCGGAGTATGGACCTGCCACGAGAATTTGCGGTTAGTCAGGAGCGCACATGAGGAATCTTGGATTCGTAGCGTTGTCATGTAGTCTGTCGATTCCGGGTGTGGGGCCGGCGTACGCTCAGGACTATCCGATCAAACCGATACGCATTTTTACCGGCGAGCCGGGCGGCGGCAACGACTTCGCGGCGCGGGTTATGTCTCCCGAACTGACCAGGAGTCTGGGACGGCAGGTAATCGTCGACAGCCGCGGCATATTCGCGATTGAAACGGTGGCCAAAGCGCCGCCCGACGGTTACTCGCTGCTCCTCTACGCTGCCAGCACCTGGCTCACGCCATTCATGCGCGACAACACACCGTGGGATCCGGTGCGGGATTTTGCACCGATCACACTGGCGATGCGCATCCCCAATGTGTTGGTCGTGCATCCATCACTGCCGGTCAGGAATATCAGGGAACTGATCGCATTGGCAAAATCCAAACCCGGGCAACTCAATTTTTCCCTCGCGTCGCCAGGCTCCGTGTCCAGTCTGGGCGCGGAATTGTTCAAGTCCATGGCCGGAATCAATATCGTGCGTGTGCCATACAAAGGCACAGCGCAGGCACTCAATTCCCTGATCAGCGGTGAAGTGCAGATGATGATCTCGGTGGTGAGTGCGGCAGCGCCGCATGTGAAATCAGGCAGGCTGCGCGCACTGGCGGTGACCAGCGCGCAGCCGTCGCCGCTGGCGCCGGGCCTGCCGACGGTGGCGGGTACGGGACTGCCCGGGTATGAATCGGTGTCGAC
The DNA here is from genome assembly GCA_947476215.1 of Betaproteobacteria bacterium. Lineage (GTDB taxonomy): Bacteria > Pseudomonadota > Gammaproteobacteria > Burkholderiales > SG8-41 > PALSA-1004. The sequence continues at coordinate 39,643 of CANJQI010000022.1, forward strand.
GTACGGCATGTTCGTGCCGTCCAAAACGCCCGAGGCGATCGTTGTCCGGCTCAATCAGGAGATCGTGCGCGTGCTGATACGCGCGGATATCAGGGAAAAGTTTTTCAATGCCGGTATCGAGGCGGTCGGCACGTCACCGGAAGAGCTCGCGGCCTACGTCAAGTCGGAAATGGCGCGCATGGGCAGGGTCATTCGGGATGCCGGAATACGAGGCGAATAACTCCTGAAATGCAGTGCGGTCGATATGCAAGCCCCATAAAAAAAGCGCTTTAAAGGAATGCTTGCATATCGATTAAATACTTGTTTTATAACAATAGTTTATATGAGTATTGCTGGACTCCCCGCAATGCTTCGTTAGTCCAAACGGGCTATTTACAGAATGCTCTCCGGTATGTAGCCTCCATCCATCTTCAAATTTTTACAACTAGGCCGGAGACCAAATGACAATCGGACAATCCAATATCTGGCGCGGCATGGGCGCGGTGCTCGTCGGTGCAGCAATGTGCGGGCCTCAGGCGGCTGCTGCAGCGGCATTGAATCTTACCGACGGCGACAAGATTAAACTGGAGTGGGGTGCTGGCACTTATGGGCACGCCAGTGGCGGTGGTGAGTTCAAAGTCTCCGGTGTCAGTGTGCTTAACGGGCCCGGTGACACATTCCTCACGTTCTGCATGGAGTTTCCCGAGCATATTTCCCTGGGTACTGCCTACTATGTCGATGTTAACGACCGTGCGATCAGCGGTGGCGCTGGTTCCCTCGGTACCTATGCGGGCGATGTCGGCGGCACTGCCGCCTATGATCCGCTCAGCAATGCGACGGCGTGGCTCTATACGCAGTTCGTGAACCATACGCTTGCGGGATTCAATTTCGTCACTCCCAACGACGCGGATGCGAATTCGCTGCAAAAAGCCATATGGTTCCTTGAAAACGAGAAGCCGCTGTCGTTCCTGACCGGCGACACCAACGCGATTGCTTTTAAGGGCGCGGCAATCGCGAACGCTATTGGTGGGTTTGCCAACCCCAAGGTGAGGGTGTTGAACCTGTGGGATACGCGCATGGGAACGCTTGGGAATTACTCGTTTTCCGGTAATCACCAGGATCAGCTTTACATGGCAACTCATATGCCCGAGCCGGAAACTTATGCGATGCTGCTGGCGGGACTGGGCCTGCTCGGGTTTGCGGCTCGTCGCCGCAAATCGAAATCCGCATAGTCCTGATTTTCATTCGCAAAGCAGACCCCGCTAGGCGGGGTCTGCTTTTTGTGGTTTCCGATTCTGGGGATACCTAAAATTGCGATTTTGAACGCCTGATGCCGGACTGCAAAACGTTGATCAGGAATGCGGCTGCCGATTGGCGGCAATTTCGGTTTTCTCGGGATATTGACGCATGCTGCGAAGCAAGCACCGGCGTGAATCGCAATAGCCATGCTGCGCAATGTGACGGGGATAATTTCCATCGGCATGATGACATCATGCTTGAATCATGGCTATTGCCAGAGCTACCCAACCAAACCGATTCGAATAGTAACAACTTCGTCCGGGGGCGGCGGCGATTTTTTAACGCGATTGATTTCGCCGGCGCTGGCCGCGAGTCTGGGCCAGACTATCGTGGTCGACAATCGCAACGGAACCTTGGGCGTCGAGATCGTCGTCAGGGCGTCACCCGACGGGTACACGTATATCTTGCACGGCAGCGTGATCTGGTTGACGCCGTATCTGCGCGGCCACGCTTCTTATGACCCGATCAGGGACCTGGCGCCAGTCGGGCTGGCTGCCCGATCTCCCAATCTGCTCGTGGTGAATCCGACGGTGGCCGCGCATACGGTTAAAGACCTGATAGCTCTGGCGAGATCGAAGCCGGGGGAACTCAACTATGCCTCGATCACCACCGGTTCATCCAACCATCTGGGCGCCGAGTTGTTCAAGTCCATGGCCGCGGTGAATATTGTGCGTGTGTCCTACAAGACCACCGCGACGGCGACTGCGGATTTGATCAGCGGGCAGGTGCAGGTAATCTTTGCGACCCTGGGGTCGATGTCGGCGCATGTGAAGGCGGGGCGGCTGCGCGCGCTGGCGGTCACGAGCGCAGAACCATCGGCGCTGATTCCGGGATTGCCCACCGTTGCGGCCTCGGGATTGCACGGGTACGAGGCCGTGTCGATATTCGGGATGTTCGCGTCGGCTGGCACACCTGCTGCGATTATCACGCGCATGAATCGGGACACAACTGCAGCATTGACTCAGGCCGATCTCAGGGAAAAATTTTTCAGCGCAGGGCTGGAACCGACGGGCAGCTCGCCGCAACAGCTGGGCGCAATGGTAAAAGCCGAAATGGCGCGTATGGGCAAGGTGATCAGGGATGCGGGCATACGCGCCGATTAACCACGCCAAAGCGGCTCTGTATCGTTTCAGGCGCGTGATCATGCGGAGCGGAATTTGCACGGCATGGATGGCATCGATGGGCATGACGGGGTTGCATGCGGGCTCTGCGTGCGGTCAGGACTTCCCGAGCAAACCGCTGCGCATCGTCACTCCCGGTCTGGGCGGTGGCAACGACTTTGTCGCCCGGCTCGTCAGTCAATCGCTGGCAGGCTCGATCGGACAGCCTGTGATCGTGGACAACCGGTCCAGCGGTGTTGTGCCCGGTGAAATCGTCGCCAAAGCCCCGGCCGACGGCCATACGCTGCTCTGCTACGGCAGTCCATTCTGGCTGTCGCCGCTCATGCAGAAAGTGCCCTACGATCCGGTCAAGGATTTTGTTCCAATCACGCTGGCGGTGAGGGCGCCCAATATTCTGGTCGTGCACCCCGGCGTGGCGGCTCGCTCGGTCAAGGATCTGATCGCATTGTCCAAGGCCAGGCCGGGAGAACTCAACTACGCAGCTGGTTCGACGGGTGCAGCCAATCATCTCGCTGCGGAATTGTTCAAGGCCATGGCCGGAGTCCGAATCACGCGTATTCCCTACACATCGTTTGGGCGCGCGGTAACCGATCTGCTCGCAGGAGAGACGCAAATGATGTTTGTGACGGTGGCTTCGGTCGACCACCATGTCAAATCCGAAAAGTTGCGGGCGCTGGCCGTGACCAGCGCGCAGCCGTCATTATTGACGCCGGGCCTGACCACTGTTGCAGCGGCAGGCCTGCCCGGATTTGAGGCCGCTTCATTTTTTGGATTCTTTGCGCCTTCCGCAACGCCGGCGCCGGTTGTGACTCGTCTCAATCGAGAAATCGTGCGCAGTCTGAACGTCAGCGACGCGAAGGATAGATTCTTCACGGCCGGCATGGAAGTTGTCGGCAGTTCTCCTGAGCAGTTCGCGGCTACAGTCAATTCCGAGTTGGCCAAAATGGGAAAAGTAATCAGGGAAGCGGGTATCCGGCTGGATTAATCAACATCATGGGGTTTGCTCGGATCAGGGGGATATGTGGGTGTCCCGTCATCCTGGTTATCGTGGCTCGCCCGTTTCGGCTTTCGGGGTTTCCGAGAATTACTCAATGCTGAATCGATGACGAAGCGTATTGCTGTCTATTTATGCTGTCGCTATTCGTCCCGAATGCCAGCATCCTTGATTACCTTGCCCATGCTGGCGATCTCGGCCCTGATCTTGGCCGCAAACTCCTGCGGCGAACTGCCGACGAC
>CANJQI010000023.1 GCA_947476215.1 Betaproteobacteria bacterium
CCGCCCTACATGAAATTCAAATGAAAGGTATCAACCATGACAGGATCCGTACTGCTGTATGACCCCACCGCCCCGTGTGAACGCGAGTCGGAAAAGTTGTGGCATGCGCTGGGGGGCTTGACTGGCAAGGCTGTCGGCTTCATAGACAACGCCAAGACCAATTTCTCGTTTCTGGTGGAAGACCTGTCGGCGCTCCTCAAGGCGCGGCACGGCGTGAATACCATAATCGTAAGGCGCAAACGCGGTGCATCCATGCCGGCTTCGGATGCCGTCATAGAAGAACTGGCGGCGCAATGCGATTTGGTCATCTGCGGCTCTGGCGATTGAGGCGGTTGCACGTCGTGGAGTGTCCACGACAGCATAGCCGTTGCAAAGCATGGACGTGCCGCTATCACCATATGTTCGTCTGCTTTTACCAATCTCGGTCATGCCCAGGCGAAAGCGCTGGGCTACCCGGATTTGCCGATTGCGGTCATTTCACATCCGTTCGGAGCATGCAGCCGCGACGAGGTCAATAAAATGGCCGCGCCGTGCATGGATGAAATCGAGCGCCTCGTTGGTTAACGTAAGCCCATCAAAATAAATGACCAATAGCTCAACTACCGGTGGCGCGGCTGGAACAACGCGCAGGCGCGCCGTACTGTTCGAAGCGCTGGATGATCTGGATGCCATCAACGAGATGTATCACGAGCGCCGTTGGACCGACGGGCTGCCTATCATTCCGCCCACCGAGGAACGCGTATTACGCATGTTGAAGCACAGTCGACGCTCACCTGATGACGTCGTGGCGATACTGGCACCGGCATTCGGCGCGGCCACCGTAGAGCGGATTGCGATCAATGCCGTCATGGCGGGATGCCCTGATGCGCTGCTGCCGGTGCTGGTCGCCGCCGTCGAGGCCGTTGCGGAAAAGGGGTTTAATCTGCAGGCTATCCAGTGCACCACACATCCGGCGGCGGTGTGGATCATCGTCAACGGGCCCGTGGCGCAGCGGCTGCAGATTAACGGGACGTTTAATTGCCTGGGACAGGGAACGCGGGCCAACGGCGCGCTGGGACGCGCACTGCGACTCATACTGCAAAACGTCGGCGGTGCATTGCCGGCGGAAATGGATCGCTCCACACAGGGACAGCCGGGAAAATACTCGTTCTGCTGTGCGGAAAATGAAGGCGACAGCCCGTGGGAAGCATTGCACGTCGAACGCGGGTTTGCGCCCGAGGCCAGTACTGTCACAGTCGTCGCCGCCGGCGGCACCCTGAACATGAACACTCATACCAAGGATGGAGACGAGCTGTTGCGCGTCATTGCGCGATCGATGGCGTATCCCCCCAGCAACGACTACTGGATTGCCGGCGAGCCGTGGCTCGCGTTGAGTCCGGAGCACGCAGAGATTTTGAAGAAAAGCGGATACACCAAGGCAGAAGTAAAACGCAGGCTATGGGAAGGGTCCAAGCTGGCAGGACGCGAAATGGCGGCGCGAGATCTGGTGCGCATCAACACCGCGCGCTCCGCCGAGCTCGGCGAAATAGGTCCGGACTCCATGATTCCAATCTCGTCCAGTGCGGAGACTATGGGCATCATCGTCGCCGGCGGACCAGGCACGCATTCGGTCTATGTGCCGTGTTTCGGCGATTCGCGGGCCGTTACCAAGCAGGTCGTCGAATAGGGGGCGGCGCGCGCTTACTGCCCCTTCATGCCGGTATCCTTGATCAGTTTTCCCAGTCTGCTCATTTCCGATTTTATGGTCGCAGACAGTACCTCGGGCGAACTGGCAACTGACTCGACACCTGAGTTCAGCAGTTTTTCCCGCGTCTCGGGCAAGGACAAGTGGCGCGCGACTTCCTGATTGAGCCGCGCGATGATGGGAGACGGAGTACCGGCAGGCGTAAACAGGACTTGTATTGAGGAAGCTTCGTAGCCCGGCAGGCCCGACGCGGTGGCGGTCGGCAAGCCTGGCGCCAGGACCGAAGATTGGGCAGTGGTAACCGCCAGTGCACGCAACCGACCCGACCTTAGATGCGCGGTGACACTCGACGCCGTGGGAAACATCAGTTGCACATGGCCGCCGACCAGGCTGTTGACCGCCGGGCCGGTGCCCTTGTAAGGGATACGCACGATATTGACCCCGGCCATGCTTTTGAACAGCTCGGCGGCGATATGCGGCGTGCCGCCCGTTCCTCCCGCTGCGTAATTGAGTTCTCCGGGGCGCGCCTTGGCCAATGCAACTAACTCGCGCACACTATGTACAGGCAGTGACGGATGGACGACGATCAAACAGGGAGATCTCATCGCCAGCGTGACCGGTGCAAAATCCCGCACCGGGTCGTATGGCACGTTGTCTTCGAGGAAGGGGATCAGCCAGATGTTGCTGCCATAGGACAGTAGCGTATGTCCGTCCGGCGGTGATTTCGCCACCAGTTCCGCTGCAATAACGCCGGTGCCGCCACGATTTTCAACCACCGTGGAGCCCAGCCCGGCGCTCAGGCCCTGTGCCATGATGCGCGCGGAAAAGTCGCCGGCGCCGCCCGGCTCAGACGTGATCAAACGTATAGTCTTGCTCGGATAACTCTGTGACCAGGCGGTGGCGTTCAGTATCGCTAAAGCCGTCGCCAGTATCATACGAACCACGCGTGTCATGCTTGCCTCCGATGATAGAAAGGTGCGCGGGTCGGATCTGTCTCAGCCGCGTACCAGCCGCGCCGCATTGCGCCCAGCCTTGCGTCCGAAAACCGCGCCTTGAGTCAATCCCGATCCTCCCGGGTAGTTATCGTAGAACAGGCCGCCGACGATTTCGCCGCACGCGTACAGTCCTGGAATGGCGGCTTCCCACGTGCTCAGAACCTCAGCCTCGGTGTTGATACGCAGTCCTCCAAACGTGAACGTAATGCCGCAACATACGCCGTAACCGTGATACGGCGGCGTATCGATGAGCTGCGACCAGTTCGACTTGTTCACTCGCAGACCCTGCGTGCGTTTGCCGTCGAGTATGCGGTGATTGAAATCGCCGGGCTGGACCGCTTGGTTGTATTCCTGGACCGTGCGCACCAGCGCGACGGGGTCCAGTCCCAGCATTTGCGCCAGTTTTTCCAGCGTATCGGCCTTGGCCCCGGTGGGATTGACGTAGCGATGCAGCAAGGGGGCGATCTTGTTGTCCATGATCTGAAAAGCCACGCCCTGCGGCTGGCTCAGCATGGCACGGCCTATCTTGGCATAGGTGTACGGACGCAGATCCGAGCCTTCATCAATAAAGCGCTCGCAGTTGTTGTTGACCATGATGCACCATGGGTAAGAATAGCGGTTGTACTCCCAGGTCGGCTGTATGCGCACGCTATAGGGAGGACGGTTGATGTCCTGGGCGGAGGCGTGGCAACCGCTGAGCTGCCCGTAAGACTGGGCGCCGATATCCCACGCCATGCGCAGCCCATCGCCGGTGTTGAATGGCACGCCGCGAATCTTGACGGTATCCCAGCCCGCTCCGAGGTAGGTGGCGCGCATCGCCGGATTGGCTTCAAATCCGCCGCACGCGAGAATGACCGCTTTGGCATTTAATCGTACGAATCCCTGCGGCGTAAGCACCTTTACGCCGACTACATTGCCGCGCGCGCCACGCAGCAGTTCCATCGCGACATTCTGATAACGGATGTCCACACCCCTGGCGGCGGCAATGTCGAATCCACGGTCCGAAAGGCGTGCACCGCCGCCATTGAGGTCCGCCACCATGCTCTTTCCGGGCGACTTGTAGTCCTCGTACCATTCATGGCCCATGGCGCGCAGCCACTTCATGGCCGGCAGCGCCTCACTGACCATGGTGTGCAGCAGTTCCGGGTCCGAGCGGCCGCCGCTGATGCGCATTGCGTCATCGTAAAACTGCTCCGGCGTATACGGCTTTACGGTCTCGCGCATCTGCGCGATGGCGTCGGCGGAAATGTTCGGTATCAGCGGAATGATGTCTTCGTCGAGCGAGTTCCAACCGAACCGGTAGTCGGTGGTGAAGTAGGTGTTGCCGCCGCGCAAATCCTTGGGGGCTTTTTCCAGCATGGCAACCTTCGCGCCGTTTTCAGCCGCCGATATGGCTGCCGCCAGTCCTGCATTGCCGGCTCCGACGACCACAACTTCATAATTGGCTTCCAGATCTGCCATGCTAGTGCACTCCCGTATGGTCCAATAAAATCTCCACGTTCTCGACGTTTTCCAGGTTCCACAAAACGTCAAGAAGTGCGCGTTGTTGCAGTGGACGCAACATGCGTTGCGTGAGACGGTTAAATTTGCTCTCGATGTCGGCGTCGCTCGGTCCGCTTGCCATGTCCTCGGCGGTCAATTTTAAATGCGATGCCACGCTTGCGCCACCACTGAGCGTCGCTTGCATCGCGCAATTGCGCACCCCGATTTCATAATCACGGTCAAATGCATTATCAATGTCCAGTCGGGTGTTCTTGATGAGCCCATGGATATCGTGGTCTAGGTAGCGCCGCCGGTCATAGGAGTCCGGCGTCAAGCTGCCATCAAGCAAGGTCGCGGCAACCGCGAACAATACCGAATGGTCCGCTGTTTCGCGACTGGTCGCGGCCCACGCCTGTGGGCATTCGACGTCCTTACTTTTGAATGCGGACCGAAAAGTGCGGATACGCAATGCCGTGATATTGCGCCTGGCGAGCTTGTCATGCAGATCGAGTGCGGTATCCACCATCAGTTGTCCGGCGTTTCTGACTGGATGTTTTTTGATGACCGTGCGGGTGATAAACAAACGTTCAGTATTTGATACATAAGGTCTAATCTGCCGCATTTCTCCTGTCGTCAACGCCCATAGCCCGAATTTGCCGCTGATCGGATCGGCAGGCCCGGTCATGCCCTTGGCCGCCAGCACGGCGGCGAAAACGCCCTGTCGTGCGCCGTGCGCGCCGGCACAGGCTTTCCACATTGAAATATCACCTATGCGGGTTTGATAGGACGAAAAGCTGGGCGTGAGCGCCAGGGCAACCGCTTCGCGCAGCTGATCTCGAGTCAGGTTCAGCAGTTTGCCGCAAGCGGCTGCCGCGGCAATACCGCCCGCGATCGGCTGATCCCAGCCGCGCAGGTTGAACGGCGCGCTATCGACGATGCGGCATTGGACCTGGTAGCTTATGGTCAGTGCGCGGATGAAGTCTATCCCGCTGGCGCCCATAGCTTCGGCCACGGCAAGCACCGCCGGGAAATTATCGGACGGGTGGGCGCCGCTGCCGGGCAATCCGCTGTCGTCGTTCATGTCCAGATATCGGACCATGACGCCGTTTGCGAAGGCAGCCAGATCCGGTGTCGTACGCGCAAGATCGCCTATCACGCGTGCCGTGAATGCATCGCAAACAGGTATTGCCAATTCACGCGCAATCCGTGCCGGCGGCGCGTCCACCGCGGCAAGGGCGCACCCCATGGTGTCTATCACACGCCGTTTCGCCTGGTGTATGACGGCACAGCTCAGGTCCGTAGCCGCACCCGAAGTAACATAATCGACCAGTTGTTCCACCGCGGCATCGGCCAAGGTTCGTCATCCTCCGTGTTTAAAGGGCTTCAATCGGCCCGATTACAAACAGACCGAACGGACGACCTATGCTGACAGCAGCATTCATGGGCACGAACACGCCTAGGTTTGCAACTGCCGCGTCAGGTCGTGTTCGAATTGGAGTAATGTTTGGGGTGAATTGAGCGCCTCGCCGTTGATCAGGAATACGTCCTCGGCGCGATCACCCAGTGTATTGATTTTGGCAGTGTGCAGGTTGATCCCATACTGGATCAGCGTACGCGCCACTCGGGAAAGCAAACCGGGACGGTCGCCGGCGAGGATTTGCATGACCTTGTAGGCGCCGCGCTCGTCGGACTCTATGCTGATTTCGGGCGAGATCGGGAAGTGCCTGAGTTGCCGGCTGACACGTCCGTCGGATGCCGGTTCGATAACGGTCGGGATCAACAGGCGGCGGACGAGGTCGGTTTCTATGTGGTTGATCAACTCACTGTCCTGTTGGCGTTTGCCGCCGGCGTCGAGTATCTGAAAGCTGTCGAGCGCATACCCATGACGGGTGGTGTATATCTTGGCTTCAACGATGGAATGATTGATACGTTCGAAAAAGTTGCAAATGCGCGCGAACAAGTCTTTCTGGTCGCGTACGTATATCGTAACCTGCAGTCCTTCGCCGGCGGGTGAAAACCGCGCCTTGACGACTGGAACAGCCGTGTCGACGCGAAAGTACAGCAGCCGCGCATGCCATGCGATCTCATCGACGTCGTGGCGCAGAAAATAGGCGACATCCAGCTGCGTCCAGAATCTCTCCAGCACCTGCTCCTCAATGTCATAGAGCCTGAGTTTTGCCTTTGCCGCTTCCTGACGCTGTTGCAGGCTGCTTGCAATGGAATGCTGGTCGCCGCTCAGATGCCGGCGCGTCAGCATGAACAGGTCTTCCAGTAGTTTGCCTTTCCATGCGTTCCATACCTTGGGGCTGGTGCCGCGTATGTCGGCGACGGTGAGTAGATAGAGCGCGACCAGATGCCGCTCGTCACCGACCCGTGACGCAAAGCTGGCGATGATTTCCGGATCAGTCAAGTCCTGCTTTTGCGCGGTCGCGGACATGACGAGGTGATTTTCCACCAACCAGGCGACGAGCTCGGCGTCGCTTGATGCGAGACCGTGGTCACGGCAGAATCGCAGTGCATCGCTTTTTCCCAGCACGGAGTGGTCGCCGCCGCGTCCCTTGGCGATGTCATGGAATAGCCCTGCCACGTAGAGCAGTTCGGGTTTGTCGAAGTCGCTCATGATGCGGCTGCACAGTGGAAATTCGTGCGCGAGTTCGGGGACCGTAAAGCGGCACAGGTTGCGTATGACCTTGAGGATGTGTTCGTCTACGGTGTAGACGTGAAACAGATCATGCTGCATTTGGCCTACGATACGGCCGAACGCCGGTATGTAATGACCGAGCACGCTGTAATCGTTCATCTGATGTAATGCGTTGATAACGCGCGTCGGGCTGCGCAGGATACTCATGAAAAGTTCACGATGGGCGGGATTCCGCCTGAACGCCGGGTTGATTTGATTGCTTGCGCGCCACAACGCGCGCAGCGTTTCAGCCGTCATGCCTTTGAGTTGATGGTGTTGCTGTAACAGGACAAACGCTTCCAGCATGGCGCCGGGATCACGGCGAAACAGCGTTTCGTCGCACGCCTCCAGAAGTTCATTTCGTATGTGGAACCGCTCGTTCAACGGCTGAACAGCTCGTTGGCGCGTTGGATATATCAAATTGCGCAGGTTTTGCAGAACTATCGTGTTTAACTGGCCGATTTCTATGGCTGTGCGATAGAAACGCTGCATCAAATGCTCGCTCGCTCGGCGGTGCGCCGTGTCCCGAAACCCCATAAGCCCGGCGAGCTCGGTTTGCACGTCGAACACCAGGCGCTCCTCGCGCCGCCGCGCGAGATAGTGGAGCCGGATGCGTAGATTCTGCAGAAACGATTCGTTCTTGGTGAGCAGCGTGGCCTCGCGCCTGGTAATGACTTCACGGCGGGACAGATCGGACCACTTCAATCCGATGCCCGCGGCCTTGCTGATCCACAGTATGTTGTGCAAATCGCGCAACCCACCTGCGACTTCCTTGAGATTCGGTTCGAGATTGGTATCATGGTAGCGCGCGTGGCGTTGTTCCTGTTCCAGCTGTTTTGCCTTGTAAAATTGTTTCGGATCGAGATGACGCAGGAACTCCTTGTCAAAGCGGGAATACAGTTTCTGGTTACCATACAGAAAGCGTGCTTCCAGCAGATTGGTTTGCACGGTAACGTCGCGCGCTGAAAGCGCTATGCATTCGTCTATCGTTCTTACGCTCGGCCCCACTTCCAAACCTATGTCCCAAAGCATGCCGATGAACTGCTCGAGCTTGCCGGTCAGGTCCGCATCCGCGGCGCCGGGCAACAGTACCAGCAGGTCGACGTCGGAATAGGGGAAAAGCTGACCTCGACCATAACCTCCTACCGCCACCAGCGTAATGAGGGGCGGCATTTTGATGTGCTGCCACACGGCCTTCAGTTGGCTGTCTATCAGCGCGCGATGCGTGCGCAGTAGCGCGGGGGCGGACTTACTTTCCAGGTAACGTCGTTGCAACTGGACGCGCTGCTCGGCCAGCTTTTGCTTCCAGCGTACGGTTTGTGACTGAGGCGGCGCGACGTTCGCGCCGGACCCCAGTCCAATGTTAGCCATGCGGTCGAGCCACAAAGTCGGGCCGGGCGGGGGTTCCTGCGGATACCGTCAGGACATCAAATCCATCGGCTGTGACCAGCACCGTGTGCTCCCATTGCGCGGACAAACTGTGATCCTTGGTGACTATGGTCCATCCGTCCGCCAGGCCGCGAATTTCGGCCCGTCCGGCATTGATCATGGGCTCTATCGTAAAGGTCATCCCATCCATCAGGGTCAGGCCCGTGCCGGGTCTCCCGTAATGCAATACCTGGGGTTCCTCATGAAACTTGCGGCCTATGCCGTGACCACAAAATTCGCGCACGACGCTGCAGCCCTTTTCCTCGGCGTGTCGTTGTATAGCGCAGCCGATATCTCCGAGTTGCACGCCGGGACGCACGCGGGCTATGCCGTGCCACATGCAGTCGTAGGTGATTTCGCACAATCTGCGCGCCTGAACCGACGGCTGGCCCACATAAAACATGCGGCTGGTGTCGCCATGAAAACCATCCTTGATGACGGTTATGTCGACATTGACGATATCGCCGGATTTGAGTTTCTTGTCGCCAGGAACGCCATGGCAGACTACATGATTGACGGACGTGCAGATGGACTTGGGGTAGGGGGTGTAGCCGGGCGGCGCATAATTCAGCGGCGCCGGTATGGTCTGTTGCACGTTGACCATGTATTCATGGCATATCCTGTCGATATCCTCGGTGGTAATCCCCGGCTTGATATGTGGCGTGACGAAGTCGAGGACTTCCGATGCGAGACGGCCGGCCACGCGCATCTTGGCGATTTCATCGGCGGTCTTGGGGGCGACGCTCATGGAAGGAGGGCGACGATACACGATGGGCTGTCCGCTATTGTTGGAGAAGATGCAGATTTTATTCCACTTTTCGACAGCCCACGCGGCGCGGACACGATAAGCATCAAATGGACGGTGCGTAAGCGATCGCGGTACGCGGTGGCGTTTACACTGGCCACATCACCTCCACGCCAGCGGATTGCACGTAATGCAGCCGATTGATGCCTGGGGAAAATTATCAAAAATCATTAAATATGATACAATTCTCAAATGGTCGAGAAGCTTTTCTCGGCCATAAACTCATACATCCGCGATAGTCAGGGTGCTCGGCGACGAGTTTACATCGGCGGATGGAGGCTTAACCCTAACTGGAGATTTTATGGCAACTAGCATGCGCGAAATGCTGGAATGCGGGGTCCATTTCGGACACCAAACCCGCTACTGGCACCCGAAAATGGCCCAATACATATTCGGCCACCGTAGCAAGATACACATCATCAACCTCGAAAAGACGCTGGCGCTTTATCAGGATGCGTTGAAATTCGTGCGTCAGTTGACTGCAAATAAAGGGGTCATCATGTTTGTCGGCACCAAGCGGCAGGCGCGCGAGATCGTCAAGGAAGAAGCGCAGCGGAGCATGTCCCCTTACGTGGATCATCGCTGGTTGGGGGGGATGCTGACCAATTACAAGACCGTGAAACTGTCGATCAAGCGCCTCAAGGACATGGAAGCAATGGTCGAGGACGGCTCGATTAACAAGCTCGCCAAGAAGGAAGCTTTGAACTATCAGCGCGAGATGGAAAAACTCGATCGTAGCCTGGGCGGGATCAAGGATATGAACGGACTGCCGGACGCCTTGTTCGTGATCGATGTCGGCTATCACAAAGGCTCTATCGCAGAGGCGAAAAAACTGGGCATCCCCATCATCGCGGTTGTCGATACCAATCACAATCCGGAAGGCGTCGATTACGTTATTCCGGGCAATGACGATTCGAGCCGTGCCATCCGCCTGTATGCGCGGGGCATGGCTGACGCGGTACTGGAAGGTCGCAATCAGGTGATTCAGGAGATAATCAGCGACGAGGAATTCATCGAAGTTGAAGACGGCGCCGAAGCGGCGCCGGCCAAGTAAGACGGTTACCCCCATCAAAAAAAAGGGGCGTCAGCCCCTTTTTTTGATGGGGGTATGAACAGAACCAGCAATCGAGGTCGAAATGGCGGAAATCACCGCAGGTATGGTAAAGGAATTGCGCGAGACGACCGGTCTCGGCATGATGGAATGCAAAAAGGCGCTTACAGAAGTCGGCGGCGACTTGAAGAAGGCCGAGGAACTGCTGCGTATCAAGAGCGGCGCCAAAGCCAGCAAGGTTGCCGGACGCATTGCGGCGGAAGGCGCTGTCGGCATATACTTCAGCGCTGATGCAAAATGCGGTGCGTTGGTAGAGGTCAACTGTGAAACGGACTTTGTCGCCAAGGATGGCAATTTCACCGGCTTCGTAAAACAGGTGGCGGAAGCGGTTTCCAGCGCAAATCCCGCAGGACTGGACACGCTCGCGAGTATTACCGGCAATGACAACCAGACCGTGGAGGTTGTACGCCAGGGGCTGGTCATGAAACTGGGAGAAAACATCAGTATCCGGCGCTACGTGCGTGTCGCGGCGGCCGGCCGGCTTGCGTATTATCTGCACGGCACGAAAATTGGCGTGTTGATCGATTACGAGGGCGGTGACGAACAACTCGGTAAGGACCTTGCGATGCACATCGCGGCCAGCAAGCCGGTGTGCGTCTCAAGCGCGCAGGTTCCGGAAGAACTGATTGCGAAAGAACGTCAGATTTATTCGGCGCAGGCGAAAGAAAGCGGAAAACCGGATAACATCGTGGCTAAAATGGTCGACGGGCGTATTGCCAAGTACCTTGCCGAAGTGGCGCTGCTGGGGCAACCTTTCGTCAAAAATCCGGATGAAACGGTCGAAAAACTTCTCAAGAGCAAGGGCGCGAAAGTGCATGCCTTCCATATGTACGTGGTTGGAGAAGGCATAGAGAAAAAGAAGGAAGACTTTGTCGCGGACGTGATGGCCACCGCGGGGAACAAGTAAATGCCGGACATTCCTGTCCACAAGCGGGTATTGCTCAAGCTCAGCGGCGAGGCGCTGATGGGCGACGACAGTTATGGCATCAACCGGCCGACCATAGAACGCATAATCTCCGAAATTGCCGAGGTCGTGGCGCTGGGTGTGGAGGTCGCCGTGGTGATCGGCGGCGGAAACATTTTTCGCGGCATGGCACCGGCGGCGGCTGGCATGGACCGGGCCACCGCCGACTACATGGGCATGTTGGCTACCGTCATGAACGCGCTGGCGCTGCAGGATGCGATGCGCCGCCTGAATCTGGTGAGTCGCGTACAGTCCGCGCTGAACATCGAGCAAGTCGTGGAACCGTATATACGCGGCAAGGCGATACGCTACCTTGAAGAAGGGAAAATCGTTATTTTTGCCGCTGGCACCGGCAATCCGTTTTTCACCACCGATACTGCCGCCGCCCTGCGCGGCATGGAGATGAACGTCAATCTGGTGCTGAAGGCGACCATGGTGGACGGTGTCTATACCGACGACCCCAAGACACATCCCGATGCAATGCGTTATAAAAGCATTACGTTCGACGAAGCCATCATCAAGAATCTGAAGGTGATGGACGCAACCGCATTGACTCTTTGTCGTGACCAGAAATTGCCCATCAACGTTTTCAGCATATTCAAACCCGGCGCATTCAAGCGGATAATTACCGGGGGAGACGAAGGTACGCTGGTCCATTGTTAGCGGAGGAGCAACATGATTCCGGAAGTAAAGAAATCCGCCGAAGAAAAAATGAAGAAAACGCTCGAAACGTTGAAAAACGATTTGGGCAAGGTGCGCACCGGTAGAGCTCATACCGGCATACTCGACCACCTCATGGTCGACTACTATGGAACGCCGACGCCCATTACTGGGGTGGCGAATGTCATATTGCTGGACGCGCGCACCATAGGTGTAACCCCATGGGAGAAGAAAATGGGGAGCGCGATCGAGAAAGCAATACGCGATTCCAACCTCGGCCTCAATCCGTCGACGGTCGGCGATACTGTGCGTGTGCCGATGCCGGCATTGACGGAAGAACGCCGCCGCGACCTTATCAAAATCGTGCACAAGGAAGCCGAGGCTGCGCGCGTCGCGATACGGAACATACGGCGCGACGCCAACAATCAATTCAAGGATTCCCTCAAACACAAAAAGATCGCCGAGGACGAAGAAAGACGCGCGCAGGACGACATTCAGAAGTTGACCGACAGGCACATCGCCGAAGTCGACAAGGCGCTTGCGGCCAAGGAAACGGATTTGTTGAGTGTTTGATTCTGATGGGCGGTTGGTAACGAACGTCGCTTCGGGGCTTCCGGTGACGGTGGGATGCGGGATGTTTCGTTCTCTCGGCGACGAATGTTGTTCGAGCAGCTGTTTGTTTTCGCGAGATTGAGGGACATGCAAATGGTTTTACGCAAACGCGCGTGGCAGATATCAGTTCGACGATAGAAATTCCCGATGCGCGGAATATTCCGCGGCATATCGCCATCATCATGGATGGTAATGGGCGATGGGCCAAGAAACGATTCCTGCCTCGTATCGCGGGCCATCGGCGTGGCGTGGACAATGTCCGAAGTACGGTGCGCGCCTGCGCGGAAAAGGGCGTCGAGTTTCTGACCATTTTTGCATTTAGCAGCGAAAACTGGCGGCGCCCTCCCGAAGAAGTGTCGTTTCTGATGCAGTTGTTCATCGTGGCGCTTGAGCAGGAAATCGCCAAATTGCATGCCAATGGGATTCGGTTTCGCGCGATAGGCAACCTTTCCCGATTCGAGCCGCGATTAACAAAATTGATCGCAGACGCCGAGGAGTTGACGCGCGACAACAAGAGACTGGCCTTGACGGTGGCAGTCAATTACGGCGGGAGATGGGATCTGATTCAGGGCGTCTCGCGCATGCTGAAGTGTAATCCGCAACTGGCAAACGGTTTTGCGGAAACGGATTTGCTCCCGTATCTGTCCATGTCGTACGCCCCGGAGCCCGATTTGTTCATACGTACCGGTGGCGAGCAGCGCATCAGCAATTTTCTGTTGTGGCAGATAGCGTATACCGAACTGTACTTCACGGATACCTTATGGCCGGATTTTGACGCGACTGAATTCGAACTAGCGTTAGCTTCTTACCAGCGGCGTGAACGCCGTTTTGGTCGTACCAGCGAACAACTGCAGGAGGCGACAGGTGAGGAGGCGACGAACGCATTGTCCGGCAATGCCTGACCGAGTTTTTCGAGCTAGTCCCCATGCTTAAATTACGCGTGCTGACGGCGGCCACTGTCCTGCCGCTATTTTTGGCAGCCATGTTTGCGCTACCCAACACGTGGTGGAGCGTGCTCTTGATTGCGCCGTTGCTGGTTGGAGGGCACGAATGGGCGAAGCTCTCCGGATATGGACGTGTGTCTGGCCAAGCTTTTCTGTGGGTCTTGGCCGGGAGTTGCGGCCTGATATGGGTATTCGCAAGTCAGGGGGGGGGGGGCGCACCCGATACCCTGACCCTTGCGGAGCAATGCGTATTCGGACTTAGCGTGGCTTTCTGGTGTTTAGTTGCGCCATGTTGTTTGTGGTTGAAAATCGTGTTTCGCCATGCCATCGTTCGCGCAATGGTGGGATTGATCATGCTGGTGCCGACCTGGCTTTCCCTGTCGCTCCTGCAGGGCAGGCCGGGCTTGCTGCTCTCACTTCTCATGGTGATATGGATAGCGGACATTGCGGCCTATTTCGCCGGTCGTGCCATCGGCCGACACAAACTTGCGCCGACCATCAGTCCCGGTAAGACCTGGGAGGGGGTAGGCGGTGCATTAACGGCCGTCACGGTGTATGCTGTCACCATGCATTTTTTCTATTTTTCCGGATATGCGCTTTCGGTAATTGTCGTCGCGTTTCTCGCCATCGGATGTTTCAGCGTGATCGGCGATTTATACGAGTCGTGGATCAAACGAAATGCCGGCGTCAAAGACAGCGGTACCATATTTCCCGGGCACGGCGGCATGCTCGATCGTATCGATGCGATCACCGCGGCGTTGCCGCTCGCGACACTTATATTTTTCTAGGCAAATGATGGATACCGCGAGGAATATTGTAATTCTGGGGTCCACCGGTAGTGTAGGTGCAAGTACCCTGGACGTGATTGCACTGCATCCTCTGCGGTTCAAGGTCGTGGCTCTTACTGCTTTTGGGCAGGTGGATGCGTTATTTGATCAATGCATCAAATTCACACCTCTTTATGCTGTCATGGTGGCTGAATCCGGCGCGGAACAGTTGTCCGTGCGCTTGAAGGCAGCCGGGAGTTCGACTGAAGTTCTCTGCGGAGAGCAGGCACTCGAGCGTGTTGCTGCGTTGGAGCAAGCCGACACGGTCATGGCTGCGATCGTCGGCATTGCCGGACTGCGAGCTACCTACGCCGCGGTTCGGGCGGGCAAGCGGGTACTGCTGGCAAACAAGGAAGCATTGGTCACGGCAGGCCCCGTTTTCATGGGCGCGGTGCGAAGCAGCGGTGCCTTGTTGCTGCCCATAGACAGTGAGCATAATGCGGTATTTCAAGTGCTGCCAGCGAATTTCAACGGCGATCTCGGGCGTTCAGGCGTTCGACGCATTTTGTTGACGGCTTCCGGCGGTCCTTTTCGAGATATGCCATCTGAGAAATTTGCAACCATCACACCGGATCAGGCGTGCGCGCACCCCAATTGGGTCATGGGGCGAAAAATCTCGGTGGACTCTGCGACCATGATGAACAAGGGACTGGAAATCATCGAGGCCAGCTGGTTGTTCAATGCGGACGAGAAAAGTATTGAAGTCGTGATTCATCCGGAGAGTGTGATTCATTCGTTGGTGGAGTACCTGGATGGGTCGGTGCTAGCGCAATTGGGCAATCCCGACATGCGCACGCCGATCGCTTACGCCCTGGACTATCCGCGGCGTATCGATTCGGGGGTAAGCTTTCTGGATCTTGCTGCGATTGGTGGTCTGCATTTCTCATTACCCGACTGTGCTCGTTTTCCATGCCTGAAGCTCGCGCGCGAAGCATTGCGAGCCGGCGGCAGTGCCCCGGCAGTGCTCAATGCTGCCAATGAGATTGCCGTCGCTGCGTTTCTGACATCGAACCTTCCTTTTGACCGGATTCCGGATTTGATTGAAGACGCGCTCGAATCCGCTGCATTCGGCCCCGTGGAAAGCATTAACGACGTGTTCCGCGCGGACCGGACGGCGCGCGATTTTGCGACCCAGTGGTTGACGGATCAAAAATTGGGTTTCAGAAATCGCTCCATGCAGGTGCATGCTTGATGTGGCTCTGTCCGTGATGAGCAATTTTTTCATTACTGCCGCTGCGTTCATCTTTGCCCTGGGCGCGTTGATCGTTGTGCATGAACTTGGGCACTACCTGGTTGCACGCATGTGCGATGTCAAGGTACTGCGATTCGCAGTCGGC
This sequence comes from Betaproteobacteria bacterium, assembly GCA_947476215.1. Taxonomy (GTDB): domain Bacteria; phylum Pseudomonadota; class Gammaproteobacteria; order Burkholderiales; family SG8-41; genus PALSA-1004. The sequence goes on from CANJQI010000023.1 coordinate 15,530, forward strand.
TTCGGCAAAAGCTTGTTCACGCGCCGGTTTGGACGCGATCAGACCGAATGGGCGCTTTGCGTCGTGCCTTTGGGCGGTTACGTGAAAATGTTGGATGAGCGTGAGGGGGAGGTTGCCGTGCACGAGCTCGGGCGCGCATTTAACCGGAAATCGGTTGCACGCCGATTCGCCATTGTGGCTGCAGGACCGGTGGCGAACTTTCTCCTGGCGATCGTCCTGTACTGGGTGATATTCATGAGCGGAATGCCGGGCATGAAACCAGTGATCGGTGACGTCAAACACGGAAGCGCCGCAGCCCTGGCGGGTTTTTTACCGGGCGAGGTCATCGACAGCATAGCGGACGAGAAGGTAGCGACATGGCAGGACGCGCGATGGAAGCTGCTGCAGCATGCGGTTACACATCGGCCTGTAAAAATAGAGGTTCACAACGTGCGTCGTGATATCACGATTCGGCTGCTCGACGCCAGCGCGATCAAACCCGATGAACTAGATGCCGATTTTGTTGAGACGCTGGGATTCACTCGGGAAAACCTGACGGTACCGTCTCTTTTGGGCGACGTGACGGTGGGTGGTGCGGCGGATCGTGCGGGGCTGCGCGAAGGGGATGAGGTGGTTGCTGCGAACGGAAAGCCACTGCGGACTTGGGACGATCTGGTCAAAGTCATACGCGTCTATCCCGGTGTGCCCATAGCGATGGAAATCCGCCGTGGCGAAACCATGGTTCCGCACATCATGTTGACGCCGGACGCTGTGGACGAACGTGGCCTCACCGTGGGTCGGGCCGGAATCAGAAATCCGTACTTTGTCGAAGTAAGGTACGGCGCATTGGCAAGCGCGAGTCTTGCACTGGCTCGAACGTGGGATACATCGCTATTCAGTCTGCGGATGCTAGGAAAAATGTTAGTTGGCGAGGTGTCCCTCAAGAATTTGAGCGGGCCGATTACGATTGCCGACTATGCAGGACAATCCGCCCAGGTTGGATGGATTCAGTACTTGACATTTCTCGCACTGATCAGCATCAGCCTGGGGGTACTCAACTTACTCCCGATCCCCTTATTGGACGGCGGACATTTGATGTATTATATGCTTGAAATTTTTAAAGGAAGTCCGGTTTCGGACAGAGTTATGGAGTATGGCCAGCGACTAGGAATGGGGGTACTGTTGATGCTGATGGCGTTCGCACTGTTTAACGACATTTCGCGCCTGATCAACGGCTGAAATATGTGGAGACATCTTAAGTTTTTGTTCTTGCTGGGCGCCTTGCAGGCCGCGGGGGCTTACGCGTTCGATCCGTTTGTGGTCAAGGATATCCGCATCGAAGGGATACAGCGCACCGAAGCAGGAACGGTATTCAGCTACCTGCCCGTCAAGGTGGGCGAAACAATGACGGACGACAAAGCGGCGCAGGCTATTCGGTCATTGTTTGCGACAGGTTTCTTCCAGGATGTCACGTTGGAAGTAGACGGCGGAGTACTGATAGTTACTGTGCAGGAACGCCCCTCGATTTCGCAGATTGAAATCAACGGCGCGAAGGAGTTCAACAAGGATGATTTGCTCAAGGGCTTGAGATCGATAGGCCTTTCGGAAGGCCGGATTTTTGACCGCGGGCTGATCGAAAAGGCAGAGCAGGAATTAAAACGTCAGTACATCAGCCGTGGCAGATACTCCGCAAATGTGACCACTACGTCAACGCCTCAAGAACGGAATCGCGTGGCGGTGAAGATAGACATCGTCGAAGGAGATGTCGCAAAAATCCGCCAAATCAGCATTATCGGCAGTCAGGTGTTCAAGGAGAAGGAGTTACTGAGCCTATTCAAGCTGGAAACACCGGGAATCATGTCCTGGTTGAACGGCAACGATCAATACTCGAGACAAAAGTTAAGCGCTGATCTGGAAACGATGCGTTCGCATTATCTGGATAGAGGGTATCTTGAATTCACCCTGGATTCCACGCAAGTTTCGATAACTCCGGACAAGCGGGACGTCTACATTACGATAGGCATCACCGAGGGACCTCAGTTCATCGTTTCGGATGTGAAGGTCGCGGGCGAGATGCTGATTTCCGAAGCAGAAGTTCTCAAACTGGTAAAAATAAAGTCCGGTGATATATTTTCCCGCACGCGTCTTAATGAGTCCAGCAAGGCGATCAGCGACCGCCTCGGAAACGAAGGTTATGCATTTGCGAACATCAATGCGGTACCGGAGGTCGACAAGGAAAAGCGGCGCGTGGCCTTCACGTTTTTTCTGGATCCGGGCCGCCGGGTTTATGTGCGCCGCATCAACGTATCAGGAAATACGCGGACGCGCGATGAAGTGATCCGTCGTGAAATGCGCCAGCTTGAAGGGGGGTGGTACTCCGCGGACAGAATAACAAAGTCGAAGCAGCGCGTGGACAGACTGGGATACTTCACGGACGTCAACGTCGAAACGCCGTCCGTTCCGGAATCGACGGACCAGGTGGATGTCAATATTGACGTCAAGGAAAAACCAACCGGAAATATCGTGTTCGGCGCCGGGTATGGACAGGCTGAAGGCGTGATCCTGACTACCGGCGTTTCGCAGCAGAATGTATTCGGATCCGGAAATCATCTTGCCCTGCAGCTCAATACGAGCAAGCTGAACCGGGTTGTGTCGCTGTCGTTTACCCAGCCATACTGGACAGTGGATGGTGTAAGCCGCGGCTTTGACGTCTATAAACGCACGCTCGACCCATCTGCCCTGAGCATAGGTCAATACCAAACGTCCACTCTCGGCGGACAGCTGCGTTTTGGCGTGCCTATCACCGAATCTGACACCGTGCTTTTCGGGCTGGGTTACGAAAGCACGAGCATAACCACGCTGGCTGATACGCCGCTCAGAATCCTGGACTACGTAAACACATTTGGAACACAGAATACCGCGCTGCTGGGAACGATAGGTTGGGCACGTGACAGTCGCGACAGCGCGATCTACCCGACTCGGGGGGGCATACAACGCTTCAACGTCGAATCAGGTCTTCCCGGTGGAACCCTGCAGTTTTACAAGATTGGATATGAAAATCAGAGATTTTTCCCGCTCACTTCTGATTTCGTGATTCTCCTCTCGGGCGACATCGGCTATGGCGCGGGACTTGACGGGAAACCTTTGCCGTTCTTCAGAAACTACTATGCGGGGGGCGTCAGCTCAGTCCGCGGGTTCAGGACTTCGACATTGACGCCTAAGGACAGCAATGGCGCTCCGGTTGGCGGCAGCAAGAAGATGATCGGTAAATCGGAAATTCTTTTTCCGATACCAGGCATGAGAAACGACAAGTCAATCCGCGGAAGTGCGTTCCTTGACACGGGCATGACTGGCGAAGCCTATACGTTCGGTGAATTCCGTGCGTCGGCCGGTCTGGCCCTCGCGTGGGTATCGCCGATGGGGCCATTTAAAATTAGTATTGCTCAACCATTCCGGTCTCAGTTCGGGGATGTGAAAGAGCGTTTTCAGTTTCAGTTTGGTTCGCAATTTTGATTTACTGTCCCATGTTTGTTTGGGCACAGACCAGATTATGGAGGTAACCTTGAAGTTCTGTCGTTTCCTCATAGGTGCAATTGTTGTCGCCGCATCCTGTTTTGCCGCTCCAGTGTTTGCCGCGGAGGTGAAGATCGGTTTTATCGACCTCGATCGGCTGACGCGGGAGTCGGCGCAGGCGGATCGGGCGACCAAAAAACTGGAAAAAGATTTTGCCCCTCGCGAGCAGGAATTGCGCAGGCTAGAGCAGCAGGTTAAAAACTTGCAGGGTCAACTGGAAAAAGATGCGTTGACCATGAGCGAGAGCGATAGGCGCGGCAAGGAGCAGGAACTTGGCCGCCAGACCCGTGATTTTCAGCGCCTGCAGCGCGAGTACAGGGAAGATTTAAATCTACGTCGCAATGAAGAGATGGCGGCTCTGTTTGAGCGCGCCAATCGCGTAATTAGACAGATTGCCGAGGCGGAGAAGTTCGATCTAGTGTTACAGGAGGCTGTTTATCGCAGCCCGCGCATCGATATTACGGACAAAGTGCTAAAGTCGCTGGCGGCGGAAAAATAGTCGCACCAAACCAAGTCTGCGTGATTTTCTCCGGCGTATCGAGCGGCGCACGGCGCCGGATTCCGCGCGGAATGTCATCGGGGCGTGATTGTGTCCAGGCGCAAATCATATAAGTTGAAAAGCATAGTCGACCGGTTCGGAGGAGAACTGATTGGCGATCCCGATACCGCAATTATTCAGGTCGCGACTTTACAATCGGCGGGGCCTGGAGAGATCAGTTTTCTGGCGCATGGCCGATACCTATCAGAACTGAGAAAGACTAGGGCCGCCGCGGTCATACTCGGAGCGGATGCTCGAGATGCGTGCGCATTGCCGTGCATCGTCTGCGACAATCCTTATGTGTATTTCGCAAAGGTATCGACGCTGTTAAACCCGCCCACCCGCTCCAAACCCGGTCGCCATAAGTCCGCGGTCGTGGACCAGACTGCCCGCATAGCAAAGTCCGCGACCATAGGCGCGTGTGCGGTAGTCAGCCAGGGGGCGAATATTGCGGCATACGCAGAAATCGGGGCGGGGTCCTACATCGGCATGGGAGTCAGCATAGGGCCGTCCACGCGTTTGCACGCCAACGTCACGATTTACGACCAGTGCAGGGTAGGCGCGCGCTGCGTCCTGCACTCCGGAGCGGTGATCGGTGCGGACGGATTTGGGCTGGCCCATGAAGATGGTAAGTGGAGCAGGATCCCGCAGATTGGGAAAGTGGTGATAGGAGACGATGTCGATGTCGGAGCAAATACCACGATAGATCGGGGGGCACTTGACGATACCGTCATCGAGGACGGCGTCAAGCTCGACAACCAGATTCAGATTGCACATAACGTTCATATAGGTGCTCACACGGCGATTGCAGGATGCGTAGGCATCGCTGGCAGTGCCAGAATCGGCAGCCATTGCACGATAGGCGGCGGCGCGGCTATCGTGGGTCACATCAAAATTGCGGATAATGTCAACATTTCAGCACGCACGCTGATCACGAAATCGCTGACGGAACCCGGCACGTATACCGGCGTGTATCCGTTTTCGGGTCACAAAGCATGGCTGAGGAACGCCTCGCATCTGCGAGAACTTGATCAGCTGGCTACGCGGGTGCGCAATCTTGAAAGTGCGCAGACCCATACAAAGAAAGGCACAACATGAGTTCCATGGACATACATCAGATACTCAAATACCTGCCGCATCGCTATCCGTTCCTGTTGCTCGATCGGGTATCCTCATGCGAGCCCGGCAAGAGCATAATTGCAATCAAGAACGTGACGATAAACGAACAGTTTTTCACCGGTCACTTTCCCCGTCATCCCGTCATGCCCGGGGTGCTGATCATCGAAGCACTCGCGCAGGCGGCGGCAGTACTGGCATATCAGACCGATGGTCACAGGGTTAACGACGACTCGATTTTCTATTTTGTCGGCATCGACAATGCCCGTTTCAAAAAACCCGTGGTCCCCGGTGATACCTTGGAACTCAAGGTCGAGTTCAAGCGATTCGTTCGCGGCATCTGGTGGTTTTCCGCGGTCGCGCAGGTGGCCGGTCAGCTGGTTGCAAAGGCTGATCTCATGTGCACTTTGCGATCCTCACAAACGTCCGATCAACCAGATACCCATTCGTGATACATCCCACGGCCATCATCCATCCCGGCGCTCGCCTCGCCGAGGGCATAGAGGTCGGCGCCTATGCGCTGATCGGCGAACATGTGGAAATAGATGCTGGCAGCAGTGTGGGCGCGCACGCGGTTATCACCGGCCATACGCGTATCGGACGCGATAACCGGATATTTCAGTTTGTCTCGTTGGGAGAAGTGCCACAGGACAAGAAATACGCAGGCGAGCCCACGCGACTGGAAATCGGCCACGGAAATACGATACGGGAGTATTGCACGTTCAATTGCGGAACTGTTCAGGACCATGGTGTTACCCAGATCGGTGACAACAACTGGATCATGGCCTATGTACACGTGGCGCATGATTGCGAGGTGGGAAACGATACGATATTCGCCAATGGCGTACAGCTGGCTGGGCATGTGCAGGTAGGAAACTTCGCCATTCTCGGCGGTTTCACCATGGTGCATCAATTCTGCCGGATAGGCGCGCATAGCATGACGGCCATCAGCACCGTGGTTCTGCAGGATGTTCCCCCATTTGTGACCGCTGCCGGAAATACGGCACGACCATTTGGAATCAACTCCGAAGGGCTAAAGAGGCGCTCATTTTCTCCGGCAACGATAGCCTCAATCAAACGAGCCTACAAAACGCTTTACAAGTCTGGTCAGTCGTTGGAGGAGGCGAAGGGCGAAATTGCCCATCAGGCACGGGATTGTCCGGAACTGCAACCACTCCTCGAATTTCTCGCACTTTGCAAACGTGGCATTGTCCGCTGAGCCTGCTGCTCGTCGCTATACCGTCGGTATAGTGGCAGGCGAGGCATCCGGAGACCTGCTCGGCGCGCAACTCATCAGGTCTCTGCGCGAACTTGTACCGAACATCGTATTTCAGGGCATAGGCGGACCGCGCATGGAGGCCGCGGGCATGGATGTGTGGTTTCCGCTAGAAAAGCTTGCTGTGCGCGGCTACGCCGAGGTACTCAGGCACTTTTGCGAGATTCTGCTCATACGGCGCCAATTGCGTCAGCGTTTCCTGGCTACGCCACCTGACCTTTTCATAGGAATAGACGCGCCTGATTTCAATTTGGACCTTGAGCTGGCGCTCAAGACGCGCGGTATACCCACCGCCCACTACGTAAGTCCCGCAATCTGGATGTGGCGCAGTGAGAGACTGCACAAGATCAAGCGCGCCGTAACGAAAATGTTGACTGTTTTTCCTTTTGAATCAGTGATCTATCAACAGGCCGGCGTTGATGTTGAGTTCGTGGGACATCCCTTGACCGACATTCTCGAACGCATCCCGGCGCGCGCAGGGGCACGCGAGCAGCTTAAACTGCCACCGGCGGTGACGGTGGTAACTTTGCTGCCAGGTAGCCGTCAAAGCGAACTAAGACATCTTGCCGATCTGTTTATCCAGACCGCACAGAGGATTAACGCGAAAATGGCGCAAGCTGTGTTCCTGGTGCCTCTCGTCAGTCGCGAGACGCGAGAGATGTTTGAACTGGCGCTGTACAACAACCAGGCCTCCGGGCTCCCGCTTACGGTTTTGTTTGGACATGCGCACGATGCACTGGCCGCCTCCAATGTCGCACTGGTTGCCTCCGGAACGGCGACGCTTGAAGCGGCACTGCTTGGCTGCCCGATGGTCATCAGTTACAAGATGCCCGCATTGAGTCATTGGATACTTCGACGCAAGAAAAAATCGCTGCCCTACTATGGGTTGCCGAATATTCTGTCGGGTGAGTTCGTGGTGCCGGAACTTATTCAGCATGACGCAACTGCCGAGAACCTGAGCCAGGCCATGCTTAATATTCTGGGAGACGAGTCGGTGCGCACCGGTCTCGACCGCAAGTTCACGCAGATACGCGACAGCCTGTCGCATGGTGCGGCGCGCCGTGCGGCGCGTGCCGTATTACCGCTGTTGCGAATCTGAAGGAACGATGGCAATGATCTGCGGGGTTGATGAAGCAGGGCGTGGCCCGCTGGCAGGCCCTGTGACGGCAGCTGCCGTAATTCTGGGGCCGTGCCACGGTATCGATGGGCTCGCAGACTCCAAGAAGCTGAGCGAGCGGCACAGAGTCTTTCTTGCAAAGCAGATTAAACAGCATGCGATCGCATGGTCCGTGGCGCACGCCAGTGTCGCGGAAATTGACAACCTTAACATCCTTCAGGCAACGCTATTGGCCATGCAACGCGCCGTCGTGGGGTTGGCAAGCACGCCAGACGAGGTGTTGATAGACGGACTGCATTGCCCGATGCTGCCCATGCCGACGCGCGCAATAGTACGGGGAGACAGTACCGTAGCGGAAATTTCGGCGGCTTCCATACTTGCCAAGACCGCGCGGGATGCTCTGATGCTCGAATTGCATAGTCTGCTTCCACAGTATGGGTTCGACCACCATAAGGGTTACCCGACCTCTTTCCATCTGAACGCACTGCGCCTGCATGGAATATCCGCTGTGCACCGGCGCTCCTTCGGACCGGTACGGTTATTGTTGCAAGATACTGCGGCTGATGAAAAGCATTAGCTCCGCGGACAATGCGCGCTACAAGGCAATGCTGAAGCTCGCGCATTCTTCCCGCGAACGGCGCAAGGCAGGCATGTCGGTACTCGATGGCGAGCATTTGATCACCGCTTACCTGAAACATATGGGCAAACCGGCGCAACTGGTGGTAAGCAGCACCGCATCGGAGCGTGACGGGACCCAGGCATTGCTCCGATCCCTTGCGCCGCAAACGCCGCTGGTTCTAAGTGATACCTTGTTCGGAGAACTATCCACCGTGGAATCTCCGACCGGGTTGATGGCAATTGTGCCTACCCCGCGTCCGCTCGCTATTCCATCATGCTTGGGCACGTGCTTCATGCTCGAGGACATTCAGGATCCGGGTAATCTGGGATCGATTCTGCGCTCCGCCGCCGCGTCTGGCATCAAGAGCGTGCTGCTTTCCAGAAATTCTGTTCATGCATGGTCGCCACGCGTACTGCGTGCCGGCATGGGCGCGCACTTTGTGCTGAGTATTCACGAGAATGTCGATCTGCTGGAGGTTGCTTGCGCGTTCCGGGGAAAAATAATAGTAACGGACGGACACGCCACGCGGTACATATACGATGCCGACCTGACCGGTGATATCGCGATCGTGCTGGGCAACGAAGGCAGCGGAGTGTCCGGCGTACTGCGGACGGTGGCATCCGAACAGGTGTCTATACCGATGGCTGCGGGAATCGAATCCCTGAATGTCGCGGCTGCGGCCGCGGTTTGCGCGTTCGAGCGTGTACGCCAGCTCCGCCACGCGACTTAGTGGATGGCGGGTGTTGAACTTTTCTCTCCTTCAACCGTGGAATTGCGTCCCTGGTTTGTGTTGCCGATCTGGCAAACTGTGGTACGAGGCATACATGGGGGATACCCGTCAGTCTTCGAAGTGAATTTACCCATTGAGCCGGTTGCCCGTTTGAGCTAGAATAAGAAAACGGTTCGATATGAAATGATCAAATATATCTTTGTCACTGGCGGTGTAGTCTCGTCCCTAGGCAAAGGTATCGCTGCAGCCTCCCTCGCCGCCATTCTTGAAACGCGCGGCCTCAAAATTGCGATGCTGAAACTGGATCCCTATATTAACGTGGATCCCGGCACCATGAGTCCTTTTCAGCATGGTGAAGTGTTTGTAACGGATGACGGTGCGGAGACGGATCTGGATCTTGGCCACTACGAGCGCTTTGTCAGCGCCAAGATGGGCAAGCACAACAATTTCACGACCGGGCAGATATACGAAAGCGTCATTAAAAAGGAACGCCGGGGAGACTATCTCGGCGGTACTGTCCAGGTAATTCCACATATCACCGATGAAATCAAGCAGTTCATCAGCCGCGGCGCGGGAGATGCGGATGTAGCGCTTGTGGAAATTGGCGGCACGGTTGGCGATATCGAGTCCCTGCCATTTCTCGAGGCGATACGCCAAATGGGTATCGAATTGGGGCGTCATAGCGCGTGTTACATCCATTTGACACTGGTTCCATTCATAGCCACGGCCGGGGAAATCAAGACTAAGCCGACGCAGCACTCGGTGAAGGAGTTGCGCGAAATCGGTATCCAGCCTGATATTCTGTTATGCCGTGGCGATCGCCCACTACCGGACGACGAACGCCGCAAGATTGCGCTTTTCACCAACGTTCAGGTCGAGGCAGTCATTTCGGCAGTGGACGTTGACAGTATCTACAAGATACCGAGCATGCTGCATGCGCAGCACCTGGATGAAATTGTATGTCGCAAGCTCGACATTACCCCCAAGGTTGCGGATCTTGCAGTTTGGGACAAGCTCGTCCATGCACTCGAGCATCCGACCAGCACGGTGAAGATTGCATTAGTCGGAAAGTATGTGGATCTGACCGAGTCCTACAAATCATTGTCCGAAGCGCTGATCCACGCCGGCATACACACGGGCGCCCGGATCACTATTAATTACATAGATTCGGAATCGCTGGAAAAAAACGGCGTCGGCGTTCTGGCCGGCATGGATGCGATCCTGGTGCCCGGGGGCTTTGGGAAAAGAGGCGTTGAAGGAAAAATCAAGGCGATCCGTTACGCGCGCGAGAACCTAATTCCGTATCTGGGCATCTGTCTGGGCATGCAATTGGCAGTCATTGAGTACGCGCGCAACGTTGTCGGGTTTGACGGCGCGCATAGCACGGAGTTTGACCAGGAAACTCCGCACCCGGTGATCGCGTTGATTACGGAATGGCAGGATCGCGACGGCCGCATTGAGCAACGCAGCGCCGACTCCAATATGGGCGGCACCATGCGGCTTGGAGGCCAGGAGTGTCTGCTGACCAAGGCCAGCGTTGCGCATCGGATATACGGGGCCGACCGCATCGTCGAGCGTCACCGACACCGCTATGAGGTGAATAATCATTACCTGCCCAGGCTCGAAGGGGCGGGACTGCGTGTTTCCGGTGTGTCACTTAAAGACAATTTGTGTGAAATGATAGAACTGCCGGGCCATCCGTGGTTTGTGGCCTGTCAATTTCACCCGGAATTCACATCGACGCCACGCACAGGACATCCTTTGTTTAATGCATTTGTGCGCGCTGCAATTATCAGCGCAAAGTCCGCAACTGCCGCTGCCGGCACGCGGGCCCCGCAAACCATCGCCTAGCGCCGCGCATGAAGTTATGCGGATTTGACGCGGGTCTGGCCCAACCAATCTTCCTGATTGCGGGTCCCTGCGTGATTGAATCGCGCCAGCTTGCCCTGGACACGGCGGGCCGGTTAGCGGAGATCTGCCGGGAATTGGCAATGCCTTTTATCTATAAGTCGTCTTTCGACAAGGCCAACAGGAGTTCCGACAAATCATTTCGTGGCCACGGAATGGATGCGGGCCTCAGAATTCTTGCCGAGGTAAAGTCGCAACTGGGGGTGCCGGTGCTGACCGATGTGCATGAAATTGAGCAGATCGAACCGGTAGCTGCAGTGGTGGATGTGCTGCAGACGCCGGCATTCCTGTGTCGCCAAACGGATTTTATTCATGCCGTGGCAACAGCCGGCCGCCCCGTCAATCTCAAGAAAGGACAATTTCTTGCTCCCGGCGATATGAAGAACGTCGTCGACAAAGCACGGGCGGTCAGTCAGCAGGACAATATTCTTGTCTGCGAGCGCGGCGCGAGCTTCGGTTATAACAATTTGGTATCCGATATGCGCTCTCTGGCCATTATGCGTGAAACGCATTGTCCAGTCGTTTTTGACGCGACGCATTCGGTGCAACTTCCTGGAGGGCAGGGAACTTCGAGCGGCGGTCAGCGGGAATTCGTGCCTGTGCTGGCACGTGCCGCGGTTGCTAGCGGGATTTCGGGGCTGTTCATGGAAACGCATCCGCATCCGGAACAGGCATTGTCGGATGGGCCGAATGCGTGGCCACTGGACCGAATGAAAAGGTTGCTTGAAGTCCTCAAGGAACTTGATTTTCTCGTAAAACAGCGTGGATTTGACGAATTACTTATTTAACAGGCTAGGGCAAAACATGAGTGCGATAGTCGATGTGATTGCACGTGAGATTCTGGATTCACGCGGTTTTCCAACAGTAGAAGCCGATGTGCTGCTTGAATCCGGAGTGCTGGGGCGCGCGGCAGTGCCATCTGGCGCCTCGACCGGTAGCCGTGAAGCCATCGAGTTGCGGGATGGTGATGAAAAACGCTACTTTGGCAAGGGTGTGCAAAAAGCGGTAGACAATGTCAATACCGAACTTTGCGAGGCCATCATCGGCTTAGACGCTGCGGAACAGCGTTTTATCGACCAGACGATGATAGATCTTGACGGTACCGAGAATAAATCCAGACTGGGTGCAAATGCCATTTTGGCAGTGTCTATGGCGGTGGCCAAGGCGGCAGCCGAGGATTGCGGATTGCCATTGCATCGTTACCTGGGCGGGGCCGGGGCCATGGCCATGCCGGTTCCCATGATGAACGTGATCAATGGCGGCGCACACGCCGACAACAGCCTGGATCTACAAGAGTTCATGCTGGTTCCGCTAGGACTTCCGACGTTTCGCGATGCACTGCGCTGCGGATCGGAAGTGTTCCAGTCTTTGAAAACGCTGCTCAAGAAAAAAGGGCTGGCGACAGCGGTGGGCGACGAAGGTGGATTCGCACCGCGACTGCCCAATCATGAAGCCGCGCTCAAGCTCATCATCGAGGCAATTGAATCGGCCGGATACAAACCGGGCGAGGAAGTTGCGCTCGCGCTCGATTGCGCGAGTTCCGAGTTTTACGCGGACGGCGTATACACGCTGGCATGCGAGGGCAAGTCACTGAAATCCGCGGAGCTGGTCGAACTGCTTGCGGCATGGACCGAGAAGTACCCGATCATCAGCATCGAAGACGGCATGGCTGAGAACGACTGGGATGGATGGAAGCTGCTGACTCAAAAGTTGGGCAAAAAAGTGCAGCTGGTTGGTGACGATGTCTTTGTCACCAATACCCGGATCATCGAGAAGGGTATCAGGGAAGGTATTGCAAATTCCGTCTTGATCAAGGTAAACCAGATCGGCACCCTGACGGAAACACTGGCCGCGATCGAAATGGCCAAGCGCGCCGGATATACGGCCGTGGTATCTCACCGCTCCGGAGAAACCGAGGACACCACGATTGCGGATATCGCTGTTGCAACGAATGCGCTGCAGATCAAGGCCGGTTCGTTGTCTCGCTCCGATCGACTGGCCAAGTACAACCAGTTACTGCGTATAGAGGAAGATCTGGGTGATGCGGCCGCATATCCAGGGCGCGGTGCGTTCTATCAGTTGCGTCGGGAGTAATTTCAACTCGGATGAAACTCCTTACCCTAGCGCTGGCAGGTTTGATTGCCGTTCTTCAGTACCCGCTTTGGATGGGCAAGGGCAGTTGGATGCAGGTGTTTGAAGTCGACAGACAACTGAGCGCGCAGCTGGAAGCAAACGTGAAGCAGCGGTCGCGCAACGCCGCGCTGGACGCGGAGGTGCGCGATCTGAAACGTGGCATGGATGCTATCGAGGAGCGGGCACGCAGCGAACTCGGAATGATTAAGCAGGACGAGGTGTTTTTTCAGATCATGGAAGATCAACGTCCAGGGCGCCTGCCAGCACGTTAGCCATTGCTGCCATGTGTTGTCCGGTGCGCGATGGCACAGTCTTTGTAACCAGGAAAACAGTGTGTTCCCTTTTTTTGGAAATTTATGTCGGCCGAGTTGATAGATGGTGCAGCCATTGCCAGTCAAGTACTTGATGAGCAAAAACAAAGGGTTGCGGTGTTATGGCGGAAAAAAGTGCGGCCCGGGCTGGCGGCTATACTGGTGGGCGAAAATCCTGCGTCCGAGGTGTACGTCAGGAACAAGGCGCGTGCGTGCGAAGAAGTAGGGTTGCATTCGGAATTGCATCGGCTCCCGGCCAACTGTTCCGAATCCGACGTCTTGGCGCTGATCAGCCGGTTGAACGGCAATGCGCAAGTGCACGGGATACTGGTGCAACTGCCGTTGCCATCACACCTCGATTCCGAGCGGATTTTGCAATCCGTCAGGCCTGATAAGGATATAGACGGATTCAGTTGGCACAATCTGGGCGCGTTGGTCGCGGGAAATACGCGTCTCGCGCCCTGTACCCCTACGGGCGTAATGGTCATGCTGGATCGTGTAGGCATCGAAATCGAAGGGCGCAACGCGGTGGTGATAGGACGGAGCGTTATCGTCGGTAAGCCCATGGCTTTGATGTTGATCGGCAGGGGAGCGACAGTCACCGTTTGTACGTCAAAAACGCGCGACTTGCGGGAACACACATCACGCGCCGACATTTTGGTCGTCGCCGTGGGTAAGCCAGGCTTGGTGGATGGAACCATGATCAAGCCGGGTGCCGTGGTCTTCGACGTCGGCATCAACCGGATGCCGGACGGCAAACTCGCCGGCGACGTGGATTTTGCTTCAGCTCGCGAAGTGGCATCGCACATTACGCCCGTGCCCGGCGGCGTCGGGCGTATGACAGTGGCGATGCTAATTGCAAACACCGTATCCGCCGCGGAAAGGCTGATCCAGCCCAAGAGCTGATTGATCCTGAGCATGACGCGTTGCGTGCCCGGAGGGGGCCGCGAAACGTTTGCAAGTCTCGGGATCAATCGCCATTTACGCCGCGAACAGCATGCCCGTTTTTTTTATGCTATGTTCGCGCGCTTCCCATCAATGCAATTATTGGAACTGAATTCTGATGCTTAGTCCCGCTTTTGGCGTCGCATTTGCGGATCTTTACCAGCGTGCAGGGCTGTTGCGGCTCGACGCCGCATTCCTGCGCGAACTGGAACAATCCGACGATATATTGAGCCAGCGGCTCGCGCAGGCGCGTGCTGATCCTTTCGCACTGTCTTCCAAGCAGGAATCGGAACTCCTGATAGCCTTGGCACCGCATCTTGATGACTTCATCGCGGATCTCTTCGGCATCAAGGAAGAAGTCATGCAGTTGTCGGCGCGGCACCAGGCGCTGGCGCCCCTCTACCGGTGCAAGCGTCTGTTTGTGCAACGCAAGGCCATGCACAAGTTCAAGCCCCCCGAGGCCGTGCAATTCGACGGTGCCGCAATGCGCGACGAGATTGCGTCTTTGATAGCGACGGAATTCAGTGAACTCGTATTTGCGCAATGGGTGGCGAGACTCCAGAAAGACGAAACAAATCATCTCCGCGAACTCGATCTTGCACTGCGCTACGCGGCTTGGGCGGCACATACGCCTGCCGGTCAGTCGCATCATGCATCCGGGGTGCTTTTCAAGTCTCCTCACAAACTCGATTATCAGCATCTCGTTCCGACAGTGAAAACCGATGCGGCGGGTTACCGAACGCACACGCTGGCGTCGCAACATTTGCGGCGGCGCGATGGATTCCACCTCACCGATCACGGTACCGATCTCACGGGGGCGCTGGATCACGCGAACTATTGCATCTGGTGCCACGAACAGGGCAAGGATTCCTGCTCCAAGGGCCTGAAGGAAAAAGGTGGGAGCGGGAAAGGCGTCTCGTCGTTCAAGAAAAGTCCGTTCGGCGTAACGCTCGCCGGATGTCCGCTCGAGGAGAAAATCTCCGAGTTCCACAAGGTCAAGTCCGAAGGACTGGCGATCGGCGCATTGGCGATGATCATCGTGGACAACCCCATGGTCGCTGCAACCGGTCACCGAATATGCAATGACTGCATGAAAGCCTGCATTTACCAGAAACAGGAGCCGGTGGATATCCCGCAGGCGGAAACCCGCACGCTGAAGGACGTCCTCAATTTGCCGTGGGGATTTGAAATCTACTCGCTGCTCACACGCTGGAATCCGCTCAATCTGCGTACGCCCTATCCGCGGGCGGCGACGGGCAAACGCATACTGGTGGCCGGCATGGGGCCGGCAGGATTCTCGCTGGCGCACTTTCTGATGAATGAAGGCCATACCGTGGTCGGGATAGATGGCCTCAAGATCGAACCGCTGCCATCCCAGGTTGCCGGGGTTGATGCCCGGGGCACGCGCGTGGCGTTTGAGGCGATACACGATGTCAAGTCGCTGTACGAGGCCCTCAGTGAACGTGTCATGGCCGGATTCGGCGGTGTGGCGGAGTACGGAATCACCATCCGATGGGACAAGAACTTTCTTAAGCTGATTCGATTGCTGCTTGAACGCCGCAGCCAGTTCGCGTTATTCGGCGGGGTGCGTTTTGGTGGTGCGCTGACGGCGGACAGTGCTTTTGAACTCGGTTTTGATCATATTGCCCTTGCGATAGGCGCGGGACGGCCTACCGTACTCGACATGCCCCATGGGCTCGCGCGCGGCGTGCGCACGGCGTCCGACTTTTTGATGGCATTGCAACTAACGGGAGCCGCCAAGACAGACTCCATTGCCAATATGCAGATACGGCTGCCGGTTGTGGTGGTGGGCGGGGGGCTCACGGCGATCGATACCGCAACGGAGTCTCTCGCATATTACCCGTTGCAGGTCGAGAAATTTCTGGGCCGTTATGAATTACTGGCACGCGAGCACGGCGAGACTGCAGCACGTTTGTCATGGAATGAGGAAGAGCGTGCGATTGCCGATGAGTTTCTTGCGCATGGAGGGGCGATTCGGGATGAACGCCGGTTAGCTCGACAGGAGGGCCGGGCGCCGCGCATCCTTGAATTGCTGCATTCCTGGGGCGGCGTGACCATCGCTTATCGGCGCCGCCTGATCGATAGCCCGTCCTATACGCTGAATCATGAGGAAGTGCAGAAAGCGCTGGAGGAAGGCATACGGTTTGCAGAAGGCCTTACGCCGCTCAGCGTCGAAGTCGACAACCATGGCCACGCTCATACCCTGCGCGTTATGGCGCAGGCGCTGGGCGAGGACGGCAAATGGCGTGAGACGGGTCAATCCGCCTTGCCGGCAAGGACTGTACTTATCGCCGCCGGAACGCAGCCGAATACGGTGCTGGCGCGCGAAGATGCAACTCACTTTGTGCTCGATGGCAAGTACTTCCGTGCCTGTGATGAAGAAGGGCACCCCGTTACCGTTGAGCGTTCGATTTCCAAACCTGACCTGGTTCGGGTGCTGCTCTCGCGGCGCGCGGATGGACGCTTTGTCAGTTATTTCGGTGATGTGCATCCATCGTTTTTTGGCAACGTGGTCAAGGCCATCGGCAGCGCCAAGCAGGGGTATCCGCTGGTGAGCCGGGTGCTGCAGCAGGTGGCACCAGCTGCTGCCGGTAGCGACGAAGAGTTTCTCGGACATTTCAACCGCGAGTTGCGTGCCACCGTGCACCAGGTCAATCGGCTTACGCCCACGATCGTTGAAGTGGTGGTGCACGCGCCGCTGGCTGCGCGGCGCTTTCGCCCGGGGCAGTTTTACCGACTGCAGAATTATGAAACCAACGCCCTAAACACCGATCAGACCCGGCTTGCCATGGAAGGTTTGGCCATGACCGGTGCCTGGGTTGATCCTGAAAAGGGACTGATATCCACTATCGTGCTCGAGATGGGGGGCTCTTCGGACATGTGCGTACTGCTGGCACCCGGTACGCCTGTCATCCTGATGGGGCCGACCGGCAGTCCGACGGAGATAGTGCCCGGCGAAACCGTGGTGCTGGCTGGCGGGGGGCTCGGCAACGCCGTGCTGTTCTCGATTGGACAGGCGATGCGCAAAGCCGGTGGCAAGGTTCTGTATTTTGCCGCGTACAAGCACATGAACGACCGCTACAAGATCGCCGAGATCGAGGCAGCCGCCGACGTCGTGGTATGGTGCTGCGACGAAGAACCCGGTTTTACACCCGACCGCCCGAATGACCGTTCCTTTGTCGGCAATATCGTGCAGGCCATGCATGCCTACGCCATCGGCAACATGGGCAACCCGGAGATTTCGCTCAAGGCGGCCGATAGACTCATCGCGATAGGATCTGACCGGATGATGGCCGCGGTCGCGCGTGCGCGGCATGAGTCTCTCAAGCCGTTCCTCAAACCACACCATTTTGCGATCGGTTCGATCAATTCGCCCATGCAGTGCATGATGAAAGAAATCTGCGCGCAATGCCTGCAACCACAGATCGATCCGGAAACGGGAAAGACGAGCGTCGTTTTTTCGTGTTTCAATCAGGATCAGCGTCTGGATTGTGTCGACTGGAAAGCACTGGAGCAACGCCTGAAGCAGAATTCAGTGCAGGAAAAACTC
This sequence comes from Betaproteobacteria bacterium, assembly GCA_947476215.1. Taxonomy (GTDB): domain Bacteria; phylum Pseudomonadota; class Gammaproteobacteria; order Burkholderiales; family SG8-41; genus PALSA-1004. The sequence goes on from CANJQI010000023.1 coordinate 33,346, forward strand.
ACCGCCGAATGGGTCGATCATTGTTTGGTCAGGCTCGGAAAACGCGAAATGCAGCGCGTATAACCAAGGACTCATTGAGTACGATAAATTTTTATTATCAAAGGCTTAACAGGCTAGTGCGATAGTGCGCGCAAGACCTCCTTCAAACCATCAACCAGCTCGTCTATCTGCGCCTTGCTGATGATGAGTGGCGGTGACAACGCCACAATGTCGCCGGTCGTGCGCACGAGTATTCCCTTTTCGTAGCAGCGCTGGAAGACTTCAAAGGCACGTGCCGCGGGTTTTTGCGGAATCGGTTCCAGTTCAATGCCGGCCACCATGCCGAGGTTGCGCACGTCGATCACGAACGGCAGTTCGCGCAACGAGTGCACCGCATGCTCGAAATAGGGCGCGAGTTCAGCCGCGCGCGCGAACAATCCTTCCTCCGCATATACGTCCAGTGTGGCGAGAGCGGCGGCCACCGCGAGCGGATGGCCGGAATACGTGTAACCGTGAAACAATTCAATGGCGTTGGCGGGCGCTGCGCCCATGATCGTGTCATAGACACCCTGACGAACAGTGACCGCACCCATCGGAACAGCGCCGTTGGTCAGCCCTTTGGCAAGGCACACGAGGTCAGGCAATACACCGAATTTCTCACATGCAAACGATGAACCGAGGCGCCCGAAACCGGTAATAACCTCGTCGAAGATCAGCAATATGCCATGCTGGTCGCAGATTTCGCGCAATCGTTCAAGATAACCGCGCGGCGGAATAAGCACACCGGTTGAGCCGGCCACCGGCTCAACGATGACCGCCGCGATGTTGGATGCATCGTGCAGCGCAATGATGCGCGATTCGAGATCATCCGCGAGATGCGCGCCCCATGACGGTTGTCCGCGCGAGTATGAATTGTGAGCGATGCTATGTGTATGGGGCAGATGATCGACGCAGGTGAGCAGGTTGCCAAACGCTTTGCGATTCGCAGCTATGCCCCCCACGGAGACTCCGCCCATGTTGCTGCCATGGTATCCACGCTCACGACCGATCAGCCAGCGCCTGCTGCCCTCACCGCGCGCGCGATGGTAGGCAAGCGCAATCTTGAGTGCGGTATCCACCGACTCCGAACCGGAGTTTGTAAAAAAAGTCTGGTTTAGATCCCCGGGCAACAACAACTGGAGCCGCTTGGCTAATTCGAACTGCAGCGGATGCCCCATCTGGAACGGCGGTGCGAAATCCAATTCGCCGGCCTGTTGCCGGATGGCGTTGACTATCTTGTCCCGCCCATGGCCAGCATTGACGCACCACAGCCCGGCAACGCCATCGAGAACTTTGCGGCCGTCGTGCGTCGTGAAATGCATGTCACGGGCCGAGACCAGCAAGCGTGGCGCGACCTTAAATTGACGGTTCGCGGTGAACGGCATCCAGTATGAGCCTAGATCGGAATCGCCGGCATACATAGCTGCTCCACAGATTGATTTAGCTCGTATTTTGCCGGATCTAGCCCGACTAGGCTACTATGATGATCTATGAACAGATTCAGGCGACAGGCGAGGGCAGCGGGGAAACAGCATCCAATGCCGAGCTTACTTTTTCGCGGCCTGTCTGCCTGTCGGTTGTGGTCCGGGCTATGCGCGGCAATGGGGCGTGCACTGGAGTGCGGCCATGGCCGCGGCTGGTTCGCCTGCATGGCAGCATTGGCGTGGTGCATGGCAAGCAGCAGTCCAGCGGCGGAGTTCACGGTCGGATCCAAGCGCTTTACCGAGTCCTACATACTCGGTGAAATTGTAGCGTATGCGGCGCGTGAGGCCGGCGAAGCACAGGTCATCATCAAGCCGGGACTCGGTAATACGGCCGTCGTGTTCACCGCGCTGAAAAACGGCGCCATTGATGTCTATCCCGAATATACCGGCACCATCGTTCAGGAATTGATGAAAAACAAATCGGGGACCGCGCTAATCGACATCAATCGAGAGTTGTCGGTCGTCGGTCTGGCGGCATCGGTGCTGTTGGGTTTCGGCAACTCGTATGCACTGGCATTGACCGAAGAGAAGGCGCAAAAACTGGGAATACGAACGATAAGCGATCTTGCGCGTCATCCCGAACTGACTCTCGGTCTGTCTCAGGAGTTTCTCAATAGGACGGATGGCTGGCCTGCGCTGAAACACGCCTACGGCATGCCTTACTCGCCGCGCGGCATCGATCACGGCCTCGCGTATGACGCCCTGGCGGCAGGGCACATCGATGTCATGGATATCTACAGCACCGACGCCAAGATCGCCCACCTTCGATTGCGCGTATTGGCTGACGATCGCGCTTTTTTTCCGGAATATGCTGCACTACTGCTATATCGCGCCGACTTGCCGCAACGACTGCCCAAAACCTGGGCGCGGCTTCGTATGCTGGAAGGCAGCATTCCGGTCGAGCGCATGATTGCGATGAATGCCGCCGCCGAACTGCGGTCGCAGCCGTTTTCCGAGATTGCCGCCGAATTTCATGGTGCAGCGACCGCGGGGGAGGGTGGCAAACGCAGTTTCATCGAGGTTCTGTTCGGCAACGACTTTCTGCGCTTGACTCATCAGCACCTGCTGCTGGTATTCGCATCGCTTGCGCTGAGCATGACCGTGGGCATTCCACTCGGCATCTGTGCTGCACGGTCGAGTACCGCACGTGCGGTGATTTTTCCCGCGGTCGGTGTGTTGCAGACCATTCCGGCGCTCGCGTTGCTTGCATTCCTGATTGCGCTGTTGCAGCAGATTGGAACGCTGCCCACGTTGGTAGCCCTGTTTCTATATGGGTTGTTGCCGATAGTGCGCAATACGGCGGCCGGGCTCGACGAAGTCAAGTCGGGAGTGACGCAAGCCGGCTCTGCCTTGGGATTACGCGCGGGCGAGATCCTGCGATTGATAGAACTGCCGCTTGCAATGCGCACCATACTTGCTGGCATAAAAACGTCGGCGGTCATTAACGTCGGGACCGCGACCATCGCCGCGTTCATCGGTGCCGGTGGTTATGGGGAGCGCATCGTGGCTGGGTTGGCGGTCAATGACAGTCGGGTGCTGCTCGCCGGCGCGATCCCAGCGGCGCTGCTGGCCATTCTGATCGAAGCGGGATTTGGATGCCTGGAACGCTGGCTGATACCACGTGGAATGCGGCTAGGCTCAAGAGCCGTTAACGGGGAACGCGGTTAAGGCGAATGGCACTTACTTAAGGATTGGACATGTACATTGCGCGACATATTTTCCCCCATCCTGTCCTTCCCCCACTCTCGCAGAGGAAGGGACCTTGGGACAAAGTGCTGCGCCTAAACTCCCTCCCTTGCGCATGAAATGCGCGGGGGAGGTGCTGGGGTGGGGGCATTTGCTTAAGTAAGTGCCATTCCGGTTAAGGCGACTGTCGAGACCTTTTGAACTATCGAACCAGTACCGTATGCCGCGCTTCCGGCAGCATCCCCGGATAGTCCCTGCTGAAGTGCAGGCCACGGCTCTCACGACGCAACTGCGCACTACGCACGATCAGGTCCGCGGTCTGCACCAGATTGCGCAATTCAAGCAGATCGCTGCTGACCCGGAAATTGCGGTAATAGTCGATAATTTCGTCCTGCAGCAGTTTTATGCGATGCAGTGCCCGTTCCAGTCGCTTGTTGGTTCTTACGATGCCGACGTAGTCCCACATAAAGCGCCGCAATTCGTCCCAATTGTGCGCAATCACTATCTCTTCATCCGCGTCTGTCACGCGGCTCTCGTCCCATTCCGGCAAAGTCGGTGAAGTCAGCACCGGTTTTTCGAGGATGTCACGAGCCGCCGCCATGCCAAACACCAGACATTCGAGCAACGAGTTGCTGGCAAGCCGGTTGGCGCCATGCAGTCCGGTATGCGCGGATTCGCCGATCGCGTACAACCCGGGGATATCGGTACGTCCGTGCAGGTCGGTCATGAGCCCGCCACAGGTGTAATGCTCGGCAGGCACCACGGGTATGCGTTGCCTGGTAATGTCTATACCCAAATCCTTGCAATGAATGTAGATATTGGGAAAGTGCTGCTTGATGAAATCGGCGGACTTGTGGGTAATGTCCAAATAGACGCAGTCCAAACCGCGTTTTTTCATTTCAAAGTCGATGGCGCGGGCGACAATGTCGCGCGGAGCGAGCTCGGCACGCTCATCGTGGTCCGGCATGAAGCGCTTGCCGTCTGGAAGTATGAGAAGTCCACCTTCGCCGCGGACGGCTTCTGAAATCAGGAATGGCTTGGCGTGAGCATGATAAAGGCAGGTAGGGTGAAACTGTACGAATTCCATATTGGCGACCCGGCACCCGGCACGCCAACCCATCGCAACACCGTCTCCGGTCGAAGTGTCCGGATTGGTTGTATAAAGGTAGACTTTTCCGGCCCCGCCGGTTGCCAGGATGACGTGTTGCGCGGCAACGGTAAGCACCCGGCCGCTGGATGAGTCAAGAACATAACAGCCATAGCATCGGTTGTCCGCCAACCCTAATTTGGCGCCGGTGATCAGATCGATGGCGTTATGCTGCTCAAGCAGCGTGATGTTGGGGTGACTCCGGATTTTCGATTCGAGCGTGGTTTGGACGGCGTGGCCGGTAGCGTCATCCACATGGATCACACGCCGATGGCTATGCCCGCCCTCGGTCGTCAGGTGATAGCCGGTTACGCTGGCGGCGTCCGGCGTAAACGGCACGCCCTGGCCGATCAACCACTCAACGCATTCCCGGCCTCGCTCTATGACAAAACGTGTGGCTTGCTCGTCGCACAGGCCTGCGCCTGCAATCTGCGTATCACGGACATGGCTCTCCGTGGTATCGTCACCCGCCAATACGGCGGCGATACCGCCCTGCGCCCAATTGCTGGCGCCATCCAGCAATTGTTTTTTCGTCACCAGGCCCACGCTGCGTTTCTCCGCAAGGTGCAGGGCCAGGGTAAGGCCGGCCAAGCCGCTGCCTATGATCAGTATGTCGAAACGATGTGCCATGGCGATAGGGAAAACTCGTGATTGTATAGTAAAGCGGGTGGCTCATTGGCGCGGTGGCGGGTATTTCCTTTACCGCACTGAACTAATTCGCACCGGTGCTTGTCACTGTGGGAGTGGTTGTATTGATCGCTCCGGAAAATGCCGTCTGAGGTATACTTAGCGCTTTGTTTTCGTGGGTTTACCCCCGTCAAGAACAAAGACTCAAGGACCGGTTTCATGGGCGATCGTGAAGTCGACCATCAACTGGTCGAACGTGCGCAGCGCGGCGACAAGCGGGCATTCGAGCTGCTGGTAGTCAAGTATCAACGCAAGCTTGCACGGTTGCTGTCGCGCTTTGTCCGCGATTCCAGCGAGGTCGAGGATGTCACGCAGGAGGCGTTTATCAAAGCCTACCGCGCATTGCCATCGTTTCGCGGTGAAAGCGCATTTTACACATGGCTGTACCGGATAGGCATCAACACCGCCAAGAATTACCTGGTTTCCATGGGGCGCCGCGCACCGACATCCACTGGCATCGACAGCGAAGAGGCGGAAAGTATCGAAGAAGGCGATCAGCTCAAGGATTTGAACACGCCGGAGAGTCAGATGATGAGCTGGCAGATCGTCGAAACGGTGAACCAAACGCTGGACGTGCTGCCAGAGGAACTGAGGACCGCAATTACATTGCGCGAGATCGACGGATTGAGTTATGAAGAAATTGCACAGATCATGAATTGCCCGATAGGTACTGTGCGATCAAGAATATTTCGGGCGCGCGAAGCAATTGCCGAAAAGCTGCGGCCGCAGCTTGACACTCGCAAGGACAGGAGATGGTAATGGACAGGATTTCCGCATTCATGGATGGTGAAGCAAACTCGGCCGAATCGACCCACACGATGCTTATTCTCAAGAAAAGTGAAGAGTGCCGGGAAACCTGGCAGACCTTTCATCTGATCGGAGACGTCATGCGCGGTGAATCGGCTTTGCGCGAGGATTTTGCGACGCGACTGCATGCGCGCATGGAGGATGAGCCGCTGTTTCTTGCACCTCGTTTGAGGTGGAGGAAATCCGCGCGGTTCGCGCTGTCTGCCGCGGCGTCTCTCGCCGCCGTTGCAGTCGTTGTATCTCTCGTTTTGACGGACAACCCATTGCAGCCTCAACCACAGCTTGCCGTGGCGCCAAAGTCCGAGACTTCCGAGCCGGTCCAAGTGCTGGCGTCGCCACGACCGGCACCAGCGGCCAATTCGTCCGGCGTCAACGAATACTTGATGGCGCACCAGGAGTTTTCGCCGAGCACCGCGTTGCAAGGCGTGGCACCCTATGTAAGAACCGTGTCGGCGACACGGGATGGCAGCGGTCATTAACGAGGATGCGTATGATGCGGGTAGCTGTACCGGCCCTGTTGATATTGCTGAGCTGCATTGGATGCGCGGGCGCGGAGAGCCGCAGTGGCCCCGATGCTATGACCTGGCTGAAGAAAATCGCCGCGGCATCGCGCCAGCTCAATTATCGAGGGACTTTTGTGTACCAGCATGGCAGCCAGGTCGAAACGTCGAGCATTTCCCATTTTGTCGACAGTAGCGGTGAGTACGAGCGTTTGGAAACGCTCGATGGTCCGCCACGAGAGGTCATACGCAATAACAATAACGTTACGTGCTACCTGCCAGACAGCAAGACGGTGGTGATCGAGAAGCGCGGTGCACGCAGATTTCCGACGCTGCTGCCCGAGCAGATTTCCGGGATCGCGGACAACTATTTGATTAAGACCGCGGAGCAGGGAAGGGTCGCCGGCCATGACTGTCAGATCGTATCTCTGGAGCCGCGTGATAACCTGCGCTATGGCCACAAGTTTTGCGCGGAACTGGTGACGGGTCTGCCGCTTCGGGCCCGCACCTATGACGACAGAAGCCAGATGGTAGAGTCCTTTGCGTTCACCCAGCTTACGATCGGGGCCGGCGTAGCCAAAGAAATGCTCAAGTCCCGCTACGCCGCCAAGAGCCAAGGCTGGCGCGTTGACAGGTCCGCACTGGAGCAAAAAGAAGTATCGTCGGACACGGGTTGGCTTGTCGACCCTCAGCCCACGGGATTCAAAAAACTGATGGAAATGAAACGCTTGATTTCCGGCCGACCGCATCCGGTATCGCATATCGTGTATTCCGACGGATTCGCGGCGATCTCCGTTTTCGTGGAAGCTATGCCCAAAGCAATGCCGACACTGGGAGCATCGAATCAGGGGGCTGTCAACATATTCATCAGATCACAGGATGACCAGATGGTCACCGTTGTGGGGGAGACGCCCGCCCGTACCGTTAAAATAATCGCGGAATCGCTCAGCACCAGGGGAAAATAGTAATCCGGCCAGATGGCGTATTCCGGTGCGGATGATAAAAATAAGAGTTGCACCATCAGCGTACATTTGTAGTAACAGGGAAAAAGGAAACGTCAGATGTTAGGCAGAATCATTCTTTGCTTGTCCATGCTGTTGCCGCTTGCGGTCGTTGCACAATTGCCGGATTTCACGGAACTCGTTGAAAAACAAGGGCCTACCGTGGTCAATATCAGTACGACGCAGACCGCACGCAACCCGCTGAGTGCGCCGCAAACGCCGCAATTGCAAGAGGACGATCCGTTTTACGAGTTTTTCCGGCGCTTCATTCCCAATCCCGGACCACGCGAATTTCAGTCGAACTCACTGGGCTCGGGATTCATCATCAGCAGCGACGGTTTCATATTGACGAACTCCCACGTGGTGGAAGCGGCGGACGAAATCACCGTCAAGCTCAACGACAAGCGCGAATACAAGGCCAAAGTCATCGGCAGCGATAAACGAACTGACATCGCATTACTCAAGATCGAGGCGACGGGTTTGCCGGCAGTGAAGTTTGGCGATCCAGCCAGACTCAAAGTCGGCGAGTGGGTGATCGCCATTGGATCACCTTTCGGGTTTGACAATACGGTAACGGCGGGCATAGTGAGTGCCAAGGGCCGCTCGTTGCCACAGGAAAACTTCGTGCCGTTCTTGCAGACCGACGTGGCGGTCAATCCAGGCAACTCCGGCGGACCGCTGTTCAACATGAAAGGTGAAGTCGTCGGCATCAATTCCCAGATTTACAGCCGCACCGGTGGATACATGGGGTTGTCATTTGCGGTGCCCATCGACGTTGCCAACGACATCGCAAGTCAACTGAAAACCTCAGGCAGAGTGACGCGTGGCCGCATGGGCGTCGTCATACAACCGGTGACCAAGGAACTCGCTGAATCATTCGGACTGCCCAAACCTGCCGGGGCGCTGGTCAGTTCCGTCGAAAAGGGCAGCGCCGCCGAAAAGGCGGGTATAGAGGCAGGAGACGTCATACTCCGGTTCGACGGAAAAGTCGTCAATTCTTCCGAGGACCTGCCGCGCTTGGTGGGAAACACCAAGCCCGGTTCCAAAGTGGTCGCTCAGGTGATGCGCAACAAAGCGACGCGCGACCTGACAGTCGTGGTCGGCGAAATGCCGGACGAAGCGAGAACCACGCAGCGTCAGCAGCAACAGCGACGCGCACCCAGCGGCAAGCCTGCACCCGAGGCCGTCACGCGTCTCGGAATGACACTCTCCGAGCCAACTACCGAACAGCGCAATCAGCTCAAGATCAGCGGCGGCGTGCTGGTCGAGGATGCACAGGGGGCGGCGGCACGCGCGGGTATACACCGCGGTGACATCATCCTTGCGGTGAACAACCAAGACATCAAGTCTCTTGAGCAGTTTGGTCAGATGATCGCGCAATTCGAGAAGGGGCGCGTGGTTGCAATGCTGGTGCGTCGCGGCGCCAATGCGCTCTATATCCCGTTCAGAATTGAATAAGATCGTCCCTACGCTGACAGTCTATAGCCGGAGCTGGTGTCACCTGTGCGATGAGATGATTTCCGGATTGCGCGATTTGCAGTCTCATCATCGATTCGAACTGGAAATAGTCGATGTCGATAGCGACCCCGCGTTTGAAGGTCGTTATGGCGAGATGGTACCGGTTCTGATCGCTTCCGGTACCGAGTTATGTCATTACCGCCTGGATATCGGCAAAGTTAATGATTATTTGAGCGAAAACCGATAAAATCCCGTTTTGTTTATTCAAAGGGCATTTCATACGTGCCCTTTTTTGCAGCATGTTCGCAAGTATTTTTTAAGGTCTTTATCTAACAAGACCTTACCGGTGGTTAGCCGGTGGCGGTTGCGGTTCCTACCCGCATTCCTACCCGCATTTTCAGAAGCCATGAAGAAAGAACCCGCCGCATGGCGGGTCGATCTTGTTGCCCCGCCCCAAGTTTCCGCCTTCTACAACAATCCCCGCTCAGCGAACGACAGCACACCACTGCCGGCGACGATGAAGTGGTCGAGAACCCTTATATCCACTAGCGCCAGCGCCTGCTTTAGGGCCTGTGTAAGAGCCTCGTCGGCGTGGCTAGGTTCCGAGACGCCTGACGGGTGGTTATGGGCGAAGATAACCGCCCCCGCGTTATGAGCCAGACAGGCCTTCACGACCTCCCTCGGATAAACGCTAGTTTGTGTGAGCGTGCCGGAAAACAGCGATTCGAAGGCAATGACCTTGTTCTGTGCGTCCAGGTAAACGCACCAGAATTCCTCCCGCTCCTTTCCGGCCAAAGCCAAGCGTAAGTAGTCGCGCACGGCACCGGGGGAGTTTAGGGCGCATTGATGCCTGGCCCGCTCGCCCAATACGCACATCGCTGCCC
>CANJQI010000024.1 GCA_947476215.1 Betaproteobacteria bacterium
AATCTCCGGATGCTTTCGCACGCTTAAGGGCGCGCAGAACTTCTGCGCCATTCGCTCCTATCTCGATACCATGCATAAGCAGGGCCATAATCTGTTCGAGGTACTGCGTCTGACCTTCATGGGACAATCACCCATCCCTGCTTCAGTCTGAACCGTCACTATTTAACTTGACCAAACCCGGTGCGAACGGTATCGTTCGAGGTTTTCCGTTTTTCTTGGGAATGGTCAAGGTGCAGCTATGGAACTGAACGGTGCTGAGATAGTGGTGAGATGCCTGCAGGAAGAAGGCGTCGACTATGTGTTCGGATATCCCGGCGGCGCGGTCCTGTATCTCTACGATGAGCTATTCAAGCAGGATAAAGTCAAACATATACTGGTGCGCCATGAGCAGGGGGCCGTTCACGCCGCCGATGGCTATTCGCGCTCGACGGAAAAAATCGGCGTGGCACTGGTGACATCCGGCCCGGGAGTTACCAACGCGGTGACGGGGATAGCGACCGCTTACATGGACTCGATCCCGATGGTGATCATTACCGGACAGGTACCCACGCATGCAATCGGTCTGGACGCGTTTCAGGAGTGCGATACGGTCGGAATCACGCGTCCATGCGTGAAGCATAATTTTCTCGTCAAGAACGTCAAGGATCTTGCGCTGACCATCAAGAAAGCGTTTTACATTGCACGAACCGGCCGTCCGGGGCCGGTGGTTGTTGACATCCCTAAAGACGTCACGATAGCGAAAACCGAATTTGAGTATCCCCGAACGGTCAGCATGCGGTCCTACAACCCGATCGTCAAGGGCCATGCCGGTCAGATCAAGAAGGCGATCCAGCTCCTGTTGCGCGCGAAACGGCCCATGATATACACGGGGGGCGGCGTGGTACTAGGCAATGCCGCCGTGGAACTTGTGCAGCTTGTGAGATGGCTCGGTTTCCCGTGTACTAATACCCTGATGGGATTGGGCGCGTATCCAGCCTCCGATGGCCAGTTCGTTGGCATGCTGGGCATGCACGGCACATACGAAGCCAATATGGCCATGCAGCATTGCGATGTTCTGCTGGCGGTAGGCGCGAGATTTGATGATCGCGTAATCGGCAATCCTCAGCATTTTTCCAAGGAACCACGCACTATAATACACATCGACATCGACCCTTCGTCGATTTCCAAGCGGGTCAAAGTCGACGTGCCTATCGTGGGCAACGTGCGCGAAGTAATGCAGGACATGTCCAAACAGTTGCGCGCGTCTAAGGACAAACCTGATCACGGCGCGCTCAAAGCATGGTGGAAGCAGATAGACGTGTGGCGCGGGCGCAACTGTCTGAAGTACGAGCGCACGTCCAAGGTCATCAAGCCCCAATCCGTGGTCGAGAAATTGCACGAACTGACCCGGGGCGACGCATTCGTAACGTCCGACGTGGGGCAGCATCAGATGTGGGCTGCGCAGTTTTACAAGTTCAGCAAGCCGCGTCGATGGATCAATTCCGGTGGACTTGGCACCATGGGTTTTGGCCTGCCGGCGGCCATGGGTGTGCAGTTTGCTCATCCCAAGGCCACCGTTGCGTGCATTACCGGCGAAGGCAGCATACAGATGTGCATTCAGGAACTATCAACCTGCAAGCAATACCATTTGCCGATCAAGATCGTCAATCTCAACAACCGTTACCTTGGAATGGTGAGGCAGTGGCAGCAGATCGATTATTCGAGCCGCTATTCCGGATCCTACATGGATGCTTTGCCGGACTTTGTCAAACTAGCCGAAGCGTATGGTCATGTTGGCATGCGCATAGAAAAGACAGCGGACGTTGAACCGGCGCTTAAGGAGGCGCTCAAGTTGAAGGACCGTCTCGTATTCATGGATTTCATAACCGATCAGACCGAAAACGTGTGGCCCATGGTGAAGGCAGGTAAGGGCCTGTCCGAAATGTTGCTCGGTTCGGAAGATTTATAGGAGGCGTCGATGCGACACATCATCTCGGTGCTGCTCGAAAACGAATCCGGCGCTCTGTCTCGCGTGGTTGGACTGTTTTCGGCGCGCGGCTACAATATTGAAACCCTTACCGTCGCGCCGACTGAAGACCCGTCGTTGTCGCGCATGACGGTGGTTACCACCGGTTCCGATGAGGTCATTGAGCAGATAAACAAACAGCTCAACAAATTGATCGAAGTCGTGAAGGTGGTTGATTTGTCGGATGGGGAACATATCGAACGCGAATTGATGCTGGTGAAAGTGCGGGCGATTGGCAAGGGCCGGGAAGAAATGAAGCGCATGACGGACATATTCCGCGGGCGCATCATCGATGTCACCGACAAGGATTACACCATCGAACTGACGGGCACGGGAGCAAAGCTGGACGCGTTCCTGAATGCGATAGACCGCGCTGCGATACTCGAAACGGTACGCACTGGCGCATCGGGCATAGGACGCGGTGACCGGGCACTGAAGATTTAACGTGGCGGCAACGCCGCAGGTTTGTAATTGCCACTCGTTGTTGGTGGCTCAGCCTTCATGTCTTTTAGAGAGGAAATGATGAAAGTCTATTACGATAAAGATGCCGACCTATCCCTGATCAAGGGCAAGAAAGTGACCATCGTCGGGTACGGGTCGCAAGGCCACGCTCACGCGCTCAATTTGAGTGATTCCGGCGGCAAGGTGACGGTGGGATTGCGCAAGGGCGGAGCTTCATGGGACAAGGCGAAAAAAGCCGGACTTACCGTCAAGGACGTGGCGGATGCCATCAAGGGCGCGGACTTTGTCATGATGCTGATGCCCGATGAACATATCGCCAAGGTATATCGTGACGATGTCGCGCCCAATATCAAGAAAGGCGCAACGTTGGCATTTGCGCATGGCTTCAATATACACTATGGTCAGGTCGTGCCGCGCGCGGATCTGGACGTGGTCATGATTGCGCCAAAAGCGCCGGGCCATACCGTGCGTGGAACCTACATGCAGGGCGGCGGCGTGCCTATGCTGATCGCCGTTCATCAGAACCCAACGAAACGGGCGCGCGATATGGCCCTGTCCTACGCCGCGGCGATCGGCGGCGGCAAGGCCGGTATCATCGAAACCAATTTCAAGGAAGAAACGGAAACCGATCTGTTTGGCGAACAGGCAGTTCTGTGCGGGGGCTGTACGGCGCTGGTGCAAGCCGGATTTGAAACCCTGGTTGAAGCGGGTTACGCGCCCGAGATGGCGTATTTTGAATGTCTGCACGAGCTCAAGCTGATCGTGGATCTGATGTACGAAGGAGGGATCGCGAATATGCGCTACTCGATTTCGAACAATGCCGAGTATGGGGACTTCACGCGCGGACCGCGCATCATTACCGAAGAGACCAAGAATGAGATGCGCAAGATACTCAAGGAAATTCAGACTGGCGCCTATGCACAGGAGTTTTTGCTTGAAAATAAGACCGGCGCAACGAAGCTGAACGCACTGCGGCGGATCGGTCGTCAGCACCAAATTGAGACGGTTGGCGCCAAGCTGCGCGACATGATGCCCTGGATCAAGCGCAACAAGCTGGTTGACCAGAGCAAGAACTAGGGTTTCCCGGGCACCAGGGGTAAAAACAATTATAATCAGAGGCTTACTATCGCTGCTACACCTCGGCCCTCCATCCTCACTCCAGTGAGCCACTATCCCCATCCCATCATCGCGCGCGAGGGATGGCCGTTCGTCGCCATCTCGATCGCGGCCGCTGTCGCGGCGACGATATGGGGAGGGTGGGGGTGGTCTGCCGGATGTTGGTTGGTGGCGATTTTCGTCTTGCAGTTCTTTCGCGACCCGCCGCGCAAGATTCCTCCGGAACAAGAGTCAGTGCTGTCACCGGCCGATGGCCGGATCGTGGTGGTGGAACGCACACGCGACCCTTACCTCCAGCGCGAAGCGCTCAAGATCAGCGTGTTCATGAACGTGTTCAATGCGCATTCCAATCGCAGCCCGGCTGACGGCGAAGTCCGTGAAGTGTGGTATCACGAGGGTAAGTTCGTGAATGCCGCGCTGTCCAAGGCGTCGAGCGAGAACGAGCGTAACGCGCTTTGGATAAGGACCGCGGAGGGCGTGGACATCACGTGCGTTCAGGTCGCCGGCTTGATTGCGCGGCGGATACTTTGCTATGTAAAGGCTGGTGATAAGCTGGCCCGTGGTCAGCGGTACGGGTTTATCCGATTCGGATCGCGCGTGGATTTATATTTGCCTCTGTCCGCGATTCCCAAGGTCAGTGTAGGTGATAAGGTCCATGCGACTGCGTCCGTCCTTGCGGCATTGGGTTGATCCATGTACGAGCCGCGCACCAAGTGGCTGGGAAAAGGCGGCAGGATAAGGCGGCGCGGAATCTATTGGCTGCCGAATTTGTTCACCACGGCGGCATTGTTCGCTGGCTTCTATGCCATAGTTAAGGCTATGGGCGGGCAATTTGAACAGTCCGTACTCGCAATTTTCGTCGCCATGGTGCTGGATGGGCTGGATGGGCGCGTTGCACGTTTTACCCATACCGAAAGCGCTTTTGGGGCGGAATACGACAGCCTGTCCGATATGGTGTCGTTTGGCGTTGCCCCGGCGCTGGTCATCTATGTGTGGGCACTCAAGGATTTTTCGGCTCCCCAGACCATTTCGGTGCTAGGGCCGTGGATTACCAGCAAACTGGGCTGGATCGCTGCTTTCATCTATTGCGCCTGTGCGGCGCTGCGATTGGCACGTTTCAATACGCAGATAGAAGTTGCCGAAAAAAGGTTTTTTCAGGGATTGCCGAGTCCAGCCGCCGCGTGCGTGGTCGCGGGCATGGTGTGGGCAATGAACGAGTACCAGGTGCGGGGTGCGGACGTAAAGTGGCTGGCCTGGTTTTTAACCATGTTCGCCGGGCTGACGATGGTAAGCAACATGAAGTATTACAGTGGCAAGGACATCAATCCACGCAAGAGCGTCTCGTTTCCGGTGGTGGTTGCAATTGCGCTGGCGGTAGTTGCACTGGTTGCGGTATCCAGCACATTGCCGGAAATGCTGTTTATGCTTTCACTGTGCTATGCATTGTCCGGCTATGCGATCCTGATGTGGGATCTCGCGCGGCGTCCTAAGGGAGCGGCCCGCGGGCCTTAACCCGCCCCCGATCGTTCACGTTCGTGGGACAGTATTTTCCAATCGTAAGATAAGGCCGAAACGTTTCGGATCAAGCGGCGGATTTACGGGCAACAGGAAGGCTACGCTAATGTGTTCCACCGATGCCACTATTTCCCACTGGGTAACGATATCGACGGCGTTGATATGGTAGACGCCCTTAACCCCATCCCGATCGCCCTGGTGGACAGTATCGATGCGGATGTGGCCGGGCAGTCCCTGCGGAGCCGACGCTTTGCGCACACCGATGGCTACACGCGAGGGCCGGGTGCACCGCCAAACCACGCGTAGTTTGAGATAGGGCTCACAGGCGCGCAGGTTATACAGATGCGAAACCGATATCCGCGACAGACGGGCAAAGCGTACATCGTCGAACACGGTAAAGGCCTGCAGAAACAGCACCTTGGCGGCCGGGCCGGAGAGCGTATCGTGAAGGCTGTCGGTTTCGGCCAACAATGCCACGTCCACAGTGTCGTCGTGGCGCACAAAACTCGTCCGGCTCACACGCACCCGAGGCTTCAGAGACTTGGTGTCGCGATATTGAGCGATCAACAGGGACACATGCTGTCGCGAATAACCGCACAAGCGTCGAATGTAGGCAATCAACACGGCGCGTTGACCCTTGCGGCGCCTGAAGTAACCAAAGCGCTTGAGCACGCTCGCGACAAACGCGTGCAACGTGGGTTCATCGGTTGGAATAGAAAAAACGACGTCGGTGGTGCCCGTCAAGAATTCCCGGATTTGCTCAAGTGTCTTGAGCTTTGTTTCGTTCATATCGATCACCATGGGTGGATGATCGATCCAAAATCCTCATTTCAGCCTCATATGCCGTTAGAAACACGAACTAGGTTTCAACCTTATACGCCATTGGAAGATGCTTTAACTCGACAAATGCGGTATCTCCAACCATTCTGCCTCCAAGTCTTGCCGCCAATTTCTCGGTTTGCTCCTCGGTTGCCATTTCGATAACCGCCATTGAGTTGGATTCGATAAATATCCGTATCGACTTGATGTTGCCGTATGCCACGCAATACCGCGTTACCAGCTGGACGATCTCATATCGCCCCTCATCGAAATCCACGTTCAGCATAATTCTTCCCTTTGTATATTCATGGTGCCAGACCGGTGCCCTGTTGGTGTCGTGGCTATGCGGGACACCGCTGGTTACGCATTTGTTCTATGACCCACATTGGTATTGCCGGCTTGCCCCCAACGACCCACCATTGCGGTTTGCGCAAGCGGTACTGCATGGCGGCGATGCGAAATTCCTTTTCATGAGGACAAGCGTCCGTGCCATTGAGATCTGATTGCAGGAGTTCCGCCATCCCGTGATTGGTCAGGGATTTGACTCGTGCCAGGCAGTAGCTACAGGTATTTGGCTCCATAATCGTCTTCCCGGATGCAAGCGCGAGAAACTTGTTGTGTTTGAATCACTGCAATATCTGTACCAATATTGCCTCTCACGGCACTAGTGCCTGAAAATCACCAAAAGAGGCAATAATGCACACACAAAATGTAGGTAAAAACCCTTGTGCAATGAATCCGTTCCGGATGCCTGCGGACAATACTGTCGAGATGTGCAACATGGCGGTCTGCAAGGGCAAGTCAAATTTCCGTGCGCGGCCGTCTCGATGGCCGCAGATAGCAGAGCGGTTGCGCGTATTATCAACAGCCATGAATTTGGCCGTAAGATGGCGCAAATTTTGGAAAACCATGTCTAATGTTCGTAAATTGGGATCTGTACTGCTGACCGGCTTGCCGATCTTTTGCGTGGTGCCCGTGTCTGCTCAGACGCCCGCTTCAGGCCCAGGCCAGCCCACTGTGCAGGGCGCGGGACAGGCATATCCAAACAAGCCCATACGACTGGTTACGTCGCCGGCAGGTGGGGCGGGAGACTTTCTGGCCCGGCTCATCGCGGCCGGCATTTCCACCCCGCTGGGTGAGCAGGTGCTCGTCGACAATCGCCCCAGCGGCATCATTCCCGGAGAACTGGTGGCGCGGGCATCGCCTGACGGCTATACGTTGCTGGTTACGGGCAACAGCCTGTGGATAGGCCCGCTCCTGCAGGATACACCCTACGATCCGGTAAAGGACTTTCTGCCCATCACCGCGGCGGTGACCGCGCCGAACGTCTTGATCGTGCATCCGTCGTTGTCGGTACGATCCGTCAAGGAGCTGCTTGCTTTGGCCAGAGCAAGGCCGGGTGAGCTCAACTATGGTTCTTCCGGGACAGGTTCGACCAACCACCTCGCCGCGGAAATGTTCAAGGCGATGGCACGCGTCAAAATCGAGCGTGTCAACTACAAGGGTTCCGGATTTGCGCTCACCGCATTGCTTGCAGGCGAGATACAGATAATTTTCAACACCGCGGGTGTCGTGACGGTTCACCTGAAGTCGGGCAGACTCAAGGCGCTGGCGGTGACTTCCGCCGCGCCGTCGTCGTTGACGCCTGGTGTGCCTACTCTCGCGGCGTCAGGGCTGGCCGGCTACGAAGCGGTCACGGTGAATGGATTGCTGGCGCCTCCCAAAACACCGTCGACTATCATTAACCGGCTCAACCAGGAAACCGTGCGCTACCTGAGTCAACCCGACGTCAGGCAGAAAGTCCTGAGTGCGGGCGTGGAGGTGGTTGCGGGTTCGCCGGAAGCGTTTGCCGCCATTATTAAATCCGAAATGGCCAGCATGGGCAGAGTTATAAAAGACGCCGGTATACGAACCAATTAATCAGCCGTTCCAGAATTCCTTGATCGAACGGGCAATCTGGCCTTCGCGTCGCCTGAGGGCCAGCGTTACCGAGCGCGTATTGCCGCCAAAACTCGGAATGAACGCCGAGTGTTTCCCGGGGCCGCCCACCACGACAATAATAATGTCATCGGGATTGTGTACTGCATACACCGGTGCGTCAGGCCCCGCGTTTGCATAGCGGTCCTTGAACATCACCTTCAGACGGCGCTCGATATTTTCCGTGGAGAATCGTCCCATGGGCAGCCAGGCGTGCTTCTGAATAAAGCGTTTTGCATCGGCCTTGGAGTAACCGCCCTGGGCTATGGTGTTCGCATGTTCCGGTCCGAGGACGACAACCGGCTGTTGCGATGGAAAATGCACATCGTTTGATCCGGTAATAGCCATGGTGCCGGCGATGGTCATCATGACGCCTTCGGCGCTCAGGCTCTCGTGGTCATTGACATTGTGCGGAGCTTCGGCCCCGACCACGGTGACCGTCGTGGTTTCCCGCGCATGGCCGCGCTCCACGTGCAGCGGCTCCCATGGGCTTGCCACCTCGTTTTCCGCAATGCAGTACGTATATTTCGCCGGCGAGCCGTGCGTGGCCATGTCACCGACACCGGGGCGTGCACCGCCTATATTCAGTTGCGCGAGCCGAATCGCGCGGCCTATGGTGGCATTGGCCTGCACGCCGGGTCCGAAAGCATTGTGGCCGCTGTTGATGCCGAGTTCTTGCGCCACCGGGCCGTTGAAAATTAGCAGCGGCGCGCACGGGTGCGTCGTCGCCTGTATCGTGTAAAGATTGAAAGCCTCCTCGCACAGCGCTTCGACCGCGAGCATGACCAGCGGGAAATACTCCGGCTCGCATCCCGCCATCACCGCGTTGGCCGCGAGCCGCAGCGGCGTTGCTTCGCCGTAACGCGGCGCCATCCTGCCGATGGGCGCGGTCCACGTGCGGTCGCACCAAGCCAGCATGGCCTCGACGCGTTCTTTGGTGGGCGGAACCACGGGCAGTCCGTCGCCCCAGCCGCGTTCCCGTATCATCGCATTCACCGCGGTAAAGTCGTCGTCGACCCACAGGCTGGCGCCATCGGCGCGCAGAAGATCCGCGAGATCGGTCATTTGAAATGCTCCTTGATCAGGGGCACCAGTCTCGCTACCACGATGTCGGCGCGTTGCTTGACGTTGTCCATCGCGAGCCCGCCGAGCGGGTGAGGAATTTCCACAAGCGGCAGGTCAGGGACGCCGAACGTGCGCGCCTGCGTGCTGCCAAGTTTCATGAAAGGGCTCGAACAGATGACCGCCGACACCATGCCGCGCTTTCGAAGTTCCGCCATGTCGTGGACACTCCACGACGTGCAGCCGCCTCAATCCGCCATTGCGCTGACCACAAAGTCAGCATCGGCCGCGAGTTGATCGAGAACAGACGCCGGCGCCCCCTTGCCGGAGGTCACTTTGCGCAGTGAGACGATAGACTTAACCGCAATCGCCGACTGTATGCCCTCGACGACAAAGCGCAGCAAATGGTCCGCATTGCCCTTGCTGTTGTCGAGTATGCCGATGCGCAGGCTGTTGCGTTTGAGCTCGCGCTGCTTACCCGCGCTTGCCAGCGGCAGCATGGGGGCTTCTGGCACGACTAAACAAATTTTAAGGGCCATAGGGTTTCCTTGGTATTCGATTGCTCGTACGTCATTTCACGACGCACACGACAAGTTTTTGCTCAGGCTATGCTTGTAGAATGTACCGATATGATAAAGATGGTATTTCAATGACAGTATCGAAAGAATAACAGATGCCACGGATTCAGATTTCTCCTGGCCATGAGATGAACTATGCGATCGACGATTTCACCGATCCGTGGCGCAGACCGGAAACGGTGCTGCTTCTTCATGGAAACTTCGAGAGCGGTGACGTATGGTTCGGCTGGGTGCCGCATCTTGCGCGCAACTTCAGGGTGGTGCGTCCGGACATGCGCGGCTTTGGCGGCTCCACGCCCATGCCGCGTGATTATCGCTGGACTCTAGACGGCATTGTTGGCGATTACGTTCGTCTCATGGACGCCTTGGGCATCGGCAACTGCCATCTGGTGGGTGCCAAGATAGGAGGGCATATTGCGCGCCGTTTCGCATCCCGCCATCCTGAACGCGTTCGTACCCTGACGCTGGTCGGGACGCCACCACCCCGTCTGGATCACCTGGTCGAGGGACTTGCTGACCGGATCAAGGAATACGACATGCAAGGCGTCGGTGCGTGGGCGCGCAGAACCATGCCGGGCCGGCTGGGTAGCCGATTCGCAGCCGAGGGCGCCGAGTGGTGGTCGCAGCTGATGAGCCGGACGCCTGTTTCGACGCAAATCGGGTTCATGTCGTCCATTCCTGCTTCGGATGTGACGGCTGATTTGCCGCGCATTGCCTGCCCGACGCTGGTTATCACCAACGAAGACAGCCTGTCCGAAACGGTGGAAGACACCCGGGAATGGCAGCGACAAATAGCGGATTCGTCCCTGCTGGTGCTGCCCGGGGACTCACATCATGTCGCGGCAACCGACGCGGACAACTGTGCCAGGGCCACGCGGGATTTCATCCTGCGCGTTTCACCTACAACCAGCTGACGACGGCAAAGGCATCGCGATGCAAAGCATAAAGACGGAATCCGTTGCGTATCGGCTGGTTGCCCGGCTCGTGCGTGTTCTGTTGCTGCTCACGGCAATAGGGCTGCCAGGCCACACCTTCGCGCAAACCTATCCATCAAAGTCCGTGCGTATCGTGGTGCCGTTTCCGGCCGGTGCGGGTGGAGATTATGCGACGCGCTTGTTTACGCCGCGACTTTCCGAAGCGTTCGGGCAACAGTTCGTCATCGACAACCGCAGCGGCGCCGCGGGAAATATCGGGGCCGAGGCTGTAGCCCGTGCCGCGCCGGATGGCTATACGCTGTTGACGGTATCGGTATCGCTTGCCATTGGCCAGAGCCTCTACAAAAATTTGACGTTCGATCTGGCACGCGATTTCGAACCGGTTGCACTGTTTGCATCCACGCCTTATGTGTTGGGCATACATCCGTCCGTGCCGGCAAAAAGTCTGGCTGACCTCGTCGCACTGGCCAAAGCGCGGCCGGGCCAGTTGATTTTTGGTTCCGCCGGCAGTGGCAGCGGCGGACACCTGACAGCGGAAATGCTCAAGATGCAGGCCAACATCAACTTTCTGCATGTTCCCTACAAGGGTACGATACCCGCGATCACGGATCTGATTAGTGGACAGATTTCCATGACATTTGCGTCCTCGCTGTTAACCCACATCAAGGCAGGCCGATTGCGTGGACTCGCCATTACGAGCGCCAAACGCAGCCTCGTTGCGCCGGAACTGGCGACCATAGCCGAGTCCGGTTTTCCGGGGTTCGAATCCGGCACCTGGTTCGGACTGCTGGCACCGGCGGGCACGCCGCGGGAAATCGTCACACGTCTGAACGCGGTGGTCACGAATGCGGGACAGCTCCGGGAGATCCGTGATCTCCTGATGGCGCAGAGCGCCGCCGAGTCGCTGAGCGGAACCCCGGATCAGGCAGGCGCATATGTCCGAAACGAGATTACAAAATGGCGTAAAGTGGTTGCAGTGTCCGGTGCGCGGGCGGATTGAATCGCCATAAGGACGGATCGCCAACCACGCCGGTTACGTGCGGCATGGCAGGAAAGTCATATTCTTGAGGGGAATTCGGAATTGCAGATTCAAAAGCTGTCTTATAACCTGGGTGCGGAAATCCTGGGGGTAGACCTTCGTCAGTCGCTGGACGCCACAACTTTCAGTCAGATACATGCTGCATTTCTACAATACAGTATGCTGCTGTTTCGTGATCAGCCGATTACCAAAGCACAGCAGATTGAGTTTAGCCGACGCTTCGGCGAACTCGACAACAACGACATGGCGCCGCGGGACAGGGATCCGGAATTTCCTGAAATCCTGCTGAATACCAACCGGCCACTGCCGGGCGGTAAACCATTGGGCAAGGGCGCCATGGTCTGGCATTCGGACCGTGCGTTCATGTGCAGTCCCGCCATGGCAACGGTGCTGCACGGCGTTGACCTGCCGGATGTGGGTGGGGACACCCTGTTTGCAAACATGTACCTCGCCTATGACACCCTGTCCGAGGGCATGAAAAAACTGATTGAAGGCCTGTATGGCGTACATCCAGGGCCACATCTGATTATCGACGCCAGCACACCGGAACGTCTGGCGGCAACCAGCAAACTCAGTCGGCCGATAGCGCACCCATTGGTCAGAGTGCATCCGGAAACCGGCCGCAAAGTTCTTTACGTTGGTGAGAAAGTGAATATTATCGATGGTATGACGGTCGCAGAAAGCGTTCCTCTGATCCGGTTCCTGTGTGCGCACGCCACGCGCCCGCAGGGCGTTTACCACCATCGGTGGAATAAGGACGACGTATTGATGTGGGACAATCGCTGTACGCTGCACATGGCGGTCAACGACTACGACAAAACGAAAACGCGCTATCTCGACAAGACCTGTGTCATGGGAACGCCATCGGGAGGATATGTTTATGATGGCCCCATGGATTGACCGCCGCCATCAATTGGTTGTGTCTTGCCTGACCTCAAGAAGATGCTGTATCTATTTCGGGAATTATTCATGCTGAATCGCTTTCTTGCACTATCCTTGTGGGCCGGACTAACACTGTTTTCTTGCGGTTATGCCTCGGCTCAGGAATATCCAGTCAAGCCGCTGCGCATATACACGGCCGAGCCCGGCGGCAGCGGAGACTTTCTGGCGCGTCTGATCGCATCGGGATTGAGTGCGAGTCTGGGTCAGCAGGTCATCGTCGAGAATCGGCCCGCCGGCATTATTCTGGCGGAGGCCGTCGCGCGTGCCGCACCGGACGGCTACAGCCTGCTCTATTTCAACAGCACGCTGTGGATACTGCCGTTTCTGCGCAAGACGCCCTATGATCCGGTGAAGGATTTTTCACCCATCAGTTTTGCCGCGAGTACGCCCAATGTGCTGGTGGGCCATCCCACGCTGCCGGTGAAATCCGTCAAGGAATTGATCGCATTGGCGAAGTCCAAGCCGGGCGCCCTGAATTACGCGTCTACGGCGATCGGAGGCTCCACGCATCTGGCCGCGGAACTGTTCAAATCGATGGCGGGCGTCAATATTGTTCACATCCCGTACAAGGGCGCCGGCATCGCGATTACCGATCTGCTTGCCGGTCAGGTTGAACTGCTGTTCGGCGTAACCACGGCGGTGGCACCGCATATTAAGTCGGGCCGGCTGCGCGCGCTTGCGGTTACCAGCGCGCAGCCGTCGCGGCTGGCGCCGGGTTTGCCGACCATCGCGTCTGCTGTCCCCGGTTACGAATGCGTTTCAATATTTGGCGTGTTCGCACCGGCGAGGACGAATCAGGCCATCCTCAACCGCCTCGGGCATGAGATCAATCTGGTGCTTAATAACGCGGACGTGAGAGAAAAGTTTGTCAACGCCGGGGCCGAACCGGTGGGTGGTTCGGCGGCAGATCTGGCGAGTGCGTTACGCGACGATATGGCCAAGTGGGGCAAGGTCATCCGCGACGCCGGCATCAAAGTCGAATAGCGTCGCGGCATTTGATGCCGCGCGCTAGCGGCTAAATTGTTCTAGGACTATTACCCGGTTACGACAACTTCGTCGCCGTCCACCGCAAACTTGTGCGCGAGCCCGTCCGAGGCCCATTCCATATAACGGACGACGTCATCGAAACGCGTGTCGGCATGGTGCAGCACTTCAGGCCGGTACAGCTTGTCTATCATCAGCGGCAGAAACGACACGCGCTTGACGCCTTCTTTCGACAAGATCGCTTTGACCAATAGCGATTTTGTGGAATCCTTGCCGTACGGCATGAACGGATAATCCGGATCGAGATCGGTGTAGTTGCGCATGGAACCGTGCATCCACGCCGGTTCGCGCCACGCGTCCATAGGACCCAGCCAGCTGGTCATGCACAGCGCGCCCATGCAATAGAAAATGGATTTGCCCTTGTAGACTTCGATACCCTTGGGCACGTGCGGATGATGGCCCATGATCAGATCCGCACCCGCGTCTATGCAGGCATGCGCAACGGTCACCTGGTAATCCGCGATAACGCGCGGCACCCAGTCCACGCCCCAGTGAAATGCCATCATCAATACGTCGACCTGCGGCCGCAGTGCGCGCACGCTGTCGACGATGACTTTCAGGTCTTTGGAGTCGGGTTCGGTGATCACGCATGGCGGCGAATGAGGTCCGCGCAGGTCGTATTTTGCCTTGATGCGCAACGGCGCGATCCCGACTTTGTCGGGTCCGGCCTCTCCGCCGTGCGGAATAACCGAGCAAAAACCCAGAAACCCTACCTTGATTCCGTTGCGCTCGACGATCGCAGGCTGGCAGGCTTCTGCGAGATTTTTCCCCGCGCCCGTGACTGCTATGCCTTTTGACTGAAGCAATGCACGCGTGTCCAGCAGTGCGTCCGGTCCGAACGCGTACATGTGATTGTTGGCTATCGTCATGGCGTCGAAACCGCAGTCGGTAAAGATCTTCGCCATAGACGTCGGCTGGCACGCATGCGCGGCGAGACCAACGGTTCCCTTGCGGTCGGAATACTGCCGTTCACAGTTGCCAAACCGCAGGTCGACCGACGCGAGCGTGGGGCGCACCAGTTCTGTGTAGCGTTCTATAGGGAATCCATCCTTGGGCCCGTGAGTCGGCCCGCAATCGGAGGTGCCTATGAATGAGATTTCCGTTGATTTTCCGCCTGCTTTTGCCAACTGTTTCTCCCTGCGCGTGGTATGCGCGCCTTTGCGGTTTCAAACCGAATTTTACTATAGTCACCAGCCGGCTACGTCCATCCATGCAGGGCGTCCGGCATCGGGCTGAGCATGCCGGGGTAGCAAAGCGGCGTTTCATGGTTGCGTGGGTTCAGGATTTCTCGTGTCCGGTCGTAAATCGATCTGGAGCGCGTCAATCTGGCGCGGACTGTGGCCGAAACGGGAGCCCACCATGACTATGCCGTTGTATAAGAGGGCAGAATCTGCTCGTGTCGATGGATCGTATGACGCGCTAGGAGACGGTCTGCCGCGAGTCAGACAGAGGCCCCGGCGCGGCCCAATATCAAGAGGGATCATCATGGCGGCCCAAAAACACATTTTTGCGTTCGAAGACGGTGACGGCAAGAACAAGATGCTGCATGGCGGCAAAGGCGCCAACTTATGCGAAATGACACAAATCGGCCTCAATGTGCCGCCGGGCTTTACCATATACACGGATTTTTTCAGGATCAAGGCATGCTGACGGCGCGTGGCGGCAAGACTTCACACGCGGCGGTCGTCGCGCGCGGCATGGGCAACCCCTGTGTTTCCAGTTGCGAGCAGATCGTGGTCAACGACAAGATGCGCAGTGCCGTGATCGGTGAAACCACATTGCAGGAAGGGGACGCCATCACCATAGATGGCGGAACCGGTCACGTCTACGCGGGAGAAGTGCCGACCGTGGCAGCCGCTTTTTCGGAGCAGATGGTGACGTTGCTGGCGTGGGCCGACGAAGCGGCACGGCTGCAGGTGATGGCCAATGCCGACACGCCGGAGGATGCGGTGCGCGCGCGTGCGTTCGGCGCCAGGGGCATAGGACTGGTGCGTACCGAACGCATGTTCAACAGCACCGATCGCCTGCCCATCGTGCAGGAGATGATACTGGCCGAATCGCAGGAAGAGCGGCAGGCCGCGCTGGACCGGCTGTTGCCCATACAGCGCGCGGATTTCAAGGCCATTTTCAAGGCCATGAAAAGATTGCCGGTGACGGTGCGTCTACTCGACCCGCCCATGCACGAATTCCTGCCCGCCGCGGCACAGCTTGAGCTGGAGATTGCGTACCTGCACCAGTTGCGCGACAGCATCAAGGCCCTCGGGGAACTGCCCGATACGCTTACATTGCTGAGTCCCAAGCTTTACCAGCAGTACGCCGACGGATTGACAAAACTGGTTGGCGGGTTGGATACCTGCAAGGATTTGCATCTCGAAGAGGATGTCATCGCGCGCAAGGAAGCGATACTCAAGAAAGTGCGTGTACTTGCGGAGGTCAATCCGATGTTGGGACACCGCGGCGTGCGGCGCGGCATCAGTTATCCGGAAAACTATACACTTCTGTCACCGCATCGGCATCAACTACGTGTCGTGTTCCGGCCCGCGCGTGCCCATCGCCCGACTCGCTGCCGCGCAGGCCCAGCTGCTTGAAGTCAGAATCGGCAGTTAAGCGTCGATGGCGTATTTCAGTGCGCGCGCCGCTGGTGATTCAGCATCAGTGGCAGAAAGCCGATCAGGATGCCACCTATGCCCATCACGTTGGTGACCAGATCGAAGGTCGGAATGCTGTATATGGCGATGAACACCATGAACAGCGCCGCCAGCAATGGCCATAGCACGTAGGAGATCGCGTTGCCCATGCCCTGCTGCAATTTATTCCGGTAGTGCCAGGCGCACGCAAACCCCGTCAGGCTCATGTAAAAACAGATTTGAAAACCGATTGCAAGTATCGAGCTTTCGAGGATTTGCTTCACTGATGGCATGTACGAGGAACTGAACAGAAGCAGCACGCCGAGTGCCCAGATGACCAGCGTTGCCACCCACGGGGTCTGCCATTCCGCGTGTATCCCCGCATAACGCTGGGGCAGCATCTGATCGCGCGCCATGGCAAACATGCTGCGGCTGAATTGCAGGATCTGCGTTTCAATCGTGCCTATCGTGCTGAGTATGGTCGAGAGCACCGCAAGGTAGTTCCAGGGAGAAGGAAACAGCTTGGTGGCGACCGCGAACAGCACATTGGTATTCGCCTGCGCGATCTCTTCATTGGTCAGGACGATCAGCACCACGATCATCATGATGATGAAAAACAGGATCAGATTGACCATGGCCCAGAACGCGCCTTTGCTGGCCGTGCCCTCATAGGCCTCCTCGCTGAGATTCATGGTGACATCCCAGCCCCAGTAAAAGAATATGGCGGTCAAGGCGCCGGTGGCGAACAACTGAGGCGTGAATGAAAACGGCGAAAACCAGATTAACGACGGCGGGTGCGCGGGATTTCCCCAGTATTGATGGAACGCGCCGCCGATCAGGGCGAATATAACCGCGGTTTCCAACCCGGTCAGTATCAATTGCGCGTAGCTCGCGTGTTTAATGCCTGTGGTGACAACGATGGTAACCACGGTCAGCCACACCGCGGCCGTGAATGTTACCCAGGTCGTGTTCTCGACCTGCTCAGGCGCAATCAGCAGCAGCGTGGAGGTGGCGGCGGGTATGGTTGCCGACACCATGAAAAATGTCGATGCGACCAGCAGTCCCCAGCCGGCGAAGAACCCCCATTTCCTGCCGAAAACGTGGCCTACCCACGCGTATGCGGCGCCTGCGTGGGGCGTAATCTTGCTGAGATGGATAAACGCCAGCATGATGCCGAACATGACCAGACCGCAGTAGAGGATACTGCCGACCGACAGCACCCCTACCGCCGCGACTATGGTAGCCGTGGTGACTGCGACGCTGAATGCCGGCGCCGTGCCCGCGATGCCCATGACGGTGGATTCAAACGCATTGAGCGAGTTCTTCGCCAAGCCTTTGCGATCGGACACAGTGCCTCCCGAATGTTCAGGCGCGTCGCGAGTCGACGCCCCCAAATATTTTAACCGTCCTTGTGCGTGGTCTGGAATGGTGCGCCGGGACAGATCACTTTTTGCACAGCAGCCGCGCAAGCTGCGCGGCGTCCGGGAGATTTTCCAGGTCCAGCATGGCATCGCGCAGCTGCTCAACCTGCGCTTTGGGCAGTACGTGCGCCGCCAGATTCTCGAACTTCTTGACCACCTCGGAGGCGCTCGCGAATGTTTCCTTGCGGCGTGAAACTTCCAGCGTGCGCCGCAACGTGCGTCCATCCTTGAGGTGTATCTCGACATTGACCATCTGACGGAATTTCGAGCCCTTGGCGCTGATCGCGGGGTCATGCACGGCCGTTACCCTGGCCGCGAGCGCCATGCGCGCGGGGTCGGCCAGCTTGTCCTCGGTGAACTGGTCGACGAAGACCGCGCCGTCGAGCAGCAGCGTGGCTACGCAGTAGGAAAGATTGAGCTGGGCCGCGGTAAAGCCCTGCGGGACATATTTCCAGCCCACGTGGTCGAGCGTGACCTGCGAGCAGTGCACTATGATCTTTTCGACATCGTCAGGTTTGAAGGGATGCGCCTCGCGCAATTCGCTGATGGCGTCCAGGGTCGAGTGGGTGCTGCCTACGCACGAATAAAACTTGAGCCGCACCCCCATGGTTTGCCACACGGAGCCAAAATCGTTGGTCAGTTCGCTGAGATTGAATCGGTCGCTGGACCGCGAAAACGTAGTGCAGAATCCGCCGTATTCGCTCTCGAATACGTTGACGATGCCGGTGAATCCGGCGTCGGCAAGTTGCGCACCATAGAGTCCGCTCTGGGAAGCACGCCCGGCGTGCATGCGTTTGACCATGGATCCGAACTGCGCTGCCATCAGCCCCGAGGACTGCGTGCCGGCGATACCCAGCGCGTGCACGGTCTTGTCTGCGTCGAGCTTGAGTCCTCGCGCGGCGGCGGCGGCGGACGCGAACACGCCGACCGTCGCGCCGGCATGCCAGCCCTGTGCGATATGTTCAGCGCCCATGCAAATGCCTACGCGCGGTCCAATTTCGTACCCCGCTACTGCCGCCGTCAGAAACTCCCTGCCGCTCATACCCGGACGCACTTCCGCGACCGACACCAGCGCGGGCAACACCAGGCAGCCGGTATGCAGCACGCCGTGGCGGTGCATGTCATCGAGTTCGAAGCCCTGAACCTGGCTGCCGTTGACCAGTGCCGCGTGCGGCGCCGAAAGCTTGTGGGACGTGCCCCATACGCCGCACGTGCTGGTGGTATCGAGCGACGCCAGGCGCTCCTGCAGTATGCGG
This sequence comes from Betaproteobacteria bacterium, assembly GCA_947476215.1. Classification (GTDB taxonomy): domain Bacteria; phylum Pseudomonadota; class Gammaproteobacteria; order Burkholderiales; family SG8-41; genus PALSA-1004. The sequence continues at coordinate 18,799 of CANJQI010000024.1, forward strand.
CTCCACTCGAGATCCGCGCCGTAAATGCCGCATCCAAACGCGTCCAGCATCAACAATTTAATGCGGTCCCGGACTTCGGCCGGGATCGCGTCGTATTCGAGGCCGGACACGAACTCGGCAATGCCGCGGGTGTAGGGGTTGCCGCTAACAGTCTGATTTGACATTAAATTTTCCTTAATTTTGCTGAGATGCATCATAGATTTGTGAACCGCGGAGCCCGGACTTTAGGGGGCTGATTCAGCCATTGTCAAGGTGGTTGATCACCGCTTGACGGCCAAGTCCCGGTCAAGCGCGGGAACACTCCAGCAATTGCATGCCATATCCGAGTTTGTCCGCACTACCGCCCGCCGTAGACTCTTTGCATGCAGGTCAGCGTGGCGGAGGGGCGCCATCGCCGATGCTGTTCATAGCCCGGGATGCGCATATGTCCGACAAGTCTCCGTCCGAAATCACACGCGACACCCTGATGTTGCTGGGTACTCGCAAGCTCGTACCCAATCCGGCCAACTTTCGTGCTGCTTATTGCGAGGTCGCGGGAGTTCCCGACGATCCGCCGTTTCCCGACGAAGCGCTACGCAAGATGACTCAGGCATTGCCGGTCCGCATGCCACTGCACCAGAAACTCAAGGCGCAAATTGACGGCGCCATACGCCGCGGCAACTGGAGTGAATTGCAAGCGGCACTTATCAGCTATGTCGAAGCAGGTGGCACCGTGGCCGCTCCCGTTGAAGCTCGAGGATCCACGGAGTTATTGGAACCCATCGCACGGCTAGTCGAAAATACCCTGCCTGCGCTGGGTACGGACGACGCACGAATTGCGGAACAGGCAACCCGATTGCTCGAGGCGCTGCGCACGCCGGGTTCCGCCATAGTCGCACTCAAAACGATGCTCGGAAATTTCAATCTACGCGTGTCGTTTGCGGCGGAAGACCAGGCCGAGATACGCGCAACGTTGCTAAAACTGCTGCACCTGATCATCGAGAACATCGGTGCGCTGAGCAGCGATGACCACTGGCTCAAGCGCCAGATCGATGCCTTGATGGAGTCCGCCACGCCGCCGCTCTCGCTGCGTCGTCTCGACGACGCGGAGCGCCGCATCAAGGACGTGATGTACAAACAGACCGAAGCCAAGGGCCGCGCGCTCGAAGCGCAGGAGGAAATGAAGCGCATGGTGGCCATGTTCATTGAGCGCCTGACGCTCATGACCGAGGCGACCGGCATGCATCACCGCCGCATGGAGGAGAACGCGCGTCTGATCGAGCAGGCGAAAAGTTTTGAGGACATTGCGCCCGTGCTCAAGGACCTCGTTGCAGCGACACGCGACATTGCGCAATCGGTGGGCCGCGCTCACCAGGAGATGCGCGAAATGCGCGACAAGGTCCAGGCGACAGAAGCGGAGATAACGCGGCTGCATCAAGAGCTGGACTCCGTGAGCACCCAGGTGCGGCACGATGCGCTGACCGGCGCGCTCAATCGCAAGGGCCTGGACGAAGCAATGGTATGCGAACTGGCGGATGTGCGGCGCAAGGAAACGCCGCTGTGCGTGTCGCTGCTCGATATAGACAATTTCAAGAAATTGAACGACACACGTGGTCACGCCACCGGCGACGCGGCGCTCGCGCACTTGTCCACGGTTACTCGCGACAGCATGCGCCCGCAGGACACGCTGGCACGATACGGTGGCGAAGAATTCGTCGTCATCATGCCCGACACCGAGCTCGACCAGGGCGTCGAAGCCATGACGCGCCTGCAGCGCGAACTCACCAAGCGGTTCTTCCTCGCCGGTGACGACAAAATCGTAATAACCTTCAGCGCCGGCGTCGCCCAGTTCGCGCCCGAAGAGTCCGCCGACGATGCAATCAAACGCGCCGATCAGGCGATGTATCTGGCAAAGCGCGCCGGGAAAAATCGCGTGGTTGCCGCCTGAGCATGCTTTTTCTGTTCTTCCCTTTCCCAAGGGGCATGCGTATTCGCACATCTTTGCTCCTGTAGGATGGGTTGCGGCACGAAACCCATCAGCTGCGGCATGTTGCTACGGAGGCTGTTTGATGGGTGTCGCTGCGCTCGACCCATCCTCCGCTGTGTGTGCGTGCGCAAGGGAGAGACACAATCTTGTGTAGATACGCATGCCCACGGGGAAAATATCTATCCACTTACCCTTTCCTGCGCCGTATCGTAGGGCGGCATCCCCATCCCGCCGCCGTTACTGTCGGCAAAGGATTACCGACTAAATCCGCAGTTCGCGATGCTCGACCAGTATGCAGCGATTCTGCACGACGAGGATACCCGCCTCCGCCAGCGTCAACGCCGCCGCATCGTTGCGTATCCCGAGCTGCAGCCACACCGCTCGTGGTTTTTTCGCAAGTATGTCGGCGACGTGCGCGGGAACGTCGGCAGGGCGGCGAAACACGTTGACCAGATCCACGGGTTCCGGAATTTCGGTGAGTTTCCGGTAGACCGTGCGGCCGAGGATTTCGGTAACTTCCGGGAAGTAAACCGGAACGGGAATGATGTCATAGCCCGCGGCCTGCATATAGGCCGGGACATAGTACGCGGCCTGATGGTCCTGTGCTTCAGTCTTGATACCCAGGACTGCAATGCTTTTGATTTGCAACAGAATCTCGCGTATCCCGGATGCGGATTCAATGATGTTGGGATGTGCGCTCATCGAACTGGCTCATGGTGATAAATGAGCGACATTGTCCGGCAGTTTCGAAAATGCTGCCAGCCGCTACTCAGAAGCAAGCCCGATGACGCGCAAAACGATGGTGCAGGCCATGTATTCACATCGAGTATCCGATGCGTTCGCAACCCGACTGCACAATCGTACGGCACCGGACCATCAGCGGGTTTCATCACTGATAGAGGCGAACGCGAGCGTAAAATGGAAGAGAGAATTACAACAATATTTTGCATACTCCGTCATTTGGGGAGGCCGCTACGATGCCGCGCTACTGCCATAGTTTGAGCAATCCAGGATGCGGGTTTCTGTTGCTGACCGGATTATTCATCGCTGCCACCGCGTGGGCCGCGCCGCGGGTCGAAGTGTTCACGTTCGAAGGCCGGGTGCCTCGGAAACGCTGGAACGCCATCTGCGCGAACTTGAAGGACGCAACGTCGAGGACGGCGCGGCGCGCGCTCTCACGTTCGGACTTGCGAGCCCGCTGGCCACGCGTTACCGGTCCAGCGTCAAGACCGGCATCAGCAAGGACATGCGCGACAACTGGGCAGTTGGTTATACGTCGCGCTACACGGTCGGCGTGTGGGTCGGCAATTTCTCCGGCGAATCCATGCACGACGTGTCGGGTGTGAGTGGTGCCGCACCGATCTGGCGCGACGTAATGGACTTTCTGCACGACGAAAGCGCGCCTGCGCCCGTCGCACCGCCCGCAGATGCGGTACGCCGCCACGTGACCTATGCAAACGCGGTTGAGCCAGAGCGCAACGAATGGTTTGTGGCCGGCACCGAAGCGTCCAGAATCACGCCACTGGCGGCGCCCGCCGAGCGAGCACGACTTGCGACGCCGGTGAACGGCGCGATCTACGCCGTCGACCCCGACATTCCTCGCCAACGCCAGGGTATTGCTGTCACCGCGCGTGGCGCATTGACGGGCGCGAGGTTCGTGTTTGAGGACGGCCGCCGCGCGCGTGCCGATGCACCGTATTTGTGGTTGCCGGCGCCGGGGGCGCGGCAGGTGACACTCGTCGACCGCAACAGGCGCGAGCTTGATCGTGTGCGCATAGAAGTGCGTGGCGTGCGCGGGACGCAGCGAGTTACGGTTGCGTCTACTGCCGCGGCACCGTAACGCATTAATCCGGACTACGGTCACTGGAAGTTGAAGTGGCGGTGTCCTGCCGTCGTTGACACGCAGATTGTCCTTCTATATACGTTAGCCTCCGGACGGGAATGCGTGGCACAGGCGACCCTGCAACCCGCCGGCATTTCATAGGAGATTGAGTTGGAACATCCATTCGATTTGAGCGGTAAGACAGCCCTGATTACGGGGTCGGGGCGCAACATAGGCAAGGCCATCGCGTTGGAGTTTGCGGGACTCGGGGCGAACATTGTGCTGCACGGCCGAAGCAAAGGCGCGGAGATAGAGGCCGCGCGCGCCGAGGTCGAGGCCAAAGGCGCCAAGGCCGTCGTTGTCGTCGGCGACATGATGGAGAAGGCGACGGTGGAGGCGCTCAAAAAGGCTGCCGAGACGGCATTCGGGCGCGTCGACATCTGCGTGAGCAACGCGGCACGCCGGCTGCACAAGGATTTCTTCGAAACCACCGATGATGATTGGCACATGCACCTCAACCAGCAATTGACCGCCTCCTGGTATCTGGCCAAGGCGTTCGTGCCCGCCATGAAGGAAGCCGGATGGGGTCGCATCATTCATGTCAACGGCCCGGATGGGTGGAGGGGTGGACCGTTGCGGATTCCGCACTCGACCTCGAAAGGCGGTCTACGGACTTTAACCAGATCGCTGGCGGCCGGTCTCGGACAATACGGCATTACCGTCAACGACATCGTCCCATCCTTCACGTCGACCACCCGCGACCTGACGACACATCCGCAGCACGGCGATCCGGAATTGGTGGCTCGGCGCATAAAGCAGGTGCCCATACGCAGGATGATAGATTCCGAGGAGCTTGCATGGGTCGCTGCTTTCTTGTGTGCCAAACGGTCCGGTGGGATCAATGGCGCAGCGCTGCACGTCGACGGCGGCGTTTACATGTACGGGTAGACGCGGGCGGGCCTCGCTGGGAATCAATCTGATGCGCCGATGCCTGCGTCGCGGATGATTTTTCCCATGCGCGTCATTTCGGCCTTGATGACGGAGAGAAACTCATCGGGCGAACTTCCCACAGCTTCAACGCCGGAATCGAGAAACCTCTGTTTCGCCTCTGCCGTGGAAAGAAAACGCACGATCTCGAGATTGAGCCTCCTGACTACCGCATCGGGCGTCTTCGCCGGCGCGAACAGCCCGAAAATGGTTCCCGTTTCAAATCCTGGCAGTCCCGATGCCGCCAGCGTAGGCATTCCGGGAACCAGCGGCGAAGGTTGCAGGCTGGTGACAGCAAGCGCCTTCAGTCTGCCGGATTTGATATGCGTCATGACGCCGCCTGCGCTGGCGAATGACATCTGAACTTCGCCGCTTAACAGTCCTGGCGAGGCCTCTGTCTTGTAGGTGACGCGCACGATATGGATACCTGCCATGGAATTGAAGAGCTCGCCGGCAAGGTGCGAGGTTGCCCCCGCCCCGCCCGACGAATAGTTGAGTGCACCAGGTCTGGATTTGGCAAGGACGATGAGTTCCCGCACATTTTTTACCGGCAGAGACGGGTGAACAACGAGTATCGACGGCGAGCGGTTGGTCAGCGATAGCGGCACGAAATCGCGTATCGGGTCATAGTCGACCTTGCCGAGCAATGGTGAGAGCCATAGCGTGCCTGGTGTGCCAAGCAGAATATACCCGTCAGGCGCCGCGCGTGCCACGACCGGCGCCACCGCGCCACTGCCCCTGTTCTCGACTATTACCGACTGGCCGAGGCCGCCGGAGATGCCCATCGCCAACAGACGCGATGCGAAATCGCTGCTGCCCCCCACGCCGCTGGTAACGATGCGTATCGCTTTTGACGGAAACTCCTGCGCAAGCGTGTTCACATTCTGCAGGCTCAACGACGAGACCGCTGCAAGGAGAATTATAAAGGGCGAAGTTGACATGTGATTTTCAGGATTGTCCACGAATCAAGTGGCACAAAGACAATTGGGACGCCGCCAGTCCAATCGACGCGGCGCGTGTGATGACATATCCGCAATCACGGATCCCACGCTCTTGCAGAGCGGCAGACAGTGAGCCGGCGCCGTGCCGCTACGCAATTTCAATATCCATCAGCGGCGCATACTGCTGTCCGCCATGTCCGTCGCTGTCCAGCAAATCACCCTGAAAGTATGGCCGAGGTATGGACGCTTTAATCGCGAGCGCGTTGTCGCACCAGAAAAACTTTACTTCGGCCGCCGGCAGGCCATAACGCTGCGCCACGGCTTCGCGGCTGATTGCACCTGAGCGCCTGACACGCTCGTAGGTGGCGGCATCATCAAACATAATATCGAATGTCAGTTCGAACGGGCCGGCGTTCTTGCTGCGGATGAGGCGGGCGAGTTTGGCGAGTGTGGTCATGTCTTAGCGCCTATGTCGATCAACTCCATGGGAAACATCTCGTACGGGTCATCGGGTTCAACGACGTGATTGATGTTGAAGCGGTAGACAGCGCCACGGTCGAGGTGCGCCGGATTGTACGGGCAGGCGAGGGCGGTGATGAGCCCACTCCATTCGGGGATCGGCAAATGCAGTGCCTGATGGCGTGCCATGCCGGCGATGCTGCTGGCGACGTCCTGTGTGGGAGCGGTGACTTCGATCAGCAGGCACAGCTCGTGCGAAAGTATTTCCTTGACGGGTTCGAGCGGGCCCATGGTGCCGTTCTTGCCGTAGATGCGGATGTTGAGCACGTAGTCGGTTGGTTTAAGGCGGTCGCCGTAAACCATGTGCACACGGGCGTGGATTTTGTCGGTCAAACGTGCGGTCCAGTCGTCGATCTGGCGGATGATGAACGGGTCGCGTATCGAGCCGATGACGATGCTCTGATAGCCGGCGAGTTCGGCGCCTTCCAGCTTGACGGTGTAGCACTGCGCGGGAATAAAAGTGCTGCCGGAGACTTTTACCGCGCGGTCGCTGATGGCTTCGTAGTGGCTTTGCGTGAGATCGAGCGTGCCGGAGCTTTCAATCAATCGGAACGGATCGGCGTTTTCATAAAGGCTGTGCGAGGCCACGCTCTGCGGCGTGCAGCGCAATTCTTCGTCAGGCGCTTCGACCACGAAATGATCGTGGCGCAGCCACGCAAACATGCAGTCGGGGGTCTTGCGGTTGACCACCGCCGCCGCGCCGCATTCGAGAATCTTCGCCGCGTGCCACGCCATGCCTTCCGGAAAACCGCGCATCAGGGGCAGTGCCGCGAATATTGCGGTGTCGCTGGCACGGCCGGCGATGACGATGTCGGCGCCGGCATTCAATGCCTTCATGAACGGCTCGGCGCCCATCATGCCGACGATGTGCGCACTGCGTTCTATCACCGACTCGTCGAAGTGTGGCGCGGGATGCAGCGGTTTGATGCGGCCCTCGTGCAGGCGCTGCTTGAGGTAAGTCTTGTCCTGCTCGGCGTGTATCAGCGCGAGCTTGAAACTCAAACTTTCGGCGGCCGCGATCTCCCTCACGATGTCGGCATACCATGCCAGATGCGGATCGGCGCCGGCCGTGCCCGCTGAGCCTATCAGCAGAGGCACCTTGAGCCTTCGTGCGCCGAGCATCATCAAACGCAGATCGCGTTTGACCGCTTCGCGCGGAAACGCAGGTTCACCGGAGCCCAAATGACTGGGGCCGGGATCCGTTGAGCCGGCATCGCAACCGATGAAATGCGGTTGGGCGCAGAGCCCTTTCTCGAAGGAAGCTTCGACAAAGCCCGAGCCGCATACGCCGTTAGGCGCCAGAATGCGAATTTCTTCCATCATCTTCCTCATAAATCATTGCCTGCGTAAAACACATGGCTCCCGGTGATAATATCAGTCTCCGCAGAAAAAGCATTCAACCAGCACGCAATTGCTGAGCAGACCCGGAACGCAGCAGCCCCCGCGCGCCCGGTGCTCCATCTACTATGACTATATACGTGATCATGTTGATCTGCATTCTGAACCAGGCCGCGTTCGGGGGCAGTCGCGTCGCCGTGTCGCTTTATGCGCTGGAATTGGGTGCTGATCAAATTACGATCGGTGCGTTGGTGGCCCTGTATTCATTGTGCCCCATGCTGTTGTCGATCGTCATCGGCAAGTATGCGGATCGGGTCGCACCACGGGTGCCGATGATTATCGGCGCCGCGGGGATAGGGTTGACGCTGCTTTTGCCGCCGCTGTTTCAGGGGCTGGCTGTTTTGCATGTCATGGCGTTCGTGTTTGGACTTTTTCATCAGTTGTTTCTGATTCCCCTCGAGGCCAGCGTGGGCGGGGTCGGCGGCGTGGAACACCGCGCCCGCAACTATGCCATGATAGGCATGGGGCACGCCGCCGGCAACGTTCTCGGACCGCTGGCCGCCGGATTTTCCATAGACCATATCGGCAACGTGCAGGTATTTTTCGTGCTTGCAATATTTTCGGTGGCGCCGGTCTTGATGCTGTGGCTCAAACCGGCACTGCTGCCGCGCCTCACGCGCCACGCAGGCGCCGCGAAGCATGGGAGTGTGCTGGAGTTATGGCGCGTTCCCCATTTACGCAGCATCTTCATCGCCAGTGGCATTATCGGCTCGGCGCAGGATCTGTTTCAGTTTTATTTGCCGATCTACGGTCACTCCATCGGCCTTTCCGCGTCCGCTATCGGGTCGATACTCAGCGCGACGGCGATAGCGACCTTTGTGATACGCGGGGTTGTACCGTGGCTCATAAAAAAGCTGAGCGAAGCCGAGATACTGACTTACTCCGTGTTCGTCGCTGCCTTTTCATTCATATTGATGCCATTTTTCGTGAATCCTTACGCGCTTGGGGTGATCGCTTTCGTGGTCGGCCTGGCGTGCGGCGGCGCGCAGCCGATGGCCATGTCGCTGATCTATGTGCTTACCCCGCACGGGAGGGTGGCAGAGGCGACTGGGTTGCGCAAGACCGTTAATAACACCACGCATCTCGCAGTCCCGCTGATCTTTGGCAGCGTCGGCACCACCTTCGGAGTCATGGCGGTGTTCTTTTCCAATGCCGTCATATTGGTAGTCGGCGGCATCCTGATGTACAAGACGCGTGTGCCTGTGACCAAGGTTCGATCACAATAGACTGCGCGTGAATTTCGCCGCCAAGCTGGGATGAGCGCGCCAAGCTTTACCTCTTTAAAATCAGTGCTTGTGTTGCCCGATAAGGACAAAACATGTGGATGGCGCGAATTGAGAGTTTGATTGTTTGCTTGGCACTCATGGCGGCGCCGGGTGTGACGGTGGCGCAGATCCAGCCGAAAGGCGTGGCACAGTCTGCTTCGGCAGGACCGGGACTGGTGGGGTTTCCAGCCAAACCGATACGCATAGTCGCGTCCGCGCCGGGCGGTAACCAATCGGACGGAAGTAAAGCAGAAGTTCTTCGATGCAGGTAACGAAGTAATCGGCAGTTCGCCGCAGGCACTGGCTGACAAGGTGAAGTCAGAGATACGCCTGTGGGGCAAGATCATCAAGGATGCCGATATTCGCGAGGATTGATGCCAATCGCGGAATGCCCTTGCTGCGGTGGATCAGGCGCGAGCCACGACAGCGGGACGCCGGCTTCCTTTGTCCTCGACGGCGGTGAGCGCAATCAATTCGCGCATGCTAGCGACTTGATCGAGACGCTGTATCGTTTCGTAAATGCCATCGACGTTCGCTTGCGGTAACGCGCGCAATGAGCAGTTGATGAATTTTTCCTTCAGAAGTTCCGGCGGCAAGGGGTTGCGCGACGTGCGGCCGAACGGCTGGTCAACCTTTTGCGTGTGTACCTTGCCATCCACCATGGTGACTTTGATTTCCGCGCCGAAATGGTTGTCGGCGGGAAACTGCGCCGTGGTATACGCCGCGGCATGCACACGCGGCAGCATGGCACGTACCTTGGGGTCCTTATAGGTGTCGCCTTCAAAGTGTTCGATAACCACCTTGCGTTCAATAACCGCTCGTGCCAGGCAGTACTGGACGCTGAACTTCGCATCCAGCGCGCCTTTGGGGTCGGGACGATTGGTGTGTTCGAGACGCCGTGAGTGCGTCCATGAGTCTATGCGTGCCACCTGATCGGGTTTGATGTCGTGATCGCGCGCCAGCATCAGCATGGCGTCGATGGCGGGATGCGTGCTGCCGCAGCACGGGTACTGCTTGACGGCGATGCCGGGATCGACGATGTCCCACGGACTTGCCCACGCTGGAATTATCTTGCTCGCATCATAGTTGCCTTCACCGTTGAATACATTGAAAAACCCCTGTTTATGCTCGAACGCATTGGCGGTATTGGCCGTATAGTTCTCGCGCGCGAGCAGCGCTGCATAGAGCCCGTTTCGCGCTGCGTGTCCGACATGGAATGGCTTCATCATGGTGCCGAAGTTGGCCTTGATGCCCGATGCGAAGGACGCCGCGATGGCGAGCGCGGTCGAGGTCTGATGTTCGTTCAATCCCAGGAGACACGCGCACGCCGTCGCCGCACCAAATACGCCCATGGTCGCGGTCGGGTGCCAGCCCTTGGTGTAGTGATGAAAGTTGACGGCAAGCGCGATCTTGCACTCTGCCTCGAAGCCGGTGACATAGGCGTTGATGAAATCCTTGCCGCTCGTGCCGATGTCGTCCGCGAGCGCGAATATCGCCGACAACACCGGGGCGGACGGATGCCCGCCTATGGTGTTGTTGCAGTCGTCGAAATCGAGCGCATGCGATGCAGCTCCGTTAACCACCGCGGCATCGAGCGCGCTGATGCGCCGATTGCTGCCGAAAACGAGGCTGGGACCGGATCCGGAACCCAGCGCACGTTCGGCCAGCCGCGCCGTATCCTCGTGGCAGCCGGCCAGCGTGGCGCCGACGGTATCGAGTATGCCGGACTTTGCCCAGTGCACGGCCTGCGGCGGCAGGTCTTCAAAGCGCTGCGCGACGATGCGTTGGGCGAGTTCCAGTGTGATGGTCATGTGGAATTCCTTATACGTAATCGGAAAAGAATGAATTCGGGACAGGTCCGGGATTATAAGCTAGCCGCTTTTATCTTCGCTCGCCGCGGGGCGGTCCGTGTGCGCGAGTATGCCCCCGGACGCCATGAACGCCGCGGTCACCCAGAATATCGAGAAAATGCCGAACGCCGACCCCATGGACCCGAATATGACCGGGCCCACGGTGCGGGTCAGGTGATTGACGGTCATGCGCAAGCCCAGCGCCTCGCCCGAGCGGCCCTTGGGCGAGCGGCTGTAGGTCAGCATGGTCGTGACGGGTTGGCCGCAACCCATGCCGATCCCGAACAGGAATGAGATGATGCCGAGTGCAATGGCGCTTTTGAAGAACGGAACCATCATAAAGCTTGCCGCACCGATATAGAACGACCATGCCAGTACTGTTTCCACGCCCAAGCGTGCGATCAGCGGCGGCAGAACCGTGCGCACCACGAAAGCGGAGACGGCAAACATCGCGAGCACGACGCCGATGGCGGATGCGGATAGTCCGATTTCATGACCGTATACCGGCATGTAGAAATGAAACATATCCAGCCCGAGTTGCACCAGGCTGCCCGTCGCCAGGAGGCGCCATATGGTGCGCTCCGGTGGTGCTTCGCCGCTGTCAGCAACAGGTATTTTGGAACGCGTGCCGGTGGGTAAAGCACCACCCCAGATCGCCATCAGTGCGGCCGGCACGAGCGATAACAGGGCGATGTACAGGCAGGTTGCGGCATGGCCGCTGTAATCGATAGAGAACCCGGCAAACATCGGGCCGATGAAGATGGATACCGCCACCATCAGGCTCAAATTGCTGAAATTACGCGTTCTTTCGTCGGGTTTGCTCATCATCCCGACCATGTTTTGCAGCGGAACGCTGTAGAAGGTGAACGAAATGCCGTTCAAGGCGGCCGCGAAAAACAAGGCCGGCAGGCCGGTGTAGAAGTAAGGGACCACCATGCCGATCGCGCCGCCCAGCGCACCGGCCACCAGCAGCCAGCGCGCGCCATAGCGATCAGTTAGTTTGCCGGTATGCCACGAAAGTATGGTCGGAAAAGCGGAAAACGTCGCGGCGATAAATCCTACGGTGAGCGGTTGGGCGCCGAGGTGCAGCGCATATAACGCGAGCAGCACGCGGCTGGCACGGATGGCGATCGCATTGAGCAGCGACGTGGCAAGGGTAAAAAGCATCAACCGGCGGCGGTGCTCATCGTCCCGCGCGCGCGCCACTGCGTCACGGCGCGCCATCCTTCGCGACTGGGCACGCCGCCGCGAACAGCGCCGGCGCTAATGTCACCGAACAGCAACTCGTATCCGCGCGGCAAAGGACGGCTCCCCGGCACTGCCAGCCACAGACGCAACAACAGGCGTTTTCTGTCGCTTTCCGGATAATCTTCGTAACGTGTGCGGGCGTGATAAATCAGATGGTTGTTCAGCAACTGGATATCACCCGGTTCGAATGTCATATGCAGACACAATTCTTCCGTCAATGCATCAAACAGTTCGAGTACTTCTTTCTGCGCTTGCGTCAGGCGCGGCACTTCGGGAAATGCCTGCGCGGTGCGGATGTAGACTGGCGAAAACATGCCCGTGAAATGGCCTTCGCAAAAACCGAAGACGGGTTTGGGATAGGCGCGTGTTTCGCCGGGCGCTTCGTCGCCCTGACGGCTGTTGTGCCAGTCGGCGTAGCAGACGTCTATCAGGTCGGGTCGACGCCGCAGGATCTCATTGTGTATCTGGGCGGCGCTGACGATGCGGCTCAATCCGCCTGACTTCGCCTTGCGCACGCACAGCAAACCGACGATGTCGCAACGGTCGGCATGGAACGGAAGCTCACCGGATGTTTTCGAACCGCGCCGTTTGGTCTCCTCGACTTCCATGCCGGCATCGCGAACATCGCCGAGGAGTTCACCGGCGCCATTTTGAGAGACTGCGGTACCCAAGTGAGCACCTATGCCCCAGTAAATCAGGCGCAGCTCTTCGGGTGTATATGACAGGGGTAGTCCACGCAGCATGATCATGCCGCGTCCTGTTTCGAGTTCCTGTGCAATTCGTTGCAGAGCCGGAGCGAACCTCGGCAGCGGGAAATCATCGCGGGTGACGTTCAGCGTCGCAAGTCCCAGTTGTTTTACCGACTGCAGGGCCGCATCCAGTTCGGCAAGCTCGTCCGCGCTGAAAGGACGAAGCCAGTCCGGCTTGTCGGCAAGGTCGGCACCCTTCCACGCAAATGGCGCATCGACGACACTACGCTTGTTGTAATTCATGATTTACCCATCTGAGGACTAGCCTCGGTCAAGAACAATCGCGCACCAGCGGTGCAAGACGCTGCCGGGAATTGTTACCCCGGCAGTCGTTTGAGCGCCCGTTTGAAGTCTGCGCGGGCCTTGGGGCTGTGCATGTAACCAAAATTCTCGGGATACATCTTGCCCGGCACGATCTTCAGCGTGACAAAAACCGGTCCGCGCGCCTTGAGTATCCCGGGCAGCGCGGCGTCGAGCTTGTCCAGTTCGGAAAATTCATGAACCTCGCGGTAACCCGCGGCGCTCGCCATACCCGCGAAACTCAGCACATCCTTGCCCGGAATCGGATGGCCGCCGTTGGCTTCATAGGTTCCGTTTTCGCATACGAAATGCACGAGGTTGGGCGGAGCGGCAGTGGCTATGGTCACCAGCGTGCCCAGATTCATCAGCAGGCTGCCGTCTCCGTCCAGCACGAGGACTCGATGTTGCGGCATGCCCAGCGCGAAACCGAGGCCGTGCGATGAGCCCTGACCCATTGCGCCGGTCGCTATGCAGTTCGGCGCATCGGGTTTGATCACGACCCATTGGAATGCCGCCTGATACACGGCCACCACGATCTCGTTGGTGTGATGCCGTGCGATGACGTCCAGACATTCATCACGCTTCATCATACGGGACTCCTTCCGATCAGAATTGCCAGCGGCGTGCTGTTCGCATAAGCACGTTCGATCGCGGGCGCGATGCGCTTCTCATCCCCGGCGCTATGCAGCACTTCGTACGCAATGTTCATCGCGTCGAGAATACGCGGCACTACACTGATGCCGTACTTTGGCGATTCGGCCGGCGGCGACTCCGATTCGTGTCCCAGCAGGCCCACCATCATCACCACGGGTTGCGCGTATTCGACGGCGATTGCACGCAGCGCGTTTACCGAGTCGAGCAGGCCTGTGCATTGCATCAACAGCACTGCCCGTTTGCCGCACACCGACAGCGCCGCGCAGATCGACACGCCTTCATCTTCCTTGCATACCCGAACGAGTTTGAGTGCCGTATCCGCGGCAACCCGGCGTAGAACGGATTCGCTGGTGACGCGGTCGGGAACCGAAACGATAAATTCCACGCCGCAGCGTTTGAATTCATCGATGATGGCCGCACCCGAAAGAGCATCCACAGCTTTGATGGTTGCCATTGATTATTTCCCCGGTATTTCGAGCGGCAAAGATAGCACAAAGCAAAGTCGACTGTCGTTATTCGGGCGCTATGCCGGCGGCACGGACAGCTTCACCAAAGTTCGCGACTGCCGCTGCGACCAGTGCCTGGAATTCCCTGGCGGTGCTTGCGGCGGGCTCCAATCCAAGCTTCAGGAATTGTTCGCGCGCCGCAGGTGTCATTAGCGCCTTGCGAACTTATTCCGGCTTGATTCCCGCATTCCTTATGACCTTGTCCCACTTGCCTAGATCGGCGCGGATGATGGCGGCAAATTCCTCCGGCGTGTTGCCGACGGTTTCTCCGCCGTCTCCCATGAAACGTTGTTTGAGGGCCGTATCCTGCAACACTCGCACGATCGTCGTATGCAGTTTCGCGATGATATCGCGCGGCGTTGCGGCCGGCGCCAGGACGCCGAACCACTGCACGACTTCGTAACCCGGCAGACCGGTTTCAGCGATGCTGGCAATATCCGGTGCAACCACGGAACGCTTAAGCGCGGTCACGCCTATGGCGCGCATCCTGCCGCTGCGCACATGCGGCAACGCGCCCAGAATATTGGCCATCGCCAGCGGCACATGTCCGGCCATCAGATCAACCAGCGCCGGTCCCTGGCCCTTGTGCGGCACGTGCACCATCTTCAGTCCGGCCATGGACAGGAACAGTTCCATGGCGAGATGTGGATTGCTGCCCACGCTGCCGGCGGTGAAGTTGATCTGCCCGGCGCGCGCTTTTGCGAACGCGATCAGTTCTTTCGTCGAGCCTGCCGGTAACGAAGGATGCGACACCATGATGTTGGGTAAGTGTATGACCTGTGATACCGGTGCCAGATCCCTGATGACGTCGTAAGGTACCTTGGGGTGGATATACGGCAATATCGCCAGCGAACTGATCCCCATCAAGAGCGTATAACCATCCGGCGTCGCGCGCGCCACGTATTCGTTACCTATCATGGTGCTCGCGCCCGCGCGGTTCTCGACCACCACTTGTTGACCGAGATACTCGGAGAGCTTGGGCGCTATGTTGCGAGCCGAAATGTCGGTACCACCGCCGGGTGACGTGGGTACGACCAGACGTATGACCTTCATGGGGTAAGTTTGCCCATGAACGGCGCCGATTACCATCATTGAAACAACGAGTTGCGCAACAAGTGCAAGCGGATAGTTCTTATATTTGAAATTCAACGATGTCGCTCCCGATGTCATGTAGTCGTCTTGACAGGCGCCTGATAATCAGGAGCGCATTTGCATGTTAACTGCTATTTTTATGCCAATTAACGATAATTATACAGGCTATCATAATAAGTATCGTGCGCTAATGTAGTTAAAATATAGAAAATTATTGTTAATAGTTTATTTATTATTTACAATAATAGACATGAGAGTTGACAAAATGACCATCCGCCAGCAGGCGTTGGAACTCATCGCTGCAGATTCGCATCGCGTCGGCAGCCGCCTCATGCAAGCCGCCGGTGTGTCGCGGCAAGTGGCCAATGGTTACTTGCAAGCGTTCGTGCGCGAGGGGCTGATCGAAGCTGAAGGCACAACCCGCGCCAAGACTTATCGGCTCAAGACGCTGGATTTCGTCGAGCGCAGCTACCCGTGTGCTGGCTTGCAGGAAGACCTGGTCTGGCGGGAACTGGTGATGCCACGAGTACGTGGTCTGCCGGAGAACGTGCGCGACATCTGGCATTACGGCGCGACCGAGATGATCAACAACGCGATCGCTCATTCCGGCGCAGCGAAGGTAACTGTCGCGGTGCGTATCAATGCGCTGGAAAACGAAGTGCTGGTCGTGGACGAGGGCGAGGGGATTTTTGTCAAGATTCAGAAGGCGCTCGGCTTGCACGATCCGCGCGAGTCCATTCTCGAACTGGCCAAGGGCAAGCTCACCACCGCACCAGAGCACCATACCGGTCAGGGGATTTTTTTCACCTCGCGGGCGATGGATGTATTCGAGATCGAATCGCACCGGCTGCGTTATATTCACGCGCCGCATACCGAAGATGCCATTGTGGAGCAGGCGGCCGCCACGCCGGGTACACGCGTCCGTATGCGTCTGGCGAACCACGGCACTCGCGTGTTGCGCCAAGTATTCGATGCGTTTACCGACGAAACCGAGGACTATGCCTTCGACAAAACCGTGGTGCCACTACGGTTGGCGCAGTACGAAGGCGAGAAGCTGGTATCGCGCTCGCAGGCGAAGCGTGTGGTGTACCGATTCGAGCGCTTCAAACGCGTGGAACTGGACTTTTCGGGGATTTCCGATATCGGGCAGGCGTTTGCCGACGAACTGTTCCGCGTATTCGTGGTGGCACATCCCGAAATCCGCATCACCCCGATCAATGCCGGGCCGGCCGTGGCGCAGATGATACGTCGCGCCGTCGCCGGCGGCGTAGCGCGTGGGGCGGGCGATCTGTAGGGCGGGGGAACGGTGGCGATTCGCGTCAAGTAACATCGAATGGTTGCGGTGCGACGTACCCTGGCAGCATCACATGTCGATCAAGCTGGCTCCGGCCCTTTAATTCTAAGATTGCCGACTCAAGCGTCTGCTGTCCGTATACGTCAGATCACCCTTTCGAACCAAAGCGGACTTGGCCAACTGCCGGCTAACGGGTTGTCCAATCGACTACCCTTTGTGGGTAAGACGTTCATTGTTTTGCCCACGTTGGCGCACGGCGACGGCGTTGCAACGCGTGGGCACAAAGGACGTGCCCACGCGGGGACTGTTTGCGTTCCGTGGCGCCCTCAGCGAGAAAGGTTTGACTGGAACAACGTAGTGCGCCAAAGAAAAGAAAAGGCCCGCATGCGCGGGCCTTTTCTATCGGGCAGCTAGCCCTATACCCGATACGAAATCAGAACAGACTGGCGCCGCCGCAGTTGGTGTCCACAGTCGTCGAAGCCCATGTTGTGACTGTGCCGGCAGTAATAGTGCATCCTGCAGCAGGCGGAACACCACCGCCGCCGCCGCCGGCATAGGCCGAAAACTGGAATGTGCCGCCGATGGGGTTGCCATCGTCGATCTTGCGGTCGATTTCCGCCATTAGGTCGGAAGGAATCTGATTGCCGGTCTTGAGATTGTGCCGCCTGGCTGGGTCGCCACCGATACTGCCGTAAACTTTGTCGTAAATAACGCGCAGGTAGCGCGCGTACGGATTGGTGGGCGCCGACGCAGTCGTTTCATCTCCTGCGGCATATGTGTAGCTGCCATTAATGAAACCGGCTTTGGACAAATGGTCCCACGCCGCGATATGTTCGTCGATACCGCTTCCGCCGTCCGATAGCGACTGAATCTGGCCATTGTTATTGCCGTTGGCGGCACCGGCGACATTGGCGATGGTTGTGGAGGCGTTGCTGTAGTCCCCCGGCAATGCACGGAAGCGGTCTAAGAAACCGAGGTACGCGGCCTTGACGCCGTCCTGTTGCGAAATCAGATTGCGCACGCGGGCGCTGGTAATAAGTTCCTGGCCCTTCAGAACGCCGCCCAGCAGCAGGCCTATGATGACGAGCACGATGGCGATTTCGATCAGGGTAAAGCCAGCTTGTTTTCGCATTAGCGTAGTCCTTGACTGGAAAGATCGATGTATTATGTTGGTTTAAGCAACTTACATACCAAATGTGATGATATTGACTTATTTGGCTTCTCAAACGTGGTTGTACATAAACTCATGTATTTGTTCGTGAATGTCGCAGTTTGAGGGTGAAAATTTTGTGAATTTATGTCACGGAATGGCGTATTCTTGCATAAAGTTTCGCGACTAAGCGCGCAAGTTTGACGTTAATTGTCACTTTTTCGTCATAGGCGTCGAATTTTCGACGTTTTTCATGGATTCCAGCCGTTCCATCAGAAAGTGTATTTCCCGTTCATCTTTGATCTGCTTGCCCTCAAGCAGCCCGCCAAGCAAGATTCTTGCGGCCTCTATCTCCCCGATATCTTCAAGGATGAATATCTGCATTTGCCGGGCCCAGCTGGGTGCCTCAGGCGCGTACTTCGCGATATCGCGCGCGTACTGCAATGCGAGTGCGTCATCGTGCAGCCGGTGCTTGGCCATGATGGTGGCGTGCGCCAGCCAGCGCCAGCGCGCGTTGGGGGCGCGCAGAAACTCCAGTCGCACGAAGTCCAGCATCTGCCGTTCGCGTGCCTGATCCGGCACCTGGGAGTAAACCTGGGCTGCCAACAGCAGCGGGTACTGGCCGGCAGGATCGAGCGCAAGTATCGTCTCCAGCCACAGGATGACCTTTTGATAGTCAAGATCGCGAAACGGGATGCTGATGCCGGGCTGATTGTCGAATGCCTGTAGATACAGGGTCATCAGTTGCGCCAGAACCACGGGTTCTCCAAAGCTGGACAACTTCAATGCGGATACGGGGGCGGGGGCGTCGAGTGCCGCTGCGGCCGCAACGGGCCTGGGTTGCGACCATTGCCATGTTATTTGCAGGATCAGCGCAATCAGCAATAGCGCCCACACGCGGCCGGATACTGAACCGATCGGACGCTCGTCACGTGCCATTACAGATTCCTGCGCTGAAAATCGAATAGTGTTGCCGCGCCCAGTAACGCGACATAAAGTGCAGTCTGCATGACATTGGCGCCGACAGCCGGCCACGATACACCGCCATCGATCAGCCACGTGCTCTGCGCATAACGATCGAGTGCTGGCAGCACGAGCGACAGCGATTCGGTGATTAGCGCGAGGAATTGATTCGACCATGAGTCGCCGCCGAACAGCGGTGTGTCGGTCATGACTCGTAGCGCGGTAATGGCGCGCGCGAGCAGGTAAAAGGCGGCGACGAAGCTCGCCGCCGGCATCAACTGCGTGAATGTCACGATGCAAAACAGGCTCAACGCACACATGATGACAAGTTCCATGGCGAGCGACAGGCCCCATTGCAAAGCTGCCATCGTCGGTCCGAGCAGAAGCTGCGGCAAGGTTGCCAGCATTGCGGCGAGAAGTGCGATCAACGCAAATCCGCTCAGACGGCCGAGAATATAGTGTGAGCGCGGCAGGTCAAATGACAAAGTAAGCTCCAGACCCTTGTCGTTAAATTCCCGGACAATACTGGTCAGAACGTGCAAGCTCAGGACCGCAACGACGGCAAAGCGCGTCGCAGCGGCGGAAAACGCGGTCTGAAGGCGCACACTTTCAGTGATGGCAAGCTGTTGGATAAAGTAGGCGGTGCCGAATATCACAGCCAGGACGATGACCAGCAGCCATGGCAGGCGTGTGCGCACCGCTTCGAGCAGCGTAAAACGAGCTATAGTTACAATTTGCGATCTGGGCATGGAATAATCATTGCTTTTGAGTGCGTAACAGAATGAAACACGCGCGTTTCATCCCGTAATGCGCTCACAAGCGACCAAGTATATCAAGCTCCCGTCGATGAAAATGCGAATCAGGCAAGGCGCATGACAGAAACCAGAGAGAAGATCGAGCGGCAGCTAACAGGGGCCCACCCGCAATGGTGGCTGGGCGCGATGCTGTTGACTCTGCATTATGCCCTGGCGTGGGGTATCGACAGTTGGACGGCACGCGCTATGTTGCTGGCGCACTTCGGTTTGTTCCTGATGTGGCAACCCATATGGCGCGGCGAGCGCAGCATAGCACCGCGCCACGCGGTGCTGGTCCTCAGTATCGGATTGCTGCTGGTTGCATGGAACAACTGGTGGTTAATGGCGGTGTGGCTGGCGGTACTGTTTGCCTTGATCGGCGGTAATGTGCTGGGTAGTCAGCAGCCGCGGCAGCGTCTGGCGGCGACCATGGCGGCACTGTACCTGCTGTCGATATTGTTGATGTGGGTGGTGCCGCAATTGTTCGCTGGCCAGCGCGTCGATCCGGTACTCACCATGCTGGTGCAGTATGGATTGCAGGTGCTTCCGGTCCTGATCATCTTTGTGCGTATCCCGCAGGGTAGCAAGTCCGCGCCGCTGGCGATGGATCTGTTCTACAGCCTGATGCTGTTTCTACTGGTTACGGGACTCGTGCTGGGCAGCTTTGTCGTCAAGGAGGTCAGCCACGGAGACTATCCCGTCGCGCTTGCGCAAAGCCTGATCGTGATGGCGTTGATACTCATCATCCTGAGCTGGTTGTGGAGCCCGCACAACGGGTTTATGGGCCTGGGCCACCTGATGTCGCGCTATTTGATGAGTTTGGGTATGCCCTTCGAACGCTGGGTCAAAGGCGTCGCGGATCTGGCGGAGAGTGAGCGCGATTCGTCGCAGTTTCTTTCCGCCGCGCTGGACACGATGTGCGAGCTCCCCTGGGTCGGGGGACTCTCGTGGCGTGCGCGTAATAGCAGCGGTGATGTTGGCGGGCGCTCGCGTTTCAGGGCCGACTATACTTTCCATGATCTGAGTTTGACCTATTACACGAAATGGGCGCTAAGCCCTGCGTTGTTGCTGCACCTCAAGCTGTTGACTCAAATGCTGGGGCATTTTTACCAGGCCAAGTTACGCGAGGAAGTGCAGCGTCAGAACGCTTACACGCAGGCCATCTACGAAACTGGCGCCAGGCTGACCCACGACGTGAAGAATCTGCTGCAGTCGTTGCGCTCACTATGCTCGGCGGCGGAAACCAGCAGCGCCGACGAGGCAGCCGCATTGCAGGCGTTGATCAAGCGCCAACTCCCCCAAATTGCACAGCGCTTGTCCACCACGCTTGAAAAACTCAAGGCGCCGCAGCCGGAAACGGTAGCGCAGGTGGATGCAGCGGCGTGGTGGGAAGGACTGAAACAGCGTTACACGCGCTCGGAGATCACTTACGCCGATGACGGCGTCGCGGAGGGGAGCAGCGTGCCCGGCGAACTATTTGATGGTGTCGCCGAGAATCTGCTGCAGAACGCAATCGCGAAAGCGCAGCAGCGGGATGGACTTCACATCAGCGTACGTTTTGAGGCGGACGCCGGTGGAAAATTAGCAGTGTGTGATAGCGGGAATGCCGTGCCCAAGGCCGTCGCGGATCGCCTGCTTTCAGCGCCTGTTCCATCGCAGACCGGGCTGGGCATAGGACTTTATCAGGCCGCTAAGCAGGCGGAACAACTCGGCTACACCCTCACGCTTGCGCATAACGAAGCCGGCAAAGTCTGCTTTGAATTGTACGCTACGCGGCAAGCAGTCGGCGCTACGGTAGCTGGCCAGCGCTGATCAGCCTGCTGTACAGGATATTGGGCGACATCCACACCATGATGTCGTCGTATTCGCCATTCGGCGCGCTATCCGCGGCTGAGGTGTGCCAGACGAACGCCCGGTTGTTGTTGAGGTTTTCCACCTCATCGGCGCCTACGCCGCCGGTGGCTGCATTCTTGCCTAGCGAATAGATAATTGCCGCGGCATTGCTCGTCAACGTCGTGCCGGCCGCGCAATTGCCTCCGGCAATACCGGTCGCGGTCGAGCACACCGAAAGGGTTGGTGTCGCCCCGCCCGCCATAACGTTGCTCCAGCACGTCCTTAAACCTCCGGAAGAGGTGTACGGATAGGGCGAGCAAGCCGAGTTGGTGTTTGTCACCGCATAACGGACACGGTTTTGCGTTGATGCCCAGCCATCGACGAGGTATCCCTGCGCATCAACCGGCCCGATACCGAGCGTGGCAGCCGGGAAAAAACCATCGAACGGGTGATTGCAATTGCCCCCGCCTACGGGGTCTTCTATGCCGTTGCTTGTGGAAGACGCAGGGCATGGAAGCCGTCCATTCACCGCGGCAAACCCTGCAAGCGCTTCCATGGCATGAGCGAGAATGCGCTGGGTATCCGTTGTCTTGCGCTGCTCGACTTGTGTGTTAAGCGGCACCAGAATACTGCCGAGTACGAGCGTTATGATGAATAACGCCACCGCCATTTCAATCAAAGTGAAGCCGCGCATATGACGTTTATAAAAAATCATGGCGCAACGATCGTAACCTTGTCGTTGAATGTAGCGGACATCGCGTTTCTCTCATAAATGTCGTCGGGAACGGTGGCGTTTCCGGCTTCCAGATAGTCGGAAACATTGATACTGGGGCGTGTTTGCCCTGCCAGGGCGCGGCCAGCGATAATAATCAGCGCCCGCTTATCGTAATTCGGCGCCGGCGTGTTGACAACCGTCAGAAATCCGGCACCGGCACAATTCGGTGTTGCTTCAATGCACGCGGCTGCCACGGTGTAATACGTAAGATAATGCCAGTTATTCGTGGCAAACCAGGATGGCAATGAAAATGCTCCCCAATTGGCAATCGCAGGGCAGCCAAGGTGGTCATCAGGTATGAACTTGTCTTTGATCAGGTAATTGCCTCCGATTCCCGGCTTGGCCAACCTTCCGCGAGTCAAACCTGGTACGCAAGTGAAGCCCGCATCGTTATGCTTGCTTGCGTAGGGGAAATAGTTATTCGCTGCGTAGTATGTGATCAGGCTGGCGCGGATTTCGCGCGCCACCCGCGCTTCTACAGCTTGAAAAAGCACATCATTGGTTATAGCCAGCAGCGTGTCATTTGATGTAATGGTGACGGCGCCAGTTATAAAAGTGTTGTCACCATTGGCGTTTTCGCCTTCGAGATAGTTCGCGATGTTGTTTTGATTAGCGGCGTCGCGTAACTGTCCGCTGAGCGTGGGACCTGGAGCGAAGACAACCGCGACTACGTTGCTCGCGGGATTGGTGCCGGTGATCGTGAACTGTCCCGCAGTCTCGCTGTTGAGCGGGCTGACCGCTGGATTATCACGGAAATTGGCTGATAGCGCGTACCACAGTCGCTCTCCGCCGCCATCCCGCAAGTCGGGCAATCCCAAAGTCTTCCATGGAAGTCTGCCGATAAAGCTGGTGCAGTTGCCAGCTACCTGATCGACCGCAGTGAGCTGGCCATCGTTGTCGACGTCTGGGCACGGCAGACTGCCGGGAATCGTATTGTCCACCGCCGCCCTGGCGACGAGGGCGTCACGTGCCAGTGCGAGCGCGGCAACGGTGATCGGATCATTGTTAATGGTCCGAGCGTAAGGCGTAATGTAACTGAACAGCAGGGAACTCAGTACCACGCCCATCACCAGCAATACCAACACCAGCGCGAACCCCCGTTGACCAACACCATCGAATGGATGCCGATCTATCTTGCCGGGGGCGATGTCGCGAAGCATCTGATTTGCGGGAAAAAGCTATTTTGACTTTGAATCGACGCGTGAACGCTCGCCTGGCGAACCGCGGGCGCTGTCAACTGCGTCGCGTATGGTTCTCGCGTTGGCAGATGCAGGCGCGGCCTGGTCGCCGGCAGGCGCCGTATTTTCTGGCGTGGCCTCTTTGGTCGGCGGACGCCGGGAATAG
>CANJQI010000025.1 GCA_947476215.1 Betaproteobacteria bacterium
GCTACTCTTCGCGTATGCCCGCGTCCTTGATCACTTTGCTCAATCGCGCCATATCCGCTCTTCGCAATTCGTCGAGATATTCGGGAGTGCTGCCGACGACTTCCGCGCCAGAGGCGACAAATTTTTCCCTGATATCCGGCTGATTGATGATGCGTTGAATCTCCGCGGCCAGCCGCTTGACGATAGCCTCGGGCGTCCTGGCCGGCGCCCATGCACCGGTAGGTATAGCCAACACCATGCCCGGCACGGTCTGCGCGACCGTCGGCAACCCCGGAACCAGCGCGGAAGGCTCCGCGGTGGTAACCGCCAGCGCTCTCAGCCGGCCTGACTTCATATGCGGTAGTGCAGGGCCCAAAGACCCAAACATCACCTGCACTTCGCCACCCAACAGCGCATTGTTCGCCGGCCCGTTGCCCTTATACGGAATATGCACAATGTTGACCGCCGCAACGGATTTGAACAATTCGCCGGCCAGATGATTGGTCACCCCTATCGGTCCTGTAGAGTAGTTAAGCGCACCTGGTCTGGACTTTGCCAGTGCGACCAATTCCCTGACGGATTTGACCGGCAGTGATGGATGCACCACCAGCAGCAGCGGAGCGCTCATGATTACGCTGACCGGTGCAAAATCTTTGACCGGGTCCCAGGCTCGCGCCCTCAACAACGGCGAGATCCACAGCGCGTTTCCCGCGAACAACAAGGTATAACCATCGGCAGGCGCCTTCGCCACCATTTCCGTCGCGATTATTCCCGGGCGATTCTCGATTACGACTTGCTGCCCCAGACCGATCGTAAGTCCCGGAGCTACCAGACGCGCCGCGAAGTCGTTACCACCACCGGGTTCGGAGGTGATAATGCGGATGGATTTGGCGGGATATTCCTGCGCTGAAACCGTCGCCAATCCGAACATCAGAACCAAGCACGGCAGTCCTCGCAGAATAGCCGCTACGCCTCGCCGGAACAGGAATTCCGATAACAGGCGAGGAAAGTTCATTTCACACCAGCAGCTGACGACCGCAGAAGCTTTCCAGCCAGCGCGCCCGTATGTTCGCCATCAACAAATGCGACTTTGCCGGCAACCACGGTGGCCTTGATGCCGGAGGCCTTTTGCTTGAGCCGCTGTGCGCCGGTCGGAAGATCGGCGACGATCACCGGCACTTCGGGGGCGATTTTGTCGGGGTCTATGACATTGATATCCGCCACGCACCCGGCACGCAACAGGCCGCGCCCCGTGAATCCCCAGGCTACCGCCGGGGCGAGCGTCACCATTCTGACGGCTTCTTCTAGGGTAAAGGCCTGACGCTCGCGCACCCAGTAGGCAAACAAATGCGTATGTATCGAGGTGTCCATGATCAAGCCGACATGCGCTCCGGAATCGGTGAATGTCATGACGGTACGCGGGTGACGCAGGGACGTCAGCAATTCCTCGTCATCCTTGGCACGCGTGGCGGGATTGAACTGCATGAACAATTGATTGAAGTTGGATGCCAGCGCGAGCTCTATCATGAGTTCGACAGGGTCAATATTGCGCATTGCCGCCAGTTCCGCCACCGAGGGATTGGGCAGTACAGCGCTCTTGACCACATGCATATTCTGAAAATCGGGCTTGCGTGGCTGTCCCGAGGCTGTCTTGTAGACGCCGTTCTTCGCGGAGTCGACCAGGCGTTTTCTAAGCTCGGGTTCGTGCAGCAATCGTTGCTGTTCGTCTATCGGCAATTTGCGCAGCGTGTCCCACACGGGAAGATCGTCGAACTGCAAATGCCCCTTGAAGGACAACATGTGCGTGATGCCGCGCGTATGCGTCTGACCGAACATGCGGCCGCCCGCTGCCGCGACCGCATCGATAAGACGTAGATTGTCCATGGCGCCCGGTCCTCCGGGCGGTGTTCCAAACGTGATCGGAACACCACTGTCCACGGCGAGCGCGAGCAAGGTATCGTTGAGCACCTTGCGCACCGCGGGATCCGCGCAGCGCGTAGCATCGCGCTCGCGAGCCAGTTCGAATACGCCATGCCCTTCCTGCCCCATGACGTTCACCAGGCGGCACACTTCGTCCCACGTTGCCTGTAGTGATGCAACAGGACCGTCCTTGGGTGTTCTATGCGTATTCGAGCGCGATGTCGTAAAGCCTATGGCTCCGGCATTCAGAGCATCGCGCAATTCATGCTCCATCGCACCCATATCATCGGGCGTCGCCGCCTGCTCAAAAGCACGCTGACCCATGACGTGCGTGCGCAACGCCGAATGTCCGACGTTGGCGGCATAGTTAAGCGCCTTGGGCACCTTATTCACAGCGTCCATGTAGTCCCGGAACGTGGTCCAGTCCCATGGAATGGCGGCTTCCATGGCGGGACGCGAAATATCCTCCGCGGATTCGAGATTGTTTATGATCAGATCGCGCATGGCCAGTGATCCGGGCGCCAGCGAAAATCCGCAGTTGCCCATCACGGCAGTGGTCACACCGTGCCAGCACGAACAGCTGCCAATAGGGTCCCAGAATACCTGGGCATCCATATGGGTGTGTCCGTCTATGAACCCGGGCGTGACAATATGTCCCGACGCGTCGACCTCCTGCGCGCCTTTTGTATGTATACGGCCTATCGCCTCAATGCGATTACCGCTGATTCCGACATCCGCCCGATAGCGCGGCAATCCGGAACCGTCGATGACAGTGCCGTTGCGAATTACGAGATCGTACATATTCGTTCTCCCGAGATTGACCAGATCAACGTCCGCCCGCCGCACACTCGGCGGCAAGCAGGCCGAACACCACGGCTTTCATCAAACCACCAACATAACCGACCGCCGGCCCGCCTTCCAGTCCGCCGGTGGTGGCACCGGCCGCGAACAAGCCAGGTATCGGCGTGCCGTTCGCATCCAGCACGCGCGCGTTACCGTCTATGCGCACACCACCCATGGTATTGGTCATGCCGGCACATGCAGGCGCGCCGTAAAACGGCGGCACTATCACCTGTTGCGCCTTGCGCCGCTTGTTGCTGCGCACCGGAGTGAGCGAACCGATAGTTGCCGCTGCCACGGCGGCATTGTATGCCGCGACGGTGCCTTCAAGCCCCGTCGCGTTCATTTCAAGTTTGTGTGCGAGTTCGGCCAGCGTGTTTGCCTTGTGCAAAGTGCCGCCCGCGGTCACCAGAGTCGGATTGGGAGCCACCGCCGCCGCGCGTCCGGAGTCATGCCAGATCACTTCATCGAACACGACGGTCGTGCCCAACGGGTCGGCTTCGCGCGCAATCGCATTCGCCATGAACACGCCGCCTAGACCTTCATCGGCGATGCGCCGGCCTTCCCGATTGAGCAGCAACCCGGCAGCGGCGAGCAAATCAAGTTGCGGGTACGGCCAGATGCGGTCGTTATGCATCGCGTCGCGGCACAGGATATGCCCATAGAATGCATTCAGCGCGGTGATGTCCGCGCCCGCTTCGCGCGCCATGCGCATACCATCGCCAACACCGGTACCTGCGCCGCGCTGCTTGACCGCCTCGGGCTTGGGCGTCAGGTGGCTCAGCGCCATCTCGCGATTGCCCTGAAAACCGCCGTCGGCGAGTACGACAGCGGACGCGCGTATCGTGCGCACCGCAATGTCGCTGCCTACCACGCGCACGCCACGGCAATGCCCTTGCTCCATGACCAGTGAAGACACGCTGGTGCCGCGATGCACGGCACCGCCGCGCTTTACCAGGTTTTGTTCCAGCAGGCGCAGCGTCACGTCCGCGCCGCGGCCCTTCCATTCGAGGTGCGTGACCGGCGGCCGCACCGGCGCCAGTATCCACGCACGCGAACCTATATCCGCGCGCTGCATGCTGGGATCCAGTCTCGCAAAGCGCGCGCCTTCCGCCTGCAGCCACTCCAGACCGCGCTTGCAGTTGCTGACGATGGCCTTCGCCAATGCCGGACTGGCGTGGCCTTCGGTGATTTCGTTAATGGCGCTCAACAGTTCTTCCGCGGGATTTGCAGGGTCCTTGTAGGAGATATGCATCAACCCGCCGGAAAACCGCGAATTGCAGCGGTAAGCGTCCTCGCTGCCGCGCTCGATGACCGCCGTGCGCAGCCCCAACTGCGCACCGCGATATGCCGCGATCATGCCCGCAAAGCCGCCGCCCACGCTTACCAGATCGTATTCTGCATCTCCCGGCATGGTTCATTCCTTCATGTTGATTTCGCGTTCCTGCACGAGTTTGCGCCAGCGTCCAAGCTCCGTAACCAGCAACTGCCTGAACTGCTCGGGTGTGCTGGCAACGGCCTGAGTGCCATCGAGAACCAGTTCGCTGGCGACGTCCGGTTGTTTGAGCGCCTTGGCCAGTTCAGTATTGAGTTTGGCAACGATGCTCGGCGGCGTGCCCGCAGCCGCGACTATGCCTACCCAGTTGATGGCGTTGTAGTCGGGCACACCCTGCTCGGCCAGCGTCGGCAGATCGGGTACCGCGGGATTTCGGTTCAGTGACGTGACGCCGATCGCCCGCACCTTGCCTGAAGCAATCAGCGGTTTCATGAACGTCACGCTGGCGATGACGCCCTGCACCCGGCCGGTCATCAGATCGGCCACGTAATCCGGCCCGCCTTTATAGTGAATGTAGAATGCCTTGCTGCTGGTTGCGCTGTGTATCCACTCCGCAGCCAGGTGATTGAAACTGCCGGCGCCGGTGGTGGCAATATTAAGCGCCCCTGGGTTGGCCTTCGCGTAGGCGATGTATTCACGCACGGATTTCACAGGCAAACCTGCATTGACGACCAGAAGGTACGGCGCGCTGGTCATCAGCGAAATTGGCGAGAATCCCTGCACGGGATCGAACGCCAGATCCTTGTATTGCAGCGGTGCAATGGTGAAGCTGGGGGAAACGATGAGCAGTGCGTAGCCGTTCGGCGCGGACTTGGCTACATAAGTTGATGCGATGGTTCCGCCGGCGCCGGGCTTGAAGTCAACCACGAACGGCTGCCCGAGACTGTCACCCAGCTTCTGCGCGTACATGCGTGCAAATCGATCGAAGCTCGCGCCCGGCGAATTCGGCACAACGAGAGTGACAGGCTTGGAGGGATAAGCGGCAGCGGATTCCTGGGCCTGGACAGAACACGCCAGCAATGGGGAGAACAACACCGGCATCAATGACAAAAATAATTTTAACCACATGATTTTTCTCCAGTAAATGTAATCTGAAGCGGTTCGTGCCCGATCGTACCGGTGACTGGCATGATATTGTTTCCTCCTGCGTCCGCGCGCGGTTCCGGTTCAAGGCGCGCGCGATCTGGCTACTGCTTGAAGCATAGCATGAAGGCTTTGTTTCCGGATTCCGAAACGCGCACGGACAACTGTCGGCACATGGACTGCCGTCGCTGAATCAAAAATTCACACCTTTCAATGCGCTGACGTATCATACACATTACATGATTCGCAATCAGCAGCGACAGGAGTAACCGTTGCAAGCGAAGTACCTCGAAGCAACATTTGGCCTGAACGGACGCACTGCGCTGATTACGGGCGCCGCCGGTGGATTGGGACGTGCCATCGCGGCTGCGCTGGGACGCGCGGGTGCGCGCGTTGTAATCAATGGCCGTGATCCGGCACGGTGCACCGATGCGCAGGCGACATTGGTCAAACAGGGCATAGACGCACTGTCTACTCCGTTCGACGTGACCGACGACGCGGCAGTCGCTGGCGCGGAAGCGACTTTGCGTGAGCAAGGCATCAATGTCGATATCCTGATAACGGTCGCCGGCGTCCAGAATCGCAAGCCCGTTACGGACATGACGCTCGCCGAGTGGAAAGCGCTGATGGATGTGCACGTCAACGGCACTTTCACCTGCGTAAAAGCGTTTGTGCCGGGTATGCTGGCGCGCGGCTACGGCCGCATCATCCTCATGTCCTCGGTGGCCGGCGAGGCCACCCTGCCCAACGTCCCTGCCTATGCCACGGCCAAGGGCGCCATTGGCGCATTCACGCGAGCGCTCGCCGTCGACTATGGCGGGCGCGGCATTACCGTCAATGCGCTCGCGCCCGGATTTGTGCGCACATCGTTGACACGCGCCCTTCAGGACAACCCGGATTTTCAGAAATATCTGACGGATTCGGTGCCGGCCGGCCGCTGGGGCGAGCCCGACGACATCGGGCCGGCCGTCGTATATCTGGCCTCACCGGGCGCTTCATTTGTCAACGGCCACATCCTGACCATAGACGGCGGCATGCTGGCGAAATTGTAGCGTAAATGGGCGAGCCATTCTTCCTCGGGGCATGCGTATCTACACATCTTTTTCCTCCCCTGTGCACGCAGTCACGGCGTAGGATGGGTCGAGCGCAGCGACACCCATCGAACAGCCTCCGTAGAAACATGCCGCAGCTGATGGGTTTCGTGCCTCAACCCATCCTACAGGGGCAAAAATGTGTAGATGCGTATGCCCTCGGGGAGAGCGTAGCGAGGGGCGCGTAAGCCGGAAGAGGATGAGGGCGCGATTTCGCCAACTTTGTAATTCTAATGTTCTGTGAGTACTCCATGTTCCACCACATCGTATTAATGGAATTCACCGCGCAGGCCGATGAAGCGTTCTTCATCAAGGTCGAAGCGTTTTCCGAACGGATACGCCGCACCGCCCCCGCGCTGCACCGCTATGTTTTCGGCAGGAACGTCGCCGCACGCAGCGACGGACTGAGCCATGCAATCATCGGCAGCTTCTCCAGTGCCGCCGATCACGACATCTATCAGGCATCGGCCGTGCATCAGGAAATGAAGGCTTACATGATCCCGTATATCGCACGCATCGTGGTATGTGACTTCGACGAGGATCACCCGTGAACGAAACACGCGGCAGCCAGCTCGGCCGTTTTCTGAAGCGGCATGACATCGCAGACTACCAGCGTCTGTGTGACCAGGCGGCATCCGATCCCGAGTGGTTCTGGCGTTCGGTGATGGAATTTCATGACCTGCATTTCTTCAAGCCGTACGAGCGCCTGCTGGACGTTACCAACGGGCCGGAATGGGCGCAGTGGTGTATCGGCGGCACGACCAACATCGCGTATAACTGCCTGAACCGCACCATCGCCACCGGACGCGGCAATCACGCCGCCATCATCTGGGAAGGTGAGAACGGCGAGCAGCGCACACTCACCTACGATGAGTTGGCCTCGCTCACCTCGCGCGCGGCGGGCGGATTGATGAAACTCGGATGCGGACGCGGCGATGTGGTGGGTCTATACATGCCCATGATCCCCGAGACCATCGCCGCCTATCTGGCCATCGTAGGCATCGGCTCCATCGCGCTGCCGCTGTTTTCGGGATTCGGCGCGCAGGCGATCGTCGAACGCTTCGCCGATGCGAAGGCGAAGGTGGTGGTAACCGTGGACGACACCTATCGGCGTGGCAAGAAGATGTCGATGCTGGAGGTGATGGACTCCGCCGTGCCATCCCTGCCGGCGCTGGAACACATTATCGTGGTCGAACGTCACGCCGAAAGCACGATAGTGGAAGATGCCCGGCATATTTCGTGGCGGCACTTTATCGACAGCGCTACCGCAATGACGCCCGCGGAACTTCCCGCGGAAACACCGGCGATGATCGTCTACACCTCGGGCACCACCGGCAAACCCAAGGGCACGGTACACTCGCATTGCGGATTCATGACCAAGGTCGCCCTCGACTTCGGCCTCATCCTCGACCTGCAAGCGCAAGATCGCCTGCTGTGGATGAGCGACATGGGCTGGCTGACCGGCCCCATACTCGCGGTGGCCGTGCCGTTGATGGGGGCCACGCTGGTGCTCGCCGAAGGCGTGCCGGATTATCCGGAGCCAGGCCGGTTATGGAAAATGGTCGATGCCCACCGCATCAGCTTCCTCGGCGTTGCGCCGACCATGATCCGCGCCTTCATGCAGCAGCCGCCGGAGACCGTCAGGCAATATGACCTAAGCTCACTGCGCATCACCGCGGCCACCGGTGAACCGTGGACGCCGGAAGCGTGGAACTGGTTCTGCCGCGAAGTGGGCCACGGCAGAGTGCCGCTGCTTAACTACTCGGGCGGTACGGAAATCGGCGGCGGAATACTTGCCGGCACGGTGCTGCACAACAACCTTGAGCCGTGCGCATTTGCCGGCCCCATCCCCGGCATGGGCGCTGTTGTCGTCGACGAACAGGGCAATAAGGTCGCAAGGGGACAGGTCGGCGAACTGGCGTTGTCCGTACCTTCAATCGGACTGACGCGGGGATTCTGGCAAAACCGCGAACGTTACATCGAGACCTACTGGTCGCGCATTCCCGGCCTGTGGGTGCACGGCGACTTCGCATCCATAGACGAGCAAGGCCTGTGGTACATCCACGGCCGCTCTGACGACACCATCAAGATCGCCGGCAAACGCATCGGTCCCGCCGAGGTCGAAGCCGCCCTGCTCTCGACCGGAAAAATCGCCGAAGCCGCAGCCGTCGGCGTGCCGGACCCCATCAAAGGATCATCGGTAGTGTGCGTGTGCGTGCCGGCCAGAAATGTGATCGCCGATCAGGCACTGATCACCGTACTGCGCGATGCCACCGTCGCGGCGCTGGGCGCATCGTTCCGCCCCAAGGATGTGATATTCGTATCCGACCTGCCCAAAACACGAACCATGAAAATCATGCGGCGGCTTGTGCGTTCGGTGCTGCTGAATGAAGCGACCGGTGACTTGTCGGGGCTGGTCAATCCGGATTCCGTCGACGAACTCAGAGCGCAAAGACAGCAAGCCTGAATTGCCGCAGTTCCGATTTGATCGGACGGCAAGTGCCCGCCTGCGGGCCCAAAAACTAGATGTCGAAGTGGAAGAGGAAGATGGCGACGAAGACGAAGACGAAGACGAAGACGAAGACGAAGACGACAATAAATAGTATAGCTTTCTCGGCACGTCGGACTAAGTTTCCGCGCTGCGCGCTCCAATGCCGCTCAACAGCGCGTTGAGCATGAGCTTTTGACTAAGCGCTAGGCCCGCTTTGGGTCGATACGGTGAGTTCGAAGGATCGTAGACCAGCCATTCGACCACTCTGATCGCCGTGCGTCCGGTGTACGCAGCATTGCCGTCGCTCACTTGGCGCAACTTGGACGACTGCTGTGGCCGACGAGTTGCCGTTCATGGTCCGCCTACGTGCGACAGGTTACTGCAGCACACCGCCCCCCCGATAACGTATGTTTGCAACTCGGCCGGATTCTCTTGTTAGTCGATTCCTGCCGCACGCACTTGATAGCGCTGTTTTTCAAGCCTGTCACACCCTATCCTAACTGCTTGATATCAAAAATAAATTACCAGAAGCCCCGATGTGGCCGATTATTCCGCGCGTATGCCGTTGTCCTTGATCAGCTTGCCCCACTTGTTCATCTCGGTCTTGACCTTATCAGCAAGCTGTTCCGGAGAGCTGCCGACAGTTTCCATGGCGATATGGAAAAACTTCTCCTTGACCTCCGTTTTGCTCAGAATGATTGCGATTTCCTCGCCCAGTTTATTGATGATATTCCTCGGCGTCTTGCCGGGTGCAAAGAGGCCGTAAATCGTTATCGATTCGTATCCGGGCAGTCCCGCCGCTGACATCGTGGGAAGTCCAGGAGCAAGCGCGGAGGGTTCGGCGCTGGTAACCGCGAGAGCCCTCACCCTGCCGGACTTAATATGCGAAGTCAGCCCGCCGACGGTGGAGAACACTACCTGCACTTGACCTGAAATCAGATCGACGTTCACCGCCGCGCCACCTTTGTAGGGCACACGCACCAAATTGACTCGGGCCATGATTTTGAACAACTCCTCTGCCAGATGATTTGGCGAACCCGCGGACGCGCCGGAACCCATATTCAGTTCGCCCGGCCGCGCTCGTGCGAGCGCGATCAGTTCTTTGACCGATTTTGCGGGGAGCGACGGATTCACTACCAGCATGAGGGGCGAGCTCACCGCAAGCGTAACAGGAGAAAAGTCTCTAATTGGATCGAAGGGAACATTGTCCTGCAAATAAGGCATGAGCCACAGCCCACTGCCGGACAGCAGCAGCGTATGCCCGTCGGGAGCGGACTTGGCGACGGTTTCTCCGGGAATGACACCGGTTGGTCGATTGTCCACGATCACGGACTGGCCAAGGCTGCCCGTCAATGCCGTGGCGAGGACGCGCGCCGCCAGATCGCCTCCACCGCCGCTACCTGGCACCACGATACGCACCGGCCGGCTCGGAAAGTTCTGACCATATGCGGCACTGATCGCGAGAACCGTCATGCCCGCCCCCAGCGCCCATAGAACAAATCGCCGCATTCGCTCTATGCTCCGGAAATTACACTTGTTCATGATTTAGTCGGCACGAATGCCAATACCTTCGGGCTCGGGCCGCTCGTGCAGGACAACGTACCCAGGAACATGGGCTCCTAGGACTTCGGAACCTCAGGCTCCACAAACGTTGCGTAATGCGACCACAGCGCGCGGTGTATGCGCTTGCGGAAGCGCCAGTTGCCATCGGCGCCACGCACCAGTTCATCTGCATAACGCAGGCCGCGGATCGAAATCCGATCGTCAATGACGATATTCGATAGCGCGTAGAGATCGACCTTCGCGGTATCGCCGGTGACGATGATCTCGGCGTGCCCCACGTAATGCGTCTTGGTCTTGAACAGACGATTGCGGTCATGGAAATAATCGGTGATGACCTTGCCGCCCTGTAGCACCTTTTTCTCGGTGGCGCTGAGATTGAATTCGAACAGGGCATCGTCGGTGAAGCACGTTGCCAGGAGGTCCCAGTCGCCGGCATCGACGCAGTGAAAATAACGGTCCAGGGTCTTGCGGACACCGATCTGGTCGAGCTCTTTTCGTATGCTTGCTTCTTCAGCGGGGGTGAAAGCCATTTTGGGGGTTCCTTGGGTCGGTTGATTACTTTGGAGCGATATGCATGTTGGAACGTTGCGCCCTCATCCCTTCCCTTCTCCCCCAAGGGAGAAGGGTGCAAGCCTTGCGCCTCAACATTGCAGCATACAGAGAAATCTACGCGATCAGTTTGGAAAGCGCGGCGATATCGCCAACCTTTTCGAGGTCTTCCACCATGTCGATGATCTGCAGCGCGCGCGCTTCGGGCACAGGATTGATTGCGCGCTTCGAGCATTCCAGGAACTTGGCTTTGCGCTGTTCGCGCGACATCGGATTTTTAGGGTGGCCGAGCGCGCCGTCGAGCGGGCACTCGCAGTCGTAGGACTGGCCTGATGCCGTGGTGATTTTGGCGCGGCCGATTTCGAACGACGCAAACGATGACGGATCATCCTGTCTCGCGGAGACGCGCCACGTGACTTTCGGCATGGCATTAAGAATAACGTCGTCGGCAAGCTTGGCATTGTGGTAGAGCTCAAGCGGCACGGTGCCGAATCGTACAGCCGCGGCAACCGCAAAATGCAGATTGCTCAGCAGGTCGATGCGCTTGTCGGGAATGGCGCCTACGGTGACCGGCCGGCAGCGCGTGAGGTTGATCTTGCCGACTTCCATTTCGACGTGCTTGATCTGTTCAAACTGCAGATTGTGCTTCTTCATGACATCAAGCACGGCGGTGATCATGTTGTGCAGGTTGCGCATCGATGGCCACGGCTTCAGCGAAACGAACGCGGTTTCATAGTGCTCGCCGAGCTTGCCGATGATTTCCTCGCGTCGATACTGGCCGTTGAAATACGCCGGGAAAAAGCCGTAGATACCCTCGAACACTTCCGGGTCGCCGCGCAGGCCGCGCATCGCCAGTTCCGAGGCGATGATGCCGTTGTGATAGTTCAGCCCGTCGCGGATCGAGCGTACGCTGGAATCCAGATGATGCAGACTCGCCCACGTGCCGCCCACCAGCGGCAGCGCAAAACCCAGCGCATGGCGATGCTGTGCCGCCGTGGCGCCGCGTATCTTGGCGGCTGCGGCCGTGGCGCCGAACAGGCCGCACACTGGTGCGCGAAACCAGGGGTGGTCAAATATCTTGGCTGTGATTGCCTTGGCAAGACGGCACGTCAGGTCGTTGGCCAGCGCCACGGCGACGATCAAGTCCTTGCCGGAAACGCCGCCGCGCTCTTCCGCCACGGCCAATGCCGGCACGAGACTGGCCGAGGTCGGATGCGACGGTGCATTGTCGTGGCAATCATCGAAATCGTCCTGATGTATCGCCGATCCGTTAGCAAGTACCGCGCTCATCGGCGGCACCTTCAGTCCGCCAGAGGCAATCACGGTGCAACTGGGCTGACCACCCCATTGCCGCGCGGTCTTGGTGATTTCTATGACGTCGGAACTCGATGTTCCGGCGAAGACGCACGCCAGGGTGTCGAGTATGCTGGCCTTGGCGGCACTGGTGACCGCGGCGGGAAGGTCAGCATAGCCGACTCGCGCAAGGTGCTCCGCGAATATTTCCGATGCGTCGGTTTGAGTAGCATGGCCACCACCGTGGCCTCCGGTGTCGGCAGCAGACATGACAGACTTGGTGCGCATCACATATCCTTCGGAAAAAATTCGATTTTACCTGCCCGTATTTCCACGGACAATGCATTCCTGGCTATTGCTCAATCCCGTTCTTGAGCAGCTTGCTCCAGCGCGTGATGTCGCGCTTGATGATTTCGGCGAACCCTTCCGGCGTGCTGGCAACGGTCACGAAGCCCAGTTCCATCAGGCGCTTCTGCATGTCGGGCACACGGATGACTTCGACAATGCCTTCATTTAGTCGTCGGATGATATCGCGGGGGGTGCCCGGTGCGGTCAGCACGCCGGTCCAGTTGCTGGCGTCGAATCCCTTCAGCCCGCCCGCTTCTTCTATGGTCGACATATTCGGGTCGAAAGTCGTGCGCACGCTGGAGCCCACGCCCAGGGCACGCAGTTTTCCGGATGCCACCTGTGCCGCCGCGGTGGACACGCCCGCCCAATAGAGATCAATCTCGCCACCCATGAGCGCGGTGATAGCCTGCCCGCCGCCCTTGTAGGGCACATGCAGCGCCTTGATGCCTGCCATATCCATGAACAGCAGCATCTGCAGATTCTGTATGGTATTGGTACCCGACGACGCATAGCGGATGAAGCCGGGCCTGGCTTTTGCAAGCGCGATCAGTTCCTTGACCGTCTTCGCGGGAACGGAAGGATGCACGACCAGCAGCGACGGATTGGAGGTGGCGAGCGTGATCGGCGCAATGCCGTTAATCGGGTCGTAGTTGAGCTTGGTGGTAACGGGTGTAATAGCGTGCGCACTCGTGACCCAGCCGACGACATAGCCATCCGCGGGTGAACGCGAGACGTATTCGGTCGCTATGCTGCCGTCGGCGCCGGCCCTGATTTCGACGATCACGGGCTGTCCCCATTTTTCAGACAGCTTTTGCGCAACCAGACGCGCCAGCACATCGGTGGTGCCACCGGCTGCAAAACCGACGATAAAGCGTACGGGACGCGCAGGATATTCGGCGGCAAATGCAGGCAGCGTGCCCAACGCAATGCCCAACCATGCTGCGACCCATGTCCGGATTCTCATGAAGTTTCTTCCTTCAGGCTTGATGTGACTATTGCGTACATTCTCTGCATTGCTTGTGTCAGATGCGACAGCAGATCGTACCACATCGATTGACTGAAACGCCGTGATCGCTTAGTTTAACCGCCAGTTGGAAATGCGTGTGTACGTATCAAATCACAAGGAGAGGTAAGCGTGGATTCTGTCTCAAGAATTGTTCTGATATTGATAACGGCACTTGCATGGCCCTGCACCGGAAACGCTCAAATGGACTTTCCCGCCCGCCCCATGAGACTGGTAGTGCCGTTCGCGCCTGGCGGATCGGCCGATCTGGTGGCGCGCGTCATTGCGCAGAAGCTGGGCGACCAGTTCGGGCATGCCGTGGTTGTGGACAACAAGCCCGGCGCCAACATGAACATAGGCGCGGAACTGGTGGCGGGCGCACGCGCGGACGGCTATACCGCGCTTTACAACACCTCCAACATGATCTTTAACATATCGATCTACCGCAAACTTAATTACGACACATTCAAGGATTTCGCGCCGGTCGCACTGACCGCCGCGGTGCCGCAGATACTGGTCGTCAACCAGGCCGTGCCGGCGACTACGCTGACGGACTTCATTTCCCATGTGCGCGCCAACCCCGGCAAGCTGAATTATGCGTCGGTCGGGATAGGCGCGATCTCGCACCTCACCACCGTGATGTTCCTGAACGCGCACAAACTCACGGCCCAGCATATCCCGTATACCGGCAGCGGGCAGGCGTATGTGGACTTGCTCAGCGGCCGCGTGCAATATTATTTCGCGACCGTCGCGTCGGTGATGCCGTTCGTCAAGGACAACCGCCTGCGCACCATCGCCGTCACCAGCCTGCAGCGCACCCGGGCACTGCCCGACGTGCCTACCTTCAATGAGTCGGGCATGCCAAAATTCGAAGCGACGAGTTGGCAAGGTGTGCTGGTGCCGGCCAAAACACCGGCCACGGTAATCAACAAACTCAATGCGGAACTACTGAAGGCACTAAAGAATACGGATGTGCAGCGTCAGCTTGATGTTTATGGAACGGTGACCTTAGGCTCCACGCCCGGGGAGTATGGCAATTACATGAAAAGCGAGCACGAGCGCTGGGGCAAGGTTATCCGGGACGAGAATATCAAGCCGGAAGGGTAGTCTGCTACTCCATGACCAGACTCAGTTGCTTGATGACCTTCTTCGCGTTTGCGCTCTCCGACACGATAAAGTCGGCAAATTCCTTGGCCGTATTGCCATAGAGCCGCGCGCCTTCCTTGAGGAGCTGATTGCGGATATCGGGGGTGCCGATGATGCGCACGATTTCGCGGTTGAGCACGTCGACTATCGCCGGTGGTGTTCCTCTGGGAGCGACGATGCCATACCAGTTCACGGACTGGTAACCCGGATAGCCGCTCTCCGCGATGGTCGGAACATCGGGCAACACCGTTGAGCGTTGTGCGCTGGAAATCGCCAGCGCCTTGAGCTGTTTGGACTGCAGCAGCGGCACGGTGGAAAGTATGGGGCCAAAAATCATATCGATCTCGCCAGACACGACCGCAACTGTCGCGGGTGCCGCGCCCTTGTACGGCACATGTGAGAAGTCCGTGCCGGCGAGTGAATTGAACATTTCCACCGCGAGGTGATGGGTAGTGCCCTTGCCCGCCGACGAATAGTTGAGCTTGCCACGATTGGCCTTCGCATATGTAATGTATTCTGCCAGCGTGTTGGCCGCGGTGCGTGGATGCACGACCATCACGAAAGGCGTGGCCGCAATGAGCGTGATCGGCGCGAGATCCCGCACCGGATCGTAGGGCGGCTCCTTCATCATGTACGGCGCCATCGCCAGCGTGGACGGCGAGCCCATGCCTATCGTATAGCCGTCGGGCGCGGATTTGGTCACCTGAGTGATACCTATCATCCCGCCGGCGCCATCGCGATTCTCGATAACCACGGACTGACGCAATGATTCGGAGAGCAGTTGCCCGATGCGCCGCGATACGATGTCATTGCCCGAACCCGCTGCGAAGGGCACGATGAATCTGATAGGCGCCGTGGGATAAGCAGCCGGTTTTGACGTCTGGGCCAGTGCGCTGCCTGTGCCGAACACGGATGACATCAGTGCCAACACACCACTCAATTTTCTAAATCCGCTGTTCTTCATGAATTTCTCCAATTTCCGTTTATTGACCCGTGAAATCGGGTTTGCGTTTTTCGCGAAATGCCCGACCGCCTTCCTCATGATCGTCCGTGAGCAGCGACAGGCTCTGTGCCCATGCCTCGGTCTCAAGAAAATTGTCAAGACTGGGGACTTGCAGCGTCTTGAACATGCGTTTGGTGACACCCAACGCAAACCCGGGACCACTCGCCAACTCCCGCGCCAACTCCTCGGCTGTGCTTTCAAGCGCGTCATCCGCAACCACGCGATTGACGAGACCCAGCGTGTGAGCCTCCTGCGCCGTCACCGGACGCGCCCTGTATATCATTTCCTTGGCGCGGTAAGGGCCCAGGACCTGCGTAAGAAAAAACACCGCCCCGCCATCCGGCACCAATCCGATTTTTGCAAACGATTGATGAAACTTTGCGGTTTCGGACGCCACGATCAAGTCGCAGGCCAGCGCCAGGCTCCAGCCGATGCCGGCCACCGGGCCGCGCACGGCGGCAATAACGGGCTTCTCGACGTTCGCCAGGTTGAGCACCACCTGTTGCGCTTTCCGGATGCGCGCCTTGGCGGATGCCGGTTTGAAATTCGCCATCGTTGAAACATCCCCGCCGGCGCAGAAACCCCGCCCCGCGCCCGTCAGCAGTATCACCCGTACGCTGCTGTCGGCCGCCAACTCCGGAAACAGCGACGTAAGCTGCTCCTTCATTTCATCGGTCAGCGCATTCAGTTTGTCGGGCCGGCTCAAGCGCACGGTCGCGACGCCGGCATTGCGCAGGACTTCTATATCCATCAGTTCACCCTGTGTCGTGGAACTATCATTGTTCATTTTTACTGCATGTGGCGGAAGGCGCTGCGATTTTGCGCCCTACGAATATAACGGTGAGCGACGGGATCACGGCATGATCATCTCGACCGAAGGCACGTCTTCCAGTGTGAGTATTTTGTCGATCAGTTCCTGCACCCGGCCCGGTGAAATGGGAACCACCGAGTTCCTCGCGCAATCGGCAAATTTCTCCTCGATGCCGCCTTTCTTAAGCGGATTCTTTGGATTACCGTACGCGAACTCCACACGCTTGTTGAATACGCGCCCGTCTTTGGTCGTCACGGTCACGTCCCCTGGCGTCATGTCCGCCGGATCCAGCGCGGGGTCGAAGCGGTGCACGACTTTCTGCGCTGCGTCGAGAACTTGTGGGTCGGTCAATCGTTCCGGCGTAAAGTGCTCTATCTTCACCGCTTGATGGACCATTGCCAGACCGAGCGTGAATGGCAGGCTGTCGCCGGCGGCAACGGGCGTCGGCGGTCGCAGGCGGCGCTCCGCGGGTTCGGACAGTTCCCTGCCCCATTTGCTGACTATCGTATCGACCCGCTTGACATCCTGCGCCGCGAGTTTCTGTTCCCGCATCACGGTCATCAATGCCTCAATGTAAGTGTGCGTCAGCCGGCAGGCAGGCCATACCTTGTAACTGACGTTCGCGCCTTCGTAGACTTTTCCGAGGTTGTTGACCAGACGCGCAGGCGTGTACTTGCCGCGAAAGTACAGGTTATAGAGACCCGCTCGGCCTTCGAGAAACTGTCCTGGCCCCGTCAAGCCTTGTTGCGCCAGCAGCGCCGACACCACACCAGTCTTGGCTGAAAATCCATCGCGTACGCCGCGCAGCGAGCATCCTTCGGCCATTTCCCGCGAGCCGCCGGTCTGCGCGAACGCCATGCCGATTGCATGGCGCATCGCTTCTGACGATAGACCGATGACCTTGCCGGCTGCAACCGCGGCACCAAAGGGTCCGTAAACGGCGGAACCCAGCCAGCCGTGCTCGGTGGGGCCGGCGTCGACCGCCAGTGCAATGCGCAGCGCCACGTCGGATGCGACAGCTACCGCGGTAATCAGATCACGGCCGCTGACATTGCCGGCACGTTGCGCCATGGCCAGCGCCGCGGGCAGTGTCTGCGCGGTCGGGTGACTCTTGGCCAGCTCATGCACATCGTCGTAATCGAGCGGATGGCACAGCGCGCCGTTGACCAGCGCCGCCATGGGTGCGGGCAGGCGGTCGCCAAATCCGATCACCGTGCTTTCGGGCGTGCCGCCGAACTGACGGGCGAAGGCGGCCATCTTGACGCAGTCATCCGAGTTGGTGGTGGACGCAAGCATGGAGCCTATCGTGTCGAGTATGCTGACCTTGGCGGCCTTGATGGCCTCGGGCGGCAGGTCTTCATAGCGGCACGCCGCAATGTGATTGCATAATTGTTCTTCAAGACTCATCGTTTACTCTCCTGTGCCGATTCAATGGACGCAACCACCATCGCATCGACGGCATAAACGGCGTCCGGACATGCGATGAGCGGATTGATATCCATGCTCTCTATCGTGCCGGCATTAGCCGCCGCCAGCTGCGACAGCCGGCATAAAGTCTCGGCAAGCGCCGCGAGGTTGGCGCGCGGCCGGCCACGCGCGCCGTCCAGCACACTGAACGAACGCAGCTCACGTATCATTTTACCGGCTTGTCCG
Source organism: Betaproteobacteria bacterium (assembly GCA_947476215.1). Lineage (GTDB taxonomy): Bacteria > Pseudomonadota > Gammaproteobacteria > Burkholderiales > SG8-41 > PALSA-1004. Next base: position 18,110 of record CANJQI010000025.1, read on the forward strand.
ATACCGAATGGCGCGCGTCTGAACACTACGTCACTGAAAACTTCAGTAAAAATTCCGCCCAACCCGAACATGACAAACGGCCCCAGCACCGGGTCGTTCACTATGCCCGCGATGGTTTCGACACCACCAACAATTTGTCGGGCAACCAGTATGCCTTCCAGTGTGGCATGCGGCGCAGCGACCCGCGCACGCGCATGCAATTCTTGAAACCCGGCCGCGACAGCCTCCACCGAGGCGACGTTCAGCAACACGCCGCCCATTTCCGTCTTGTGCGGAATATCGCGCGAGACCACCTTCATCACCACCGGAAAACCGATGGCGCGCGCCTGCGCAACGGCCTCCTCAACGCTGGTGACCACGGCTTCCGCAGCAACAGGTATGCCGGCGGCGCGCAACATTTTCTTGACCTCGTATTCATTCGACATTGCACGCCGCATGACAGGCATCGCCGCTTTGTCCACGGCATCCACGGGCGCAACACCCTCGCGCACGAACTCCGCGGCCATGCTGCACTTGACCGCGGCCTGAACCGCCCGCGACGGGTCTTCGAACAAGAGGAATCCCGCGTCCTCGAAACGCCGGCGCATATTCATCTCGCACAGCATCGACAGGATGAACAGCTTGTCGGGATACTTGCGCCGCAATGCAAACAGCGGACCTGACAATTCATCCATGAGCGCCGTGTCGTAACCGATGAACGACATGTGAGTCACTATGATATCGGTGTCGCTGCCCTCTATCACCGCTTCGAAGCACTTCGAAACCAGCGTAATGTCGTTGACCATCTGCGCGGTCGTATCGATCGGATTGCGCGTGCCTGCAAACGGTATCATGGCGCGTATCTTGTCTTGCGCCGCCACTGGCAGCGGATCGACGATCAGGCCGCCGTCGATCGCGGCGTCCGCCATGATCACGCCCACGCCACCCGAAGTCGAAATGATCGCGGCGCGCGCACTGGCCGGCCAGATGCCCGGCGCGCAGGCGTAAGCGGTGTCCAGCAACTCATCGACCGAGCGCACACGTATCACGCCGTGCTGACGCAAAAAGGCATCGAACAGTTCATCGCGTCCCGCCAGCACCGCGGTATGCGAGGCGACCGCCGCCACGCCTGCATCGCTGGTACCCGCCTTGAGCAGCACAACCTGCTTGCCGTTGCGGCGTGCGCAATCGAGCGCAGCCGCCAGCTTGGGCGCGTCACGGCATCCCTCGATGTATCCGGCGATCACCGCCGTATGGCTGTCCTCGGCGAGGAACAATATGCAGTCGGCGATATCGATGTCGGCTTCGTTACCGGTGGTAATCCACATACCCAGATTGAGGCCACGGTTACAACACACGGCTGCGGAGTGCGAACCGAATGCGCCGCTTTGCGTGACAAACCCTATCGTTCCAAGTTGCGGCCAGCGCAGCTCGCGTGACGGCGAAAACGTAACGCTGATCCCTTGTGCGCCGTTTACAAAACCGAGACAGTTCGGCCCGAGTATGCGCATGCCGCTGGACCGAGCGAGCGCCGTGATCGCGGCCTGCATCTGCGCGCCCTTGCTGCCGACTTCCGAAAATCCGGACGAAAGCACCACCGCACCCTTAACGCCTTTGACAACGCAATCCTGAAGCGCGGCCAGCACACTCTCCGCAGGCACAGCAATGACCGCAAGGTCCAGATCGCCATCGATGGCCGCAACGCCGGGATACGCACGCACGCCCTGCACAGTGTCACGCGCCGGGTTGATGGCGTAGAGCTTGCCCTTGAAACCCAGTTCCTTTAAATAGCGCAGCGGCCGGCCGCCGATCTTATTGGGATCGGAAGATGCACCGTAAACGGCGATGGAACTGGGTTCGAATACCGCCGACAAAGTGGCGCTCGGCGTTCGGGAACTGGGGATGCTCATGATTCGCCTGAATATTACGATCTTGCCAACCGAACGCTCAGCGACAGCCTGCCAATGCGATGCACGCCACTCACGCCGCCAGCGACTTCGGCCGCGTACCCGCCTTCATCACCTTGCCGGACAACGGGTGGCCGACAATTGTTTCCGCGAGTCGTGCACACTCGATCAATCGCTCAAGATCAATTCCCGTCGCGATGCCCATCTCCTCGCACATGTAAACAAAGTCCTCGGTGCAGATATTACCCGGCGCGCCTTTACTCGATGCGAATGGACAACCGCCCAACCCGCCGACCGTGGTATCGAATTGATGCACACCCAGGCTCAGCGCCGCCCAGGCATTGGCAAGACCCGTGCCGCGCGTATCGTGAAGATGCGTTCCGAGCTGCAGGTTCGGCCATGTCTCACGTATCATGCCGATGACACGCTGCACCTTTTGCGGCGTGCCCATGCCCACGGTGTCCGCCAGCACCACACCGGGCAGCGGGTATCCAAACTCATCCGCCAGAGTAACGAGCTGGGTGACCATCGCCTTGACCTTCTCGGGCGCGATGTCGCCTTCATAATTGCAGCCAAAGGCAGTCATGATATAGCCCCACTCCAGCGGAATATTGCGCTCGCGGTAGAAACCCAGCCATTTGCGCTGTTCGTCTATGGTCTGGGCTATGGTGCGATTGGTGTTTCGCACGCTGAATGTTTCGGAGGCCGTAATGCGGATGACGCCGATGATATCGAGCGGCAACGCGGCGGCGCGTTCGAGGCCGCGATAGTTGAGCCACAGTCCCGTATAACGCACGCCGGGACGCCTGCGTATCAACCGCGCCACATCGTCGGCATCGGCCCAGCCGGGAACCCGTTTTGGGTCGACCAGAGCCACGCTGTCTATCTGTTTAACGCCGGATTCTGCCAGCGCTTCGATCAATTTCACCTTCTCGGTCGTCGCAATCGGTTTGACCGAGATCTGAAAGCCTTCGCGCGGACCTTCTTCATGAATATCCACGCTTTTTGGTACGTCACTCATGATGCAATTCCCGTGTAAACGTCGTTTTGTGAGCGCGTCCTGAGTCAAAGCCATACACGCGCAAAGGGTAAATGAGTAGTATATGCCTTTACATGAATCGACCGCAAAGGAGAGCAAGCATGTCCGATGAAGAAGCGACCACGCAGGTGGAACTGAGCGTGGCCTCGAATATTGCCCGCATCGTTATTTCATTTCCGGAACGACGCAACCCAATAGGCACTGAAACCGCCGCGCGCCTGACGGCACGGCTGCTGGAAGCGGAATCCGACCCGCAGGCGCGGGCGATCATTTTGACCGGTGCAGGTAACTCGTTCTCATCGGGCGGCGACTTGCGTGAATTTTTGGCGACCACCACCGCGATGCCGACCGAACACTGGCAAAGCGGAGAACCGTGGGCAGCGCTCTATCGTACACTGGCGCGTTTATCGAAACCCATCGTGTGCCGCGTGATGGGGCCGGCGCTCGCCGGCGGCTGCGGCATCGTGGCTTCCTGTGATTTTGCCATTGCATCCGAGTCCGCGACCTTCGGCACGCCGGAGGCAAAGATCGGACTTTTCCCCTTATTCATACTGCCGTCGCTGGTACGCGCGGTGGGCCGTCGTCATGCGCTCGACTTGGCGCTGACGGGTCGCACCATAACGGCAAGCGAGGCAGCGGAAATGGGCCTCATTAACCGCGTCGTCCCTGACGCTGATCTCGACGCCGAAGTCGACAAGCTGGCGCAGCAGCTCGCCACCATAGGACCGATAACCATGAGCATGGGCAAGCGCGCGTTCAATGAAATCGCTGAACTCGATTTCGATCACGGCATAGAAGCGGCGCGCGCGATGCGTGTGGCATTCATGGGTTCGCCGGAACTGCAGGCGGGCATCGCGAAGTTTCTGTCCAAGAGCCGGTAGGAAACCGCTGGTTTGTCGTAACTAGCGGCGGCAAACCGGCGCGAGCAGCTTCAATCGATGCGCAGATCCGCTTCCTTGACCAGCTTGCGCCACTTGGCGCTGTCATTCTTGATGTAGGCGGCGGCCTCGGCAGGGGTGCCGCCCACCGCTTCGGTGGCGTTGCTCAGAAACTTCTCTTTCACGTCCGCGGCGTTTAACACACGCTGCATCTCGTTTGCCAGCCGATCGATAACCGGCTTGGGCGTATGTGCGGGCGCCCACATACCTATCGTAGACCCCGCTTCAAAACCGGGCACACCGGATGCCGCCATCGTGGGTACATCGGGCGCCAGCACGGAAGGCTTGGTCGACCCGACCGCCAGCACCCTAAGCCTGCCGGTCGCGACGTGCGGTATGCCCGTAGGTGCCGAACTGAATACGATCTGAACCTGGTTGGCCATCAGGGCAGCCATGGCCTGACCGCTGCCCTTGTACGCAATCCGCAGGAGATCGATGCCTGCCATGCTCTTGAACAACTCGGCCGCAAGGTGGTTGGATGCGCCGGCGCCCGCCATGCCGTAGTTGAGCGTGCCGGGACTGGCCTTGGCCACCGCGATCAACTCGCGCACGGTCTTCGCCGGGACAGACGGATGCGTAAACAGAAACAACGGCGCATTCGCGACCAGCGTAACCGGCGTCAGATCCCGCATCGGATCGAAAGTGACTTTCTGCATCAGCGGAATGATCCATACCGCGGTGCCGAGGACGAGCAGCGTATAGCCGTCCTGCCCGGCCTTGATCACGGTGTCTATGGCGAGCACGCCGGCCCGGTTCTGCACGATCACCGGCTGCCCAAGACTGGGGGTAAGCGACTGGGCAACCACGCGCGTCACGATATCGAGGTTGCTGCCGGTGTCCGTGGTGACGATACGAATCAGCTTGTGCGGATAGGGCTGGGTGTAGCCCGGCCCCGGACAAAATGTGCTCGCGCTCGCTGCGATCACGCAGACCGCCAATTTCCTGCTTAACATCGCTGCCCCCATTTCAGTTTTTATCCATACGCACCGGCACCATGGACCATCGGAAGATGCTTATGCACGAATTTGACGATATCGTCGAATGCCTCGAGCGAGGCAGGCAGTGTCGGATGCAACGAGGTAAATAACGGCGGTGCATCGAAATATTTCAGGATCAGATCGCCGCCCGCCTTACGATAATTCGACGCAAAACGCTCCGCCTCGTTCTGCGTGGAATTGGATTCCGGATCGTGATAGTCGTGTATCTCGTCCTGTGAACTCTGTAACCACAGCGCCGGCGGCAGCAACACCTTCTCGCCGCGCTCCAGAATCAGCATGGGATTGGCTTCGCGCTGCGTTTCTTCGTTGCCCCAATAGTCGTCGTGACACTCGACTAGATGCGCGGCGAAGTCCTGCGGATTCGGTTTGGCCAGTTCACGCTTGGCCATGCGATAACGGCCGAGCGGATTGATCACCGGCCACAGCGTCACCACGCAGCCTACGGTCGCATCAACCTGGGGAGATCCCGCAGGCAACGGAATTGCGGCAAAACGCGCATCGTGTGGCTTCATCGCGCCCAGCATCACCAACTGGCCGCCGCTGGAATTGCCCGAAATGCCGACTCTGTCGGGACGAATCTTGAAGCGTGCGGCATTGGCCTTGAGCCAGCGTATGCCATAGTTGATATCCGCCGAGGAGCATGGGAAAGGTCCGGTCTTGCCCTGGCGAAAATCCAGTGACAACACCACGACACCGCTCTTCACCAGGGCTTCATGCAGCCCCTTGCCGCGGGTGCGGTCGAATTTGGTCCAGGCGCCACCGTGCACTTCGACCATCGCCGGAAACGGCCCGTCGCCCGAGGGTTGATACCAGCGCGCAAGCAATCCATCTTTGCCATGGCGCAAATATTCGATGTCCTGCATTTCAAATTCGTAGGTTTTTCCGGTAGGTCCGCTCATTCGATATTCTCTCTGTTCAGTCAACGTCAATCCGACGTTGGATATTCGCTACTGTTTATGCGCCCGCAACTATAGGGTTCACCGGACCCGCGGTCAATCTCACCGTGGTAAGACGATGCGCACTTTGGCTGCTTTAACCTCGCATGCCTCGGAAACTGTCAGCCTACACTCGGGAATGTCACGCGACTGCCGGTGTAAACTCCGTAACAGTGAAACTAATCATTAGAGCCTAAGGAACTCCCCGTAATGGACAATGACCAACATCTGGCCCCACAAACTCTGTCAACAGCAGAACTCATCAGCAATGGCGGATTTCCCAGCCGTGGCCTGCGCATCATCGTGCCAGGAGCGCTCGGTGGCCCTGTCGACATGGGCGCGCGACTCGTGGGGGAAAAACTCGGCGAGCGATGGAACACGCCGGTGACCATGGAAAACATGAGCATGAACGTGGGCTTGCTGATTGCAGCCAGCGCCGCTCCTGACGGGCATACGCTCACCATCGCCGGAAGCTCGTACTACATCAATGCCGCGCTCTACCGCAAACTGCCGTTCGATGCGGTCCATGCTTTTGTGCCGGTGTCCCTGTTCGCGTCGGTCGCCAACGTGCTGGTGGTTCATCCGTCGCTGCCCATAGGTTCCATGAAGGAATTGATCTCCTATGCGAGATCGCATCCGGGCGAGCTTAAATATGCGTCGAGCGGCAGCGACACGCCGCCGCATATCGCAGGCGCGATTTTCCGCCGCATGGCCGGCATCGATATAGGGCATGTACCTTATAAGGGCCACGTGGCTGCCGGCAAAGCACTAATGAAAGGCGAGGAAGTGCAGTTGATGTTCGACGCGATACTGACCGCACGTTCGCACCTCGCCGCCGGTGAAGTCAGGAGCCTCGCGGTGACAACCGCCAAACGCGTACCCGTGTTGCCCGACGTGCCGACAATGACTGAGTGCGGTTTTGAAGGCTACAACATCAACCCCGCCATGGGCGTAGTCGCGCCCGCGGGGACGCCACCGGCGACTATCGCCCTACTTGATCGCGAAATCCAGGCCATCGCAAGCACCGAAGAAGTAAAGCGCCGGCTGCAAGAAAACGGCATGCAGCCCATGCAAAGCACGCCCGCCGAATTTGCGGTGCACATGAAGCAGGAATTTACGCGATGGGCGCGCCTGCTGGATGAAGCGGGCGTGCCTGTTCTCGACGCGCCCGGAAAATAGGCAAACACCATGGCCGCGCGAGAATATGCAGGACACCCATAGCCGGCTCGTGGCAAACGAGTCAGCGATTCATAGTGGAACCCAGGGACAGCCCTACGTCACCACGATCTCGTCGCCGTCCCGGGTCAATTTGGCGTTGAGGCCCTGGCTCTGGCAGCACCACTCCATGTAACTCAACACCTCATCGCTGCGCTTGTCGGAGCGCGGCAACACCTCGGGCTGAGCATGCTTATTGATCCACACCGGCAGGAAGGAAACCCGCTCGATCTTCTTGCCCGAAACCAGTATCTTGGCAATCATCGTCTTGCGCGAGTCCACGGGAAAGGTATAGTCGGGATACTCGGGGTCGTCCTTGATGTTGTAGTGAGAATGGCCCATGCTGCCTTTGCGACCCGGCACATTGGGCATGACCAGGTTGCACATGCTGTAGAAGATGACCTTCCCTTTGTAGACCTCGATGCCCTTGAGGATGTGGGCATGGTGGCCGAGTATCAGGTCCGCCCCGGCATCCAGGGCAGCGTAGCCTGCTTCCTTCTGGTACATGGCGATGACGCCCGGAACGTAATGGACGCCCCAGTGCATGGATACAAATAGTATGTCTACTTGCGGCCTCAGCTTCTTGATGTCCTCGACCATGGCGGCCATGTCGTTCTTGTCGGCCTGCGTGACGATGCGCGGCGGCGTGCCGGGCTGCCAGTCAATCTGCTCGTAGAAGGTCGTAGCCCGTAACGGGGCGCAGCCCGATTTGTCGGGCTTGGCGTCATACCCTTTGGGCAGGACGGAGCAGTAAGCCAGGAATCCGATCTTGATGCCTTTACGCTCGAAAATCACCGGTTTTCTGGCTTCCTCGATATTCTTGCCCGCGCCCACCGCGGCTATCTTGTTCTTTGCCAGCACGTCTAGAGTCTCAAAGAAGGCCGCCTCGCCACGGTCAAGATGATGGTTGCCGGCCAATGACAAAATGTCGTAGCCGGCTGCCGCGAGCGCCGAGACTCGATCCGCCGGCACCTTTCTGACCGGGGCCATGTGCAACTGAGGCTCGCCCTTATCCGACAGCGGGGCTTCGAGCTGGCCGAAGAGGATGTCCGCCTGCTTGAGCGTGGGCAGCACCAGCTCGAACAGGTACTCCGGACTAGGCCGGTCGGGAAGGACGTCTCCGTGCGCCAGAATGGTAACTGTGTTCTCGTTCATTGTTCTCTCCTCGTGTTTTCTCTTGTTTTCCATGGGTAGTGGGTAGTGGGTCGCCCGCCTGCAACGCAAGTGTATCGAGTTCCTGTATGTTCTGCAGCGCGCTTTTGTCGTCATGGGCGCAGGCCCCCTGCGTGCAATTGCACACGCCGACCTCACCGGTGGCCATGGCCGATCCTTTGGCCATGGTGAGAGCGCCACCTTCGTCGCGGACATCGACGATTTTCACGGTCTAATGCTTCGCAATCTCCGACCACCATGTCATCTGACCGTCACCAAGCCGGCCGAATACCGTCCTCGTGCCTTGCTTGATAAACGCGTTCGCTACGGCTTCATAGACTTTCATCAGCGCCACCTACCTGTTGATTGAACCTGGAAACTGCAGCTGCTACTTGTCGATCGGCATGGTCGCGATCACCTTCTGCCAGCGCGCGACTTCGCGGTCGATGATCTGCTTGAACTGCACCGGGGTGTTGGCACGCGCCGCTTCCGCACCGTCCGCGGCTAGCTTCTCGCGGATCTCGGCCGAATTCATGATCGCGTTGATGTCGGCGTTCAACGCGCGCACCAGCGCCGACGGTGTCTTCAGCGGCGCCAGCATGCCGTACCAGCTGTTCAGTTCGTAACCGGGCACGCCGGATTCGGCGACCGTGGGCAAATCGGGAAACACAGACTTGCGCTGTGCGCTGGTAATCGCGATCGCGCGTATCCTGCCGTTTTTGACCAGCGGCCCCGCAGTCAGCGTGTTGGTGATCGCGCAATGCACGCGCCCGCCCATGACGTCTATCATCGACAGGCCACTGCCCTTGTACGGCACATGCGACATGTCCACGCCGGTCAGCGATTTGAGCAGTTCCATGCCCAGATGCACGACCGAGCCGACGCCGCTCGATGCGTATACCAGCGGCCGAGCCCTGGCCAGCACGACCAGTTCCTTGACAGAATTGACCGGCAAGGACGGCGTGACGACTAGCAGGTACGGCTGTCCCATCATTTGCGCGACCGGCGCGAACACGTTGGGAATGTCGACCGAGATCGTCTTCAGCAGCATCGCCGTGAGGTTCTGTGCGCTGAGCGTGGCCAGCGTGTAGCCGTCGGCAGCGGCGTTCGCCGCGGTTTCGAGCGCGACGCCGCCGGCCGCGCCCGCGCGGTTGTCGACCACTACCGTGTGTCCCCAGCGCTCGGTGAGCTTCTGTGCCGCGCTGCGCGCCAGCAGGTCCGAACCGCTGCCGGCGGGCGAGCCGACCATGATGCGCACCGGCTTCACCGGATAGGCTCTCGCGCCCTCGGCCGCGCACGCGCCGGCGGCCACACTGGCCAGCGCCACGCCCAGCAGCGCGGCCGCTTCGCGTTCAGTGCATACGCGGACATCGAAATACCGCACGCAATTCATCATTTTCCGCCTCCCCCTTGAAACGTTGCGGCGATCATCCATGACCAGCGTCATTTCGCCCTCGAGTTCGACCGCATCATATAGGGTTTCGGTTCAATGCAGCAACGGATGGCGGCCGCTCTTCCCGAAGGTGGACGACGCCGAATGGCCGGAATGCTAGTACCTCCGCGCGGACAGATTTACCTGCTCGAAGAAGTGGGTGAAACGACCAAATTTCAGCCTATGCGCACGACGGTATCCTTGACAACCCCGCCCCACTTGACGAGCTCAGCTCTAAGGATTGCCACGAGATTATCAGGTGTGCGGCTGATCAACACGGCCCCTTGACTGGATCCCTGCCTCTTGACGTCCGGCATATTGGAAAAGCAGCCATCCTTGACCGAAATCCCGAGCGCGCAGCGGCGCGTTCACGCGTGCATTGTCACAGTTTGACAGTGCACACAACCGTGACGAGGCGGTCGCGCCGGCCTATCTCTCAGGCGAGCAACTATGGCGGACATCGCGAAACATTTCGGCGTGCATTACACGAAGGTGAGCAGGTTGGTTTAAAACATCGAAGCCGCGAAGAATATCGAAATGTGATAATGAAAGACCTCAAGCCTGCAATTACCGTTTTCTGGAGGATTCGCGCAGCGCTGGGTTGAGCCTGTCGATGTCGGCCTGCACCTGATCGCGACTGCGTTCGTAGATGATCTCCCGCCCCATCACGCTCCCGACATAGGCCATGCCGCTTCGGGTCGGCACCAAATCGCACTTGACGCTGTGCACGCCTGCGCCGAGCACGACCTGTAGCTGGCTGGCGCGCTTGCTGTAGACCACGACGTCCATGATCGCGCCGGTTTCGGTTATCTTTACTTTGATCCTTTCGGTGTCCATCGGAACCTCTCTGTCAGCGCGTGCCGAACCGTATCACACTCTTGTTTGTTATATCTAATCGGCCCTGATGCCGGAATCGCTGATCAGCTTGCCCATCCGGGTTACCTCGGATTTGATCATGGCGGCAAACTCCTGCGGCGTAGTGGAGACCGCTTCCACGCCCAGGTCGAATAGTTTCTCTTTTACGTCCGTCTGCTTGAGCACCCTGACGATTTCCTGGTTCAGCCGGTTAATGATGGCCGCCGGCGTGCTGGCCGGCGCGACTATGCCTGCCTTCGCCGACATTTCGTAACCGGGCACCGTTGCAGCGATGGCGGGCAAACCAGGGAACAGGATGGACGGCTCGGCGGTCGTGACCGCCAGCGCTTTGAGCCGGCCTGATTTGATATGCGGCACCACCGAGCCCGGGGAAAGGAACGCCACGTGAATCTGGCCCGCGATCAGATCGGTGGTGGCGGGCGCAGTGCCTTTGTACGGGATGCTGACGATATTGGTAGCCGTCAGGTTCTTGAACAGTTCAGCCGCCAGATGCGCTGAAGAACCCGATCCGCCGGTGGCATAGTTGAGCACCCCCGGTCTTGCTTTTGCAAGAGCGACAAGTTCTTTGACGGACTTCGCCGGTACGGAGGGATGCACCACCAGCAGATTGGGCGATACGGTGGCGAGGGTAACGGGCGCAAAATCGCGCACCGGATCGTAGGACAACTTTTGCAGCAGTGGACCCAGCATGACCGAGCTGGCGGCGGCGAGCAGGGTATAACCGTCGGGCGGCGCCTTGGCGCCCAGTTCACCGACCAGTCCGGCCGGCCGGTTGTCCACCACGACCTGCTGTCCGAGCGGACCCGAAATGCCCTGCGCGACCAGGCGCGCCAGCAGATCGGTACCACCGCCTGCCGGTGAGGTGACGATACGGATGGGTTTGAGCGGATAGCTCTGGGCTGATACGACGCCCGCGCGGGACATCGCTGCGATCAAAAGCATCCCCGTTATGTAACGCGGTCCCGGCATGATATCTCCTCGTGCTTGCTCCACCTTTTATTGTCCGCGCGAGCGCGGTGTCAGGTCTTTCATTATCGTACGATAATGAAAGACCCCATACTTGCGTAACTGTCTTATTCCGCCTTTATTCCCGACTCGCGCACGACCTTGCTCCACTTTGCGATATCGGAGCGCAGAAATTCCCGCAACTCGTCTAGCCCGCCACTACCTGGAACGAGCCCTTGCACGGCGAGACGCTCGCGTGCCTCGGCGGTTTGCACGCTCTTGACGATATGCTGATTAATCTTACGCTTGACTGACAACGCTATCCCGGTTGGCCCCAGAATCCCGAACCAAACACTTACCTCGAAACCCGGCACGCCCGCTTCCGCAACCGCAGGGACATTGGGCAACTCGGGAACAGGCGTCAGGCTGGTCACGCCGAGTGCCCGCAGCCGTCCCGACTTCACGTGCTCGATCGCCGCCGGTATGGTCGAAAAGTAAATCTGCACCTGACCTGTTATGACATCCACGATAGCCGGGCCACCGCCCTTGTAGTAAATGCTGACGATATCCACTCCGGCCATCTTCTTGAACAGTTCACCGGCCAAATGAGCGCTCGTGCCGTTGCCAGAGTTGGCATAGTTGAGCCGTGCCGGTCTGGATTTGGCGAGCTCGATAAGCGCCTGGACAGACGTCGCCGGCAATGACGGTGTGATGACTAAAATGAGCGGTCCCAAGGCAACCTTCGCGATCATCTCAAGGTCTTTGAGCGTATCAAACGGAAGCTTGGGATACAGGCTCGGATTGATCGGGAAAGACGTGATAGGCATCAGCAACGTGTAGCCATCGGGCACCGACTTGGCCACAATGTCGGCACCGATGTTGCCTGCGGCGCCGGGTCGGTTGTCCACGATGACCGGTTGGCCCCACGCATCTGACATCCATCGCGCAACCAAGCGCGCCGTATAATCCCCGGCCCCCCCCGGTACTGTTGGAACGACGATGCGTATGCCCTTGGTCGGATATTGCTGCGCCTCCGCCACGCCAAACGCGGCCCAGTAAGCCAGCATCAGAGCCGCAACGGGTTTGATTGGAAGAATCATGCGCCTCCCCTCAGTGAAGATCCAGCGGACCAGCAACGTCACTCTGCAAGTGCAGGCTTACGTTATTTTTGACTTGCCATGCTGCCTGATTTCCTCCATCACCTCCTCATAGATCGGCAGGCATGTACGCAATACATGTATCCCGGCTGGCCAGGAAGCCACCTCAAGCGCCTCGAAAACCTCTTCCTTCGTAGCGCCGGCCTTCAGAGCAAGCTGCATGTGCGCCCGGGTACCAGTGTAATAAAGAAGAGACGCATTAATGGCCATAACCAGCAACTCCTTGACCTTAAGCGATAGCGCCTTTCGTTCATGCATGACATGCATGAACATCTGATGTGTAAGCTCAAGCATTTTCGGGTCTTCTCTGGACAAGACCTTATGTGTAACGTTGATAAAACCCCTTCCATTTGAAACTTGCTCGAGAACTTTCTTTGCGCTCTTTTTTTCAGTTTTTCCAGCTTTCTTTGCCATATCCTGACCTTTCGTCGAAAAAGGACTCGCTTAAACGGATTACCCGTGAAAAAAAACGAACTTCTGAAACTGGCTCAACAATTCGAACAGCCGTTGCAACTCAGTCTATACGCACGCCCGTCTCCTTGACCACCTTTCCCCACTTGGCGAGCTCGGCCCTGAGGAATGCCGCGAGTTCCTCGGGTGTGCAGCTGATCAGCTCGGTGCCCTGACTGGATACCTGCTCCTTGACGTCCGGCATATTGAGAACTTTCAGAATCTCGGCGTGCAGCCTGGCGATCACTTCCCTGGGTGTCCCGGCAGGAGCGACCGCGCTATACCAGACGTCCACCACATAGCCCGGCAGGCCGGATTCCGCCAGCGTAGGTAATTCCGGCGCCGGCGCGGCGCGCTTGGCGCTGGTGATCGCGAGCGCGCGCAGCCTGCCCGCCTTGACCTGGGGCGCGACCGCGTTGATGGGCGAAAACATGAATTGCGTTTGTCCGCTCAGCACCCCCGTCGTCGCTTCAGTATTGCCCCTGTGAGGCACGTGCACGACATTGATTCCGGCCATGCTGCTGAACAAGTGAGCCGCAAGATGCGGCGAACCGCCATTTCCACTCGACGAATAATAAAGCTGGCCGGGGCGCAACTTCGCCAACGCAACCAGTTCTTTCAAGTTCCGCACCGGCAATGAGGGATGGACAATCAATATCAGCGGCGTTGATCCCATCAATGTGATCGGCAAAAAGTCCTTCGCCAAATCAAATGTAAGGTTGCTGTACAGACTGGCATTGACGGCAAGGGGCTGCGGCAGGAACAACAACGTATATCCATCGGGCGCGGCTTTCGCGGCAAACGCGGCGCCGATGTTTCCGCCCGCGCCGACGCGATTATCAATGATCACCTGCTGCCCGAGGGCGACACTCAGTTTCTGACCGATGATGCGCGCGAATATGTCGGCGCCGCCGCCAGCGGCATACGGCAGTATCAGGCGAACGGCCTTGGTCGGGTATTGCTGGGCGCTGAGCCCAGACGCGCTGAGCATTGATAGGCAACCCATTGCAGGCAGGATAATCGTCGCAGTCGGACGCCGCATGATTTCAGCACACAACATGAAGCAGCTCACATACCCTCTTGGACTATCTCTCATGAGTTAATCGGATTGATCGTCAGCAACGGACATTATTCAGTGTAACGACGGTACGTATCGTGGTCAATTATCGTTTGTTGACTTGCCCGAAACCACCATGCTATGGTCAGTGCGGACATTGTCCCGACAAAAACGAGGAGACATGAAATGAACGGAGCGCTTCGGGAACTCATGGATCCAAGGGGAACCCCCCAGATAGGCGCGAGAGCGCTTGCACCCCGCCTCGACACCCTGGCCGGCAAAACGATCGGCCTGCTCGACAACGGCAAACCGAACTTCAATCTGTTTTTGGTGGATCTCGCGCAGTTACTGCGCGCCCAGTGCCCCACTGTGCGCATCGTGGAACGAATGAAACCGATAGTGCCGCGCCCCGTACCCAAGGAAATGCTGGCGGAGCTGGCGGCATCGTGCGACGCGGTGGTGACTGGTCTCGGGGATTGAGGGGGGTGCGCATCGTGGTGTACCCACGATTCGGTTGAGTTTGAAAAAAGAAACGTGCCGACCGCGCTGGTGTGCAGCACCGCGTTCGCGCCCGCCGCGCGCAGCCTGGCCAAGGCTCTTGGCGTTCCCGACCTCATGATAGCCACGATACCCCATCCTTTCTCGTGGAGTGGCTTGAGCCGCGAAGACATCAGCACGCGGGTCAATGGCGTGCTCGATCAGGTCATGAGAGGCCTGACCAAGACGACGGAAACGGCACCGCGCCTAAGCGCGGGCGGACGACGCTAAATGTCCGCTCCCGGCAAATTACTGTCGCCGGACTCGGTTCAGGAGACCAACGACCAGTTCTACCGCATGGGTTTGACGGACGGCCTGCCCATCATTCCACCCACGCCGGATTTGGTGGATGCGATGATCGCCCCATCGGGTCGCGATGCGCAGGAGGTGATAGGTATCGTGCCGCCCTCGTCAGGGGTGGCCACGGTCGAGAAGATCGCCACCAATGCGGTGATGGCCGGATGCTTGCCGGAGCATCTGCCGGTGGTCATTGCCGCCGTGGAAGCATGCATCGAAGAGAGTTTCAATCTCTACGGCATACAAAACACCACCCATCCGACAACGCCGTTGCTGATGGTGCATGGGCCGATAGCCAGGGCGCTGGAGGTCAACAGCGGTTCTTCCTGCCTGGGATATGGCGCGCGCGCCAACGCCGTCATCGGTCGTGCATTACGGCTCATACTGATCAACATCGGCGGTGGCGAGCGGCGTGCCACGCACGGGCAGCCCGGCAACTATTCCTTTTGCTTCGCGGAGAGCGAAGACAAGAGTCCGTGGGCGCCTTTTCATGCCGACCGGGGATACGACCGCAACGCTAGCGCCGTGTCGGCGTTCGGCGCCGGCGGCACCATGAATCTGCGGCCCTTTCCTCAACGGGGACGCGATGTGCTGGCCAGCATAGCTCGCATGATCGCGCTCGGCGGCAGCCCGCGCTCGCATGGATATGCGCTGATCATACTCAATCCGGAGCATGCCCGCGTCATCGCCGAGGACGGCTTTTCCAAGGAAAGCGCGAGAGACTACCTGTTCGAGCATTCGAAGGTTCGTCCCAAGGGCTACATGGACGAAGTCGCGCAAACGTGGATGGAAGAACGGGGGCTGGAGCACATGGATGTCCGAAAGATAATCGGCGAAATCAAGCCCGACACCTGGGTGCCCAGCGCCGATGCACCGGAAAACATACATATCGTGGTCGCGGGAGGCTCCGGCGGGCATTCGGTGTTCATACCGTTGTGCTTTACCCAACCGACACCCGTAGTAACCAAGCTGGTGCGCTAGAACCAGACTCCGTCTGCAAGTCTTCGTCTCGGTTGAAAAACACGCTTTCGATGGGGCAATAGTTTATTGTTTCGCCACAGGCGTTCGATCCTTGCCGGCTTCGCGACCGTTACGAATTATCAGGTGGCATGCCGGTGGTAACATCAATGCCTAGTCGCGCGCCATTTCCACGATTGGAATATCCAATGCATGGAGCGGGCCACCCGTGTCCAGCCTCGCCAACCGCTTTGATTCTCGGATGACCATATATCTGATTGTGTTGATGGGCACGTTGGTCCATATCGGCTTCACCGGCAGCCGGGTTGCCGTTTCGCTCTACGCGCTGAATCAGGGCGCGAATCAAATCGAGATTGGTGCGCTGGTGGCGCTCTACGCGGTGTGCCCGGCGCTGCTTTCGATCGTCATCGGCAAATTTTCCGACCGGGTCGCAACCCGGGTACCGATGATCATAGGCGCGGCAGGCGTGGGCATTGCGCTACTCCTGCCGGTCACCTCTCCCGGCATCGCCGTGCTCTTTGCCGTATCGTTTCTGGTAGGGCTTTTCAATCAAACTTTCAATATCCCGATGGAGGCGATCTTAGGCGGCATCGGTGGCGTGGATAAACGGGCTCGCAACTACGCGCTGGCGGGCATGGGTTTCTCCACGGCGAGTTTCTTCGGGCCCTTGTTAACCGGATTCGCGATAGACCACATCGGCTATCTGCACGTGTTTCCGATACTTGCTGCGTTTACCTTGGCGCCCATACTGATCCTGTGGTTCATGCCGACGCTATTACCCAAGGTGACCAAACATTCCAGCGCGGAAAAACGCGGCAGCATACTGGATTTGTGGCGCATTCCGGCTTTGCGTTCCACGTTTATTGCGGGTGGCATCATCGCGTCGGCGTGGGATTTGTTTCAGTTTTATCTGCCGATCTACGGACATTCGATCGGACTTTCCGCCTCCGCCATCGGAACCATCATCGGAACCGTGGCGATCGCAACGTTTGTGGTGCGCGGGATAGTCCCGTTGCTGGTGAAGAAACTCACCGAAACTCAGATCATGACCTATTCCATTTTTATTTCAGCACTCGCGTTCGTGCTGCTGCCATTCTTCGTGAATCCCTACGCACTGGCCGGCATTGGCTTCCTGATCGGGATGGGCATCGGTTGTGCCCAGCCGATCTCGATGTCGTTAATTTACGTAATGACACCGCGGGGCCGCGTGGCGGAAGCCACCGGCCTGCGTAAAACGGTGAATCAATCCACGCACCTGGTCATTCCGCTGATCTTCGGCAGCGTAGGCGCAGCGTTCGGATTCATGACCGTATTTCTGTCGACTGCTATCATTTTGGCCGCCGGTGGTTTCCTGATGCAGAAGACGCGCGTGCCGACGCCGGACAGCGCGGGTAAATAGTCGAGATCACACGGCACGCATAGACCAGTTTCCGAGTACTCTACTGCGTTAATGCCGGGGCAATGTGCAGCGGAATGCTGCCCGACGTAAATATCACTCCACGCAACCAGCGTACAAATGGTGAGCCATAGACCTCGACGCGAGTGAAATTTGGTACCGGTTGTGCGGTTTTTTCGTCGATGATGGGATGGTTCTGCTGGTAGTAATGGGTGTCACCGTGTATCAGCATCACTGGCTGCTGCAGGCGCAGCGACAACACACGCAACGCATCCCTTAAATCCGCGTAGCCATCGGATGACGCGGGCCTGGCCGATCTCAATTCGAAATCGGGATTTGCCTGAATCAGGATGACCAGGCCCGCATGCCGTCTTTGCTCCATCAGCACCGCGGCCTCGTCCAGCCACGCATGCACCGCCGTCATGCGACGGCGGTATTCGTCGTTCATGCGCGAATTGCGGCCCAGGTTGTTGTTGCTGCCCGGCACGTTCAGCGTGACGAACAAGACGTTACCGGCCAGCCAGCGCATATGCTCGCGATACTCGGAAAACCGGGGACCATCGGACTGGCGTTCCAGCTTCATTTTGCGCTGCCCCAGACTTTCATCGCCCGACGCAAACAATTCGCGGAACCGGTTCAGACGCTCGAGCGGATCCATGCCGCTGCGGTGACAGTCGGTCCAGTCGTTGTCACCGGGAATCAGGACGAACGGATGACGGATGCGCTCGAATTGCTTCTTTCTCGCAAGGAACCATTCGTCCGTACAGGGACCCACGCCGGAAGTGATATCGCCGACGTGCACGACGAATTCAAGCGCCTGCGTATTGATCTCGGCTATCAGCTCGTCAAGCGCTTGCACCTCGCGTTGCGAGTACGGCGTGTCGCCCATTACGGCAAATGGAATGCCGGCACCGGGTGGCAGCGGTGGCGCATAGGCGCAGCCGGTGACGACGATCGCGCAGAAGTAAACGAGCAAGGTCAGAGCCGTCTTCATCGCCATTTGGTTGAAACACACCTGAATTCATGATATTGAATGAGCGTCGTCCAGTCCATATTTGAAGGCCCGCGCAGGCATGCAAAACTTACGATGCTTTATGAAGTCCTGCCCGCAGTGCGGCGAAGAAATTGCAGGCTGGCACAGGCGATTATTCACAAAAGACCGGTTATCAGCATGCGACATGACCGATCGCACCCCCGGCGTAAACCTTACGTCAGCGCCATTTGCCTGTACTGCATGCGGAACTCGCCTCCTGTTGATTTGCGCCGACGCCTATTTGTTGCACAAGCTCACAGGCGCTTTTCTCGCAGAGATTCGTCGCAGGATTTATTCTTCCCGCATTGATTGGGCTGGCATCGTGCTTCGTGTGCGTCCTATTACTCGCGTCTGTGTGTATTGCCCTATTCGCTTGCTGGGTCGTCGCCCGTGCCACCACCTTGACGGCAGCCCCGCCTTCACAAGCAACATTGATACGCTAGCACCCGCCCGCCACGCAGGCGCCTCTGCCGTCGAACTCCAGGGTCCTGCCGCTAAGCGCGGGATAAACGGGGCGGCTCTTGACCTGATCGATGAATGCCGTGGTGTAGGTGTTCGGCCGCACCACCCCACCCGAAGTCGCAGCTTCATTGACATGAGTGACGATCACCGACGCCGGCCGTATCAACTCATTGATGGCGTAAGCCGCGGAGTCCGGCATGATAGCGCCCACGCCGAGATTCATCAGCACGAGATTGGACCGATGGAAACCCCGCACGATGGTCTGCATTTCGCCATGCACGCCGGTGTCGCCCGACATTTAGACGCGCAATCCGTTGGTAAATTTGACGACATACCCTATCGGCGGATCGAGGTTGACGTTCAGATTGTCAGGAACGATGATCTTTTGCTTGGCATCGGTCAACAGGTCACGCGGCACCCGGCTGTCGTGCGATGCAAACACCGTGGTGATTTCGACGCCGCGCGCAGCGCCCGCCGCCTTGACGATGCGCGTGCCGCCCAAATTCACGGAAGCGACGCACGGCGTGGCCTGCTCCGCGGCAAGGGTTATGCCGTCAAGCGCGCATGCGCCTATGGGCTTGCCGCGAATATTCTCGACTTTCTTTGCAACGAACTGCGCCACGCTGGATATCATGACCAGCGACGCATTTTTCGCCGCGGCGATTTCCGCGGTGGTCGAGTGCGGCGCCGCCGAAATGGTCTCGGGCTTTGCACAAGCGCCAAGATTCAGCGCGACGATCTTGCGGTCGCCCAGGTGATCGCCGTGGGCGTGGCTCAACAGTACCGCATGCACCGTTCCAAGACGCGGATCGTCGCCGCCCATTACCGAATGGCCGGCATCGTACAGGAGTCGCACACCGGTGGGGTCTTCAAAGATGGTGGCTCGGTCGCGGTCGCACAACTCGCCCGTATGAGTACCCAAGGGGGTGATCTTGACGTTCTGCGCCCAGACTGCTGGCGCCGACCACATCACGACAATCAAACTCGCCACTAATGCCAGTGCTTTCATCATGGCCTCCTGGGATCTTTCGTTTGGAAAAATCGAGCCCGCATTTTGCGCCAAACATGACCATATCGCCAGATTGATTATCCCATCAACCACCGAGCATATGACGGAAATTTCCGATATCTGTGCGAAACCAGCATCGGTAATTTCGATTTCGAAAAGAAGCAAATCAGTAGCTTTGCGCAACCAATGCTTTCGGTACCGGATCGCCTGCCATGTTGCATAGCGACATAAACCATGAAAATCAGGCCCTATAATGGATGCTGCCACTAAACGTTGCCCATGAAATCCGACACAAACTTGCTCGACATCAACAGACCGGACACCATCCGCATGTCGGTGGACGAAGCGACGCAGCTGGGCGCACAGGCGCTCCGGCACCTCGGCTACATCGATGAAGACGTGAGCATCATCGTCGACCAGCTTATCGACAACGCACTGTGCGGGTACCACTTCGCGGGCCTGCCACGCATACTGGCGATGGCCAACGATCCCAAGTGCAGGAGGCCCCGCAAACCGCTCAAGGTTGTGCATGAAACACCACTGTCGGCGCTGATCGATGGCGGCAGCAACGTTGGCTACGTGACGGCGTATCACGCGACGCAGATGGCGATAGCCAAGGCAAAGACGAACGGCATTGCGTCGGTGGGCGTTCATAACAGCTACTTCAGCGGGCGCAATGCCTACTATGCGGAAATGATCGCGCGCGCCGGTCTGGTCGGCATACACACCGCATGCGGCAGGCTGAAGGTGCTACCGGCAGGCGGCATGAAGCCGGCGCTGGGCACCAACCCGTTTTGCGTGGGCTTTCCTTCAACACAAGGTCCTGTGGTATTCGACATGGGAACGGCGTCGCTGATGTGGGGCGAAGTCGTGCTGTGTGCGCACACCGGCGCGCTGCTGCCCGAAGGCGCCGCTTATGACGGGCAGGGGCTGCCCTCACGCGATGCCCAGGCGGTGTTCAATGGCGGCGGGGTCGTGCCGTTCGGAGGCCACAAAGGATACGGGCTGTCGTTCGCGATCCAGGCGCTCGGTTTGCTGGCCGGATCAGCGTTCGCCAACGGCCAGGTACAGGACTACGGCTTTCTGTTCATCGTCATCGATCCGGGACTGATGCTGCCGCATGCGGATTTTCCGGCGCAGATGTCGGAACTCGTCGCGAAGATCAAAGCCACGCCGCGGCGGCCGGACGTCGACGAGATCCGCATTCCATCGGAGCGCGCATTCCGTGAACGCGAACTGCGCCGCGGACAAGGATTGGTATTGGAGCGAAAAGTCGTGGACACTCTTAAATCGCTGTAAGTGAATTCGAGATTCGACGGAGCACACATGTCATCGATTAGATTATCAGTACTACTCATACTGGCGACGAGCATGCTGCTCAATCCGGGTCTGGCTGGCAGTCAAACCTTCCCCGAAAAACCGATCAGGTTTGTCACCACCGGAGTGGCCAGCGGCGGCGACGCGGGTGCGCGTCTCGTCGCGCAGGCGCTGACGGCGAACATAGGCCAGCAGGTGGTGGTGGACAATCGCCCGAGCGGCGTCATCCCCGGACAGGTCGTAGCCAAGGCGGCGCCCGATGGCTACACCGTACTTTTCTATGGCGCCAGCGTTTGGATCATGCCGCTGCTGCAAAGCGACACCGGCTATGACGCGCTGAGGGATTTTGCGCCGATTACCAAAGTCGGCACCTCGCCCAACGTGATCGCGGTCCACCCGTCGTTACCGGTCAAGACACTGCAAGAACTGATTGCGCTCGCCAAAGCGAAGCCCGGCGCGCTTAACTATGCCTCGCTGGGCACCGGCACCGCCACGCATCTCGCCGCGGAACTGTTCAAATCCATGGCGGGCGTCAACATTACGCGCGTGGCCTACAAAAACGGCGCCACGCAAATGTCCGATCTGATCGGCGGTCATGTGCAGATGGCGGTGTCGAACGCGTCGAGCGTCGCGCAGCACGTCAAGTCAGGCCGGCTGCGCGGACTGGCGGTGACCACCGCGCAACCCACGGCACTCGCGCCAGGGCTGCCGACCGCGACCGCCTCGGGTGTGCCGGGCTATGAATCCGGCGCGCTATATTGCATGTTCGCGCCAGCCAAAACGCCGCCGGCCATCATTGCGCGGCTCAATCAGGAAACCGTGCGCGCTTTACGGCAACCCGACGTCAAAGAACAATTCTTCACTGGCGGCGTGGACATCATCGCCAGCACGCCGGAGGAAATGGCGGCGACCATGAAATATGAGATCGCCCGCCTCGGCAAGCTGATCAAGGAAGCCGGCATACGCGGCGAATAAGCCCCGCGTCGTCCATCCGGTTGGCGGTTAAATACTATTTAATATCATAGGGTTATGATATGCCTAACATGACTTTGTTTTGCCGTAGCGCGACCACGTTTAACAAGTCCGGCGCACTGGACGAAGATGCTTTCCGCAAATATCTGCAGCGCTTTGTCGATGCACGGCTGGGTGTTTCGCTGGCGAGCGGCGTCTCCGGCGAATGCAATGCCATGACGCGCGACGAATTGCGGCGCACGTATGAAATTGGTGTCGAAGTTTGCAAAGGTGACATTCCGGTATACGCCAGCCTGCCGGGTTCGGCGACGGCGCGCGAGACCATAGAGTTCGCGAATCTCGCCATCGGCGCGGGCATAGACATCGTCAATGTCTATGGGCCGGCTTCGCACGGCTACCGCCCCACGGATCCTGAATTGATCGCCTACTTTGACGATGTACTCGATGCCATCCGGCATCCGGTAGCGCTCGCGCCCAACCCGGTGATGGGCTACAAACCGTCAGCGGCGCTGATCGCCGATGTCTGCAACCGCCATCCGCACGTCGTGACGGTGAATTTCTCCAATCTGGACGAGAATTATTTTATCGGGCTCAAGGACAACCTGAAGCGGGAAGTCGAGACATACGTACCGGTTCCAGGGTCTCTGCACACGCTCACGCTGGGCGCAACCGGCCTGATAGATACGCACGCCAACATATTGCCCAAAACGCACCGGCGCTATATCGATCTCTACGAAAGCGGAAACTTCGAAGAACTGGGCCGCGTCTACACTGACATCAAACGCTACATCCTGTACATCGCGAAATGGGGCGCGGTCAGATCGATCAAGATGTCATTGAACGTGCTCAAACTGCCGGGCGCGGGCGGCATACCTCGCAGACCGTTTCTGCTGCCGCCGGACGATGAAATAGCGCGTTTTACCGAGGGTCTGTTGCGACTGCGAATACCGGAAATAGATGAGCTTGCGCGTGCGGCAGGGCTGAAAATGCCCGAATGATTTCAGTCACGTCGTTATCTCATTGACGCTATCCCCCTGCACCATGCGCATCTACACATCTTTTCCCTTACCTGCGCACGGAGTCATGGCGTAGGATGGGTCGAGCGCGGCGACACCCATCAAACCGTGCCCGTTTCAACATGCCGCAGCTGATGGGTTTCGTGCCTCAACCCATCCTACAAGGGCGAAGGTGTGTAGATACATATGCCCCTGCACCGTGGACGCCAGCCATTACCGCAGCCTTCCCCCGCGAACCGCTGCGTCCCCTGCGTCCTCCGCGTTGAGCGTTTGAATTTGCCAACTATTCAACTCGTATCCCCGTTTCCTTCACGACCTTTTGCCATTTCGCAAGTTCCTTGCGGATCAGTTGCGAAAATTGCTCGGGTGTATTCGAATCCGGCGTGTAGCCATTCGCCAGAAACTGCGACTGCGGATCCGGCAGTTTCAGAATACGCACGATTTCCCGGTTGAGCTTGGTCACCACGGCCGATGGCGTACCGGCGGTGGTGACCACGCCGTACCATTGCGCAGCTTCGACCGCCGGATAACCCGCCTCCGCGAAGGTAGGCACATCTTCAAAACCCACGGTGCGCTTGGGATTTGCAACGACGATGGCCTTGAGTTTGCGCGCCTGTACATGCGCAATGACGGCACCGGGTCCGCTGAACATGAGTTGCACGTAGCCGCTCAGTTCATCGGTAATGGCCGCGCCGGTACCCTTGTACGCCACGTGCACGATTTTCATGCCAGCCACGGACTTGAATAATTCCATGCCCATATGGCCCAGCGAACCCACGCCCGCC
>CANJQI010000026.1 GCA_947476215.1 Betaproteobacteria bacterium
ACCTATTCACACGATCAAATCATGACACCATGGGATCGACTCAAATCCATTCCCCATTTCGAGGCATATTTCAAACTCGGTATAACTTCCGATGCCATCGAACAATATGCCAACAACTTGAGCGATAATGAGGCCGCAAAGAAAGTCCACCTAGCAAGAAAACAGTTGTTCCATTTCATCAACCGTCGATCCAAATCCGCCGCTTGATCCGAAACGTTTCGGCCTTATCTTACGATTGGAAGAGTGATCTTATGGACAAGAAAGCCAATCGTAGAAAAAGCGAGCGTTTCTCGGCGAAATGGAATGCCGCGGTTGTATTCAACAAACCGGATAACAAACCAGTGCTGTGCACGCAGACCGAGGATATTTCGCAGGACGGCACGGCGATCTGCAGTGAATACCCTGATATTGCGGGGGCGGAAATCACACTATTGCTCGCGCCGCCGGCGCGTAGCAAGGATGGATCATCCAAGCCCGTGAAAATACGGGCTCGCGTGGTGTCTGCGGTAAGAATGCTGAACAAATCTCTTTATCGACACGGCGTCAGGTTCCTGAGCACGCCTGACAACGGGCTCGACATCCTGTCCGAGCTGCGCAAGAGCGCCGTGGAGGCGAACGCAGGCGCGGCGATACCGGAGGCCGGGGCACCTGTCATGAGCCGCCTTGCACAACTCAAGGCGCTTGCACAAGCCAAGGCTGCCGGGGACCACAGATCCGATCCAGGCGAAGAGCGGGATCTTAGGGTCAGTGATATGCTGAATCGCGTTCACGTCCATCTCAAGGATCTCGCCACCCAGCTCGACATACTAAAACCGGTTTTCACGCGCAGAAATTACGCAATCGCGGGGGTCCCCGAATTCGCGGACCTGGTATGGGCGGATGCCCGTGTTTTCTACAACACCAAGGAAGTTGGACTCGATCGTAAGCTGCTGACTTCCGTTTCGCTGCACTATCGATTGTCGGGGAAAAGGCAACTGCAGATTACGCGTGATTATCCCGCCAACCAAAGACTCAAACGCACGCTGACCGAGAACGGGATTGAGTTCAACGAGCATGACGTGAAAACCGAGACTGGCGCCATTGCTGGATCGACATTCATTTTTCCGTGCGAAGTAACGGCAGGTCTTGTTTTTGCCGCTCGTTTAGCGGACGGCGAAATTTCCGTGAAAATGCGCAATGTGGAGCGTTTCGGCGACACGGAAGTCATTCTTGGCCTCGATCAGTTCGACGACGGGGCACTTGACGAATTGACCCGCTTCATCCTCGGTGAAACCAGCCGTATCGGATGGTTGCGTTGAAAGTTGGCGACCGTTAAGACCGGTAGCAGGCGGGCAACCGCGTGTCGGGTCGGTAAGTCAGGCCAATTTGCCTGACTTGTGCCACGGACTATCGCGCGGGTAAACCCACCGAACCGAGTGCGGTCACAAAATTATCAATCGTACCAGCCTTGATAAAGGCCAGTGCACACGCCAACGCCTGGCCGTCCGTGGATTTCGCGGGCCCGCAGCGTGACTGTTCCACGCGCGCTTTCGGTGGCATCGGCTCGTCCGCGCCCGGCAGCGCACGCGTACGATCGGCTTCACGGCGACCGCCGCGTTGCGCCTGCGCGGCTGGTGCGGCCACCAGCTCGATATCGGGCCCCACGCCGGTGCGCTGCACCGTTCGGCCTGAAGGTCCGTGATACAGCGCGGTGGTCAGGCGCAACGCGCCTTTGTCCACGCCCAGCGGCATAATGGACTGCACGCTGCCTTTGCCGTAGCTGCGCTGACCCATGACGACCGCGCGGCCATTTTCCTGCAATGCCGCCGCGACCAGCTCGGCGGCCGACGCCGATGCGCCATTGAGCAGCACCACCATCGGTAGCCCTGCGAGTTGCTCGGCGGCGTCGGCCGTCCAGGTTCTGCGATTGCCGGCGGTGCGTCCGCGCAGTGACACGATATCCCCTTCGCTCAGGAAAGCGTCGGCAAGTGTGATCGCCTGACGAAGCAGACCGCCCGGGTTGCTGCGCAGGTCTAGTATGACGGCGCGCGGCGTGTGCGTCGCGGTTGCGTCCTTGATCGCCTTGTCGAGCAGCGCGCCCAGCGAACCGGTGAAACGCGCCAGCCGCAGCACCAGAACGTCTTCCTCCATGCGCCAACGCAGCACTTGCGACTGAATAATCTCCCGCACCACCGACACCGGGAATTCATCGCCACGCCCCGGCCTGCGCACGACCAGTGTGATCGTCGTGCCGGGCTGGCCGCGCATGCGCGATACGACATCCGACAATGTCATGCCCGTTAGCGGCTGGTCGTCGAAGCGCACGATCAGATCACCGCTGCGCAATCCGGCGCGCGCCGCCGGAGAGCTCTCCATCGGCGTTACCACCCGGACCAATCCCTCGCTCATGTCTACTTCTATGCCCAGACCGCCGAAGCTGCCGGATGCCGACGTGCGTTGCTCCCGGTATTCGCGAGCGTCGTAGTACCTTGAGTGCGGATCGAGCGCCGCGAGCGCTGCATTGACCGCCGTCTTGAAAATAACGTGCGCTTCTGCCGACTCGGATTTGAGAGACTCGAGCGTGCTGATCGCAGCGCCTGTGAGGATACGTATATCCACTTCCTGCGCGTAGCTGCGTTGCACACGCTGCAGTACGCTGACCATCAGTTCACCGTACGTATTCAGGTCTTCGCCCGGTTTTGCCGCGCGCGTGTAGGCTGCCAACAGCGGGGCCATCGTGTCTTCCACCGGCGCCGAATCGGCTGCCGAGGCGAAAGACGCACAGAGTCCCGACAGCAGCCACGCCGTCGCAAGCATGCGAATAAGCGTAATCATGTCTCTGAAGTGCCTGGTGGTCCGAACGCTTATAAGGTTTGTCACGCCCAGCCAAAAGCGCGCGGTTTTCCGTTGCATCGAATGGTCGCTGACATAGGATCTCCGTTTAGCAGGATAATAATACGGAATGAACAGGAAAAGAGGAACAGCGACATGTCTAAGATCCGTTTAATCGGTGCGTGCTTGTTTTGGCAGGCGTTACTTGTCAATATTGCTGCAGCCCAGCAATATCCGTCCAAACCCATACGTTACGTCGTGCCGTTTCCGCCGGGCGGCGGCAATGACATACTCGCACGCGAGATCGGGCAGCACCTTGCGCTTCAGCTCGGCAAAGCGGTGGTCGTCGATAACCGCGCTGGCGCCAGTACCGTGATCGGCACGGATATCGTGGCCAAGTCCCTGCCCGACGGCTACACCATACTGATGGGAAACAACACTGCGCTGGCGATCAACTCGGCTTTGTATGACAAGCTGCCGTTCGACCCGGTCAAGGACTTCGCGCCGGTTACCATGCTGGCAACGGCGCCTTTCGTGCTGATGGTGCATCCAGCCCTACCGGCTAAATCCCTGAAGGAACTGATCGATCTCGCGAAGGCCCGTCCGGGCAAGATTCATTTTGCATCCGCCGGCACCGGCGTGTCTACGCACCTCGCCGGCGAACTGCTCAAGTCCATGGCGAAAATAGATATCGTCCACGTGCCGTACCGCGGCGCGGGTCCGGCGCTGGTGGATGTGATCGGCGGACAGGTCGAAATGACATTCAACAATATCGTGTCGTCGATTCCGCACATCAAGTCGGGGCGCCTGCGCGCGCTTGCGGTCACCGGCATGAAACGCTCGCCCGTGCTCCCGGATCTTCCGACCATAGACGAACCCGGTGGCTTGAAGGGTTATGAAGCCAGCGTCTGGTACGGCGTGGTGGCGCCGGCCCGCACGCCCGTGGCGATCGTGAGCAGGTTGAGCACGGAACTCAATCGCGTGCTGAATAATCCGCAGGTGCGCGAACGTCTGAATGCGGATGGTGCGACGATCGTAGGCGGTACGCCGGAACAATTCGGACTGGTCATACGTGAGGATGTGGTCCGTTGGGCGAAGGTGGTCAAGCAGGCGAATATCCGGCTCGATAAGCTGGAGTGAGTGAATCCGTACCGGGAATTACGTCTCAAGCCAGGCGGCTCGCCACGGCCTGCGCAAACGCCTGCGTACCCAGTGTTCCACCCAAGTCGCGGGTTCGAGTAGCCGCATCAGCCAGTACCGCGTCCACCGCCGCGGAGATCGCCTTGGCGGCCTGCGCGTATCCGGCGCCGTGTATCGGAGCCAGCCATTCATACAGCATGGCGGCTGACACGATGAGCGAGGTCGGATTGGCGCGATCCTGTCCTGCGATATCCGGTGCGGAACCGTGCTGCGCCTGAGCGATGCATTGCTGATCGCCGGCCATGACCGATCCGGCGAGTCCCAGACTGCCTGACAATTCGGAAGCCTCGTCGGATAGGATGTCACCGAACATATTGCCGGTGACGATCACGTCGAATCGGGCGGGCTCGCGCACCAAGAGGGCCGCCATGGCATCGGCATTCACTTTCTCCAGTTGTACTTCGGGAAAATCCGCGGCGACTTTGTCGACTTCGCGCAGGAACAGGCCGTCGGTCATGGGCAGCACGCCCACCTTGTGCACCGCCGCGACTTTTTTGCGCCGCGCCATCGCGCCTTCAAAGGCGCGCCGCGCAATGCGGTTGCTGCATTTGGCGGTGACTCGCCGTATCGCCAGCGCCGTATCGTCGGTCGGCATGAATTCACCCAAGCCCATGTGCATGTTGCGGTCTGCGTAGAAGCCTTCGGTACACTCTCGATAGATAACCAGGTCCATGGGTTTGCCGCCATGGGACAGGCCCGGCCGTGATCGTGCCGGCCGGATGTTGGCGTAAAGATCGAGTTTGACGCGGAATTCGGCGGAAATGTTTATCCCGCCCCGCGCGCGCTCCGGGTAGTCGGCGCGCGACATGGGGCCGAGTATCACGCCCGGCGCGCTGGCGGCCAGTTCCATTACATGCGGCGGCAGTGTGGAACCGGATTCGCGCAGAGCACGCAGGCCGATTTCCTCTCGCTGCCATTGAACGTCGAGCTTGAACATCTGGTTGGCACGATCGAGTACGTGCAGTGTCGCGGGCATGATTTCCGGGCCGATACCGTCACCGGGGAGTATGAGGATCTTCATGTCAGTTCATCGCGCTGGCCAGCTTGCGTCGGTAGTCACTCACCAGACTACCCTGATTGCCCAGCAGGCTGAACACCTGGAGCATGGTCTTACGTGCGATGTCGTCACGAAACTTGCGATCACGCCGCACGATTTCGAGTAACTGCTCAAGCGCGGTGCCATAGTCTTTTCGTGCAACGCCCAGATTGGCAAGTTGCAGCCGCGCTTCCAGGTCGTCGGGATTGTTCGCCACGCGTGTATTGAGTGATGTCGCATCGGGCGCTTCCACCGCGGCGCACGCAAACTGAAGCTTGGCTGTCACTTCGTTGGTGCGCGCGTCCATCTTGACCAGCGCGGAGAGGCTGTCCAACAGTTTGCGCGCTTCGTCCAGTTTGCCTATGTCGATGAAGATATCCGCAGTATCTATGCGTACCAGCTCGTTAGTGGAATCAGCCTGTGCAGCTTCCACCAGCAGTGCCAGTGCCGCTTTCGCGTCTTGGTTGGACGCATATCCGGCCATCGCCGCGTGCCGCAGTTCTTCCGCGCGCGACGGGATGATGCGCGCCAGAAATTCGCGCACGCGGCCTTCGGGCAGTGCCCCGGAAAATTCATCGACGACTTTGCCGTTGACGACCGCTTTGACATTGGGTATGCCGCGCACGCCAAATTGTGCTGAAAGTGCTTGATTCTCATCGGAATTTATCTTGGCCAGCGTGAATTTTCCGGCATATTCGGCGGCCAGTTTTTCGAGCACGGGTCCCAGCGCGCGGCAAGGTCCGCACCATGGCGCCCAGAAATCGATGATGACCGGTGCGTCTTTCGATGCATCAATGACGAGTTGTTGGAAATTGCTTTCGTTGACTTCTATGGTGTGCGCGGGCATGGTGGAAACGATAAGACAGCAATAGAACGGAATATGCGGGTCGCGGCAGGATTTTCAATGCGCCGCGCCCTGCATTTTAGGCCATGACGAGATTTGTCACAGCAGCGATTTTCGCAACCATGAGCAGCGCCGCCACCGCGGAATGGGTGGTGGTCAGCGTTAGCGACGGCTATGTCGCATATGCGGCCCCCGAAACCATTTCCCGAGTAGGCGATCTTGCGCGCATGGACGATATGATGGATCTCAAGGGGCCGCGCCCGTCCCCTTACGGCAGCCTCCATGCGTCGTCCCACACGCACAGCGAGTTTGACTGTCAAACCGCGCGCTTGCGCACGATCGCGTTCTCTCTGCATAGCGGCCAGATGGGCGACGGTGAGGTCATCGAAACCGTTGCCGAATCGGCACGCTGGTTGTCTGTCGCACCGGGGACCTTGCTTGAAGTTCTGTGGAAGTTTGCATGCGCAAGCTCCCATGCGACGCCGGAACGCGCGTCGCAGTGACGGTGGGCTGACTTCTGCCATGATCACGGCCATCGCCTACATACACGGATTTAACAGTTCCCCGGCCTCATTCAAGGCGACACTGTTACGGGCCGAGATCACGCGCCGCGCACCGCAAGCGGTGTTCATTGCGCCGCAGCTGCCGCATTCACCGGCCGCCGCCGCCGGCCTGCTCGAAAATCTTGCGCGCACGCATCCGCGCATGGTGCTGGTCGGCAGTTCTTTGGGTGGCTACTATGCGACGTGGTTGGCGGAAAAATTTGCATTGCGCGCCGTCCTGCTCAATCCCGCTGTGCGGCCTTACGAGCTGTTGGCGGGTCATATCGGGCGCCAGAAAAACCTTCATACCGGCGAGGAATACGATTTCACCGCGCAGCATGTCGCGCAACTGCAGTCGCTGGAAGTGGACGTCATCACTCCGCAACGCTATTTGCTGCTCGCGGCCCGCGACGACGAGGTTCTCGACTACCGAATGGCCGTTGCCAGGTATCGAGACGCCCGTCAAATCGTGATTGATGGCGGTGATCACGGACTCAGCAACTTCGCCGATTACGTCGGTACTGTGCTGGATTTCTGCGGCAGTACAGAGACGGATTGACTGGGTTACCTCTGCGCGTGCTGAATACCCAAGGCGTAGCAAAACCATGTTGACGGCGGCGCGACCTGCACTGCGGGCGTTTAATTCCGCCACACACTCTTAGGCTATAATCCGCGCCTCGCCCGACCTGTATGCGCTTAGCGCGCGTTGAATTTCTATCACCAGATGAACGTTTTTTACGAAGAAGACGGCGGCTTCAAGGTCGGCGCGGTGCTGGTCGATAACGACACGTCGTTGCAGGTCGAGGCCACGCATGGCAAACGCAGCAAGATCAAGGGCGGGTCGGTACTGGTTCGATTTGGCGAGCCGCCGCTGGCGGCTTTCATGGACGCGGCGCAACGCGTGGCTGACGGCATGGACCTCGATTTTCTGTGGCAGTGCTGCGGCGCCGACGAGTTCGCCTTCGATGTGCTGGGCAAGGAATACTTCGGCCACCCCCCGACGGCGGCTGAAGCAGCGGGGTTGCTGCTCAAATTGCACGGCGCGCCCATGTATTTCTACAAGCGCGGCAAGGGGCGGTACAGAGCGGCCCCGGCCGATGCACTGAAGGCGGCACTGGCCAGTGTTGAGAAGAAACGCCTCGCGGCCGAACAGAAGCAACGCTATGCGGAGTCGCTGACCGCAGGCACGCTTCCCGACGAGTTCAGGGCTCTGGTGAGCCAGTTGCTGTATGCGCCCGACAAGAACAGCCTTGAGTGGAAAGCACTGGACTCCGCATGCGTGGCGCTGAAATTGACGCCGCCGCAGGTGTTTGAAAAATGCGGTGCGCTGGCAAGCGCGCACGATTATCACCTGAATCGCTTCCTTTTCGAATACTTTCCCGCGGGTGTAGCCGACGGGGCGATGCCGGAAATCGGGGCGCTGCCTGGCTTGCCGGCCGCTGATGTCAAGGCATTCAGTATCGATGATGCGACGACCACGGAAATCGATGATGCTTTTTCGCTTACGCCGCTGGCCGACGGCGCTATGCGAGTGGGCATACATATCGCCGCGCCGGCGCTGGGCGTGGGCGTGGGTGCGCCGGCCGATGAACTGGCGCGTACCAGGCTTTCGACGGTCTACTTTCCGGGACGGAAGATCACCATGCTGCCGGCACCCGCGATCGGCGCATACACACTGGCGGCCGGGCGCACGTGCCCTGCGCTGTCGCTGTATGCCGAGGTCGCCGCGGATGGGACCATACTTTCCACCACCAGCCGCAGCGAGCAGATCAGCGTCGCGGCCAACCTGCGCCACGGCGAACTGGACGAAGTATTTAATGCGGATACGGTGGCGGCGGGCGACATCAGCCACGAGTTTGGCGCCGAGCTGAAGTGGTTATGGCAGTTCGCGCAGCAACTGCAGGCCGGGCGCGGCAAGTCCGATCCGGAAGGGGAGCAACGCGCGGAGTTCAATTTTTATGTCGACGACGACCGGGTTCGCATCGTTGAACGCGAACGCAATACGCCTGTAGACAAGGTGGTGTCGGAGTTAATGATCTATGTGAATTCCGAGTGGGGAAAACTGCTGAGCACGGCCGGTTATGCCGGCCTCTATCGCGCACAGTCGGGCGGGCTTGCGCGCATGACGACCGTGCCTGCGCCGCACGACGGCCTGGGCGTGGCTCAGTATGCGTGGTCGAGTTCGCCGCTGCGGCGTTACGTGGACCTGATCAACCAGCGTCAGCTGCTGGCGCTGCTTGCAGGGCAGCCGGCACCCTATGCGGCTGGTGACGAGACGCTGTTGGCGGCGCTACGCGACTTCGAACTTGCCTACAGCGCCTACGGAGAGTTTCAGCGCAACATGGAGCGCTACTGGTGCCTGCGCTGGATACAGCAGGAAGGCGCAACCACGCTCGAGGCAACCGTGATACGCGACAGCCTGGTACGGTTCAAGCGCCTGCCGCTGGTCGTGCGTGTGCCATCGTTACGCGACGTGGAGACGGGCGCGCTGGTGCGCATCGCCATATCGCGCATCGATCTTTGGGAACTCACGCTGCATGGCGAATTCGAAGGCAAATGTCCTTAATCAGTGCCAGTGCCGCCCGGAATTATTGTGTAATGTGAGTGATTACCAACGTTTACGCCATTGCCCCATATCTTCTTAAATAACATTAGAAGAAACTTGCAAATACTTGTGATATAAGGTATTTTTGTCGATCCAATTGCTGCTCGCGTGGAATCTAACGATGAACTGGACTGGCTCGAAATCCTTGCAGTTTTTTGGAGCTGGCATGATCCAGTTTGGTAATCTGTCGCTGGTGAAAAATTTTCTTGGGATGCGACACAAACTGCTCGAATCTGGTGCACGGTCACGTTTTCAGACCGCGATGCTGGCATCGCTGGCGGTGCATGCCCTTGTTATTTTTGGGATCGGCATACGTCCGCCCGATGCGCAGAAGGCCAGCAACGTTTCTCCGGCGCTAGAAATCATACTCGTCAATTCGAAGTCGACAACGCGGCCCGCAAACGCCCAAATACTTGCGCAGCAGGATCTCGACGGCGGCGGCAACACCGACGCCGACCGGCGAGCCAAGAGCCCGCTGCCGGTTACGCCCACCGACAAGCAGACCAGCGAAGTGAATCTGGAGTCGCGCCGCGTGGAGCAGCTTGAACAGGAAGCACGCCGGCTGATGACGCAAATCAATTCGCAATCGAAAATTGACACGGCCACCACGCAACCTCAACCGCAGACGGAAACTCGAATCTCCCCGAGTGCCGCGGACATCATGAACCGCAGTTTTGAGATCGCGCGGCTTGAGGCGGAAATCAGCAAGACCATGGACGATTACAGCAAGCGTCCGCGCCGCCGGTTTCTGGGGCCCAGCACGCAGGAATACCGGTTTACCCGGTACATAGAAGACTGGCGCGTGAAGGTCGAACGCGTCGGCACGCAGAACTATCCGCAGGCGGCACGCGATCAGAAAATTTACGGCAGCCTGCGCTTGACCGTATCCATCCGGGCGGATGGCTCGGTCGAAAAGGTCGAGATTGACCGTTCCTCGGGGAAGAAAGTTCTCGACGAAGCCGCGATACGCATTGTCAACCAGGCAGCGCCGTATGCGGCGTTTCCGGCCAACATCTCCAAGGAAGTCGATATTCTCAGCATCACCAAGACGTGGACCTTTACCACATCCGATCAGCTTTCAACGGAATAGTGGCGTTTGTCCCTGTCCGGCGACCACCGGCATTTCGCTTGGGTAAACACTCTCTGACTTCTCGGCTCCGCTTTCCATGACCGACCACTACGCGGTGATAGGCAATCCTGTCGCGCACAGCTTGTCGCCGCACATTCATGTAGAGTTCGCACGCCAGACCGGTCAGGACATGGACTACGTGCGCTTGCTGGCGCCGCTAGACGCGTTTCGCGCGACCGTGCTGCAATTTCGCGACGCAGGCGGCAGGGGCGTGAATGTTACTCTGCCGTTCAAACGCGCCGCCTGGGAGTTCGCGGATCGTCATACGGATACCGCGCGCGATGCCGAGGCGGCCAATGTTCTCGATTTCCGGGACGGCAGCATCGTGGGCCACAACACGGATGGTGTCGGTGTGGTCACCGATCTCGAGCGCAACCTGGGTTTTGCCATTGCCGGCAAGCGAGTGTTAATTATGGGCGCAGGCGGCGCGACGTACGGCGTGATGTCGCCGATACTCGATGCCGGACCTACATTGCTGATCGTCGCCAACAGGACAGTAAACAAAGCGTTCAGCGTGGTTGAAAATTTCAGGAACCATCGGAATACTTCTGGGGGCAAGGTTTCCGCGCTCCCTTATCCGGAACTCGCAGGAACGCAATTTGACCTGATCTTAAACGCCACGTCGGCGGGCCTGACGGATGAAATGCCGCCGTTGCCCCCCGGAATATTTGCCCCAGGGGCAGCCGCCTACGATATGGTGTACGGCAAACGCACGCCATTCATGACGTTCGCAGCCCGGCAAGGCGCAACTTTGGTCGCGGACGGGCTGGGGATGCTGGTTGAGCAGGCGGCGGAATCGTTTCGTATTTGGCGCGGCGTGCGGCCGGAAACCGCATCCGTCATTTCCGCGCTGCGCTTGGAGATCGGTAAGCAGAGGCAGTAAGCGGTGAGTGGTAAGCAGTTCGTAGTGAGCAGTGCGTCTGGAGGGCTATGACTTTATTTATTGCGCGACACAGTGGACGCGAGAGCGGCTTACCACCGCTCACCGCTTACTGCTTACCGCTCACGATCTACCACTTACCGCTCACGCCCTATCCTTCATGCGATTAGTGTGGCGTTGCGCGCTGTACAGTGCACTGCTGGTGCTAAGCGCGCTCGTGGTGGTGCAGTTCTGGTTTTTCATACACATCTGGTACTGGGCCGATCACAATCCTGCATCAACCGCATTCATGGATGCACGGCGCGAACGCTTGCTGGAAAAGAATCCCGGGTCAGTACTTAAGCATCGCTGGGTGCCGTACAACCGGATATCGACGGGATTGAAGCGCGCCGTGATCGCCGCCGAAGACGCCAAATTTCTGGACCATGACGGGTTTGACTGGGATGGTATAGCCAAGGCTTACGAAAAGAACATGAAAAAGGGTCGCATCGTGTCGGGAGGTTCGACCATCAGCCAGCAACTCGCGAAGAATCTGTTTTTGTCCGGCGATCGCACGTGGTGGCGCAAGGGGCAGGAGGCCGTCATTACCGTGATGATAGAACGCATCATGGACAAGCGCCGTATTCTGGAAATTTATCTGAACGTCATCGAGTGGGGTAACGGTGTATTCGGCGCCGAGGCAGCGGCCCAGTATCACTTTGGCACGACTGCCGCTGGTTTGTCGCAACAACAGGCGGCTCAGCTGGCGGCGATGGTGCCCAGTCCGCGTCGCTACCGGCCCGGCAGCGACACGCCGTACCTGCAGCGGCGCACCGAGATCATACTGTCGCGCATGAGTTCGGCGGAAGTGCCATAGTGATGGCAAGGACGAATCGGCGCGGGCCTTGACCATCGTGTACTCATGGAATAATGTGTCCAAAAGAAACCAATACGCGATTGTATTCGTCTATGTACCCAGGTAACGGCAAACTTTCTCACGTGACCACCGACTTCACTTGCAGAATCAGAATGCTGGTTTTGGTCGCGGGGATCGCCGTGCTAAGTCCCAGGGCGGATGCTCAAAGCGCGGCGGTTACATTTCGTATCGAAGCTGGAGAAATACGCACACCGCTGGCCGCCGACGCGGGCGATGCGACGCGCGGCCGCGCAGCCGCAGCGGCACGCGACGGAGGAAACTGCCAGCTTTGTCATGCGCTGCCCGACATGCAGGCGGTTTTTGCCGGAACTCTGGCGCCACCGCTGCACGGCGTGGGTGCACGGTTGACCGAGGGGCAGTTGCGGTTACGCGTCGTTGATTCGTCCGTGGTCAATCGCGATACCATCATGCCAGCCTACTATCGAGTCGACGGATTGCGCCAGGTCGCGGCAGCCTTTCGGGAGAAACCGATTTTGTCAGCACAGCAGGTCGAAGACGTGGTTGCGTATCTGAAGACGCTGCGCTGATTCATGCCCACTCGTCGCCAATTCGTTCACGCCGCCGGCACGCTTGCCGCTGCATCGCTATTGTCGCTAGACGTTGCGGCGCAGTCCGATCCGTTCGCGCCGTTGATCGCTGATTTTACCGGCGGAGCACCGATCAAGCAGGGCCGCGTGACGCTCGACATTCCCGAATTGGCGGACAATGGCAATGCTGTTCCATTGCGCGTCAGCGTTGAAAACGACATGAGCTCCGCGAGCCACGTACAGCGAATCACCATACTGTCTGAAAAAAATCCGCGCCCGGTAATTGGCACTTTTCATCTCACGCCGCGCAATGGCCGCGCCCTGATATCGACGCGCATAAGGCTTAACGGTGCGCAGCGCCTGATGGCCATCGCGCAGTTGTCGGACGGCACCTACTGGTCGGCGAGCGCAGACGTGATCGTGACCAGTTCGGCCTGCTGGGACGAGAGCTAAATTATGTCACTTGCGCGAATACAGGTTCCGCCTTCCGCCAAACGCGGAGAAGTGATCGAGGTGCGCATCGCCATACAGCATGCCATGGAAGCCGGTTTTCGCTATGACAACAACGGCCGCACGATACCCAAGAACGTCATCAATACGCTGGTTGCCCGCTACAACGGCACGGAAGTGTTCCGTGCCGAACTGGGGTCTGGCATATCCGCAAATCCGTACCTGCAGTTTTTCATGACTGCCGAAGCCAGCGGGGACATCGAGTTTTCGTGGGTGGACGACGCGGGAGAACGCGGCAGCGAACGTGCCGCCATCGTTGTAGTTGGCTGACTCATGTTTCAGTGCAAAGTTGTTTCATGACTGGATCTTCCCATCCACGGAGCATGACAGCCTGCTTGTTGGCAATCGTTATTCTGGCAGCGTGTTCCACTCAAGCCGCGCAGCCGGTTCCACTGAAGTCTGGTGTTGAATTCGCGAGCGCCGACGTGCGCTCGCTGCAGCAAGACGATTTCGCGAATCCCGGCATGTTGTGGGTCACGCGCGGCGCCAAGCTTTGGCTGGAACCGGCAGGATCCGACGGCAAGGCTTGTGGTACGTGTCATGGAGACGCTAATCGCAGCATGAAGGGCGTGGCGTCGCGGTATCCGCGTATCGATAGCGTGAGCACCGGGCTTATCAATCTGGAAGGGCGCATCCAGCAGTGCCGCGAACGGCGTCAGCATGCGCCGCTCATGGCCTACGAATCGGACGAATTGCTCGCGCTGACGGCCTATGTTGCGTCACAGTCGCGCGGCATACCCGTGAACGTCGAAATCGATGGCTTCCACCGCGCGCATTTCGAGCGTGGTCGTGCCATGTACTACCAGCGGGTTGGGCAGATGAATCTCGCATGCACGAATTGTCACGATGCAAACTGGAGCAAAAAGCTAGGCGCCGAAACCGTCAGCCAGGGGCACGGTAACGCCTATCCGATCTACCGCCTGGAATGGCAGGCAGCGGGTTCGTTACAGCGGCGCTTCAGAAGCTGTTTGTCAGGTGTGCGGGCGGAGATGTTTCCATACGGTGCCGCGGAGTACCTCGATCTCGAGCTATATCTGGCGTGGCGTGGGCAGGGATTGGCGATAGAGACCCCAGGTGTCAGGCGTTGACCGCGGTCAGTTTAGAAAAAGCTGATTAGCCGCCAAGATCGCCAAGCAAAACAATGGCTTGTAACGTAAGTGCGAAGAACCTGAGTGGTGAGAGCCGGCCGTTCTCATCTTAGTGTATTTCTTGGCGTCTTGGCGTCTTGGCGGTTCAACTTGCCGTTCTTAAGGTCAAATCTCGATCTGGGTGCCGAGTTCTATGACGCGGTTGCTGGGAATATTGAAGTAATCCACGGCGCTACTGGCATTTCGCGACATCGTGGCAAACAATCGTTCGCGCCAGACTGCCATGCCGCCTGGTACATTCGCCATCGGTATCAGTGTTTCGCGGCTGAGGAAGAAAGAGGTTGCCATCATCTCAAATTCAAGGCCGTGCTCACGGCATAGTTCCAGCGCCTGCGGAACGTCGGGCCGGTTCTTGAAGCCGAACTTCATGTGCACACGCCAGCAACCATGGCCCAGCGGCGTGACCGACACGCGTTCGTCGAAGGGTACCCACGGCTCGTCGGTTATGGTCACGGTCAGAAACACCACGCGTTCGTGCAGAACCTTGTTGTGTGACAGGTTGTGCAGCAGTGCGTGTGGCACGGCTTCGGTGTCGGCGACCATGAATATCGCGGTGCCATGCACGCGATGCGGTGGGTCGAGAAACAGCGACTCCAGGAATGCGCCGAGCGGAATCGACGAACTCTTCAGGCGTTCCATGAGGATGGCGCGGCCGCGGCGCCAGGTCAGCATGACCACCAGAACGAAAGCCGCAATCGTCAGCGGAAACCATCCGCCTTCCCCGACCTTGAGCATGCTGGACGAGAAAAAAGCGATGTCGACAAAAAGAAACGATGCGGTCGCAAGCAGGCACAGGAGCGGGTTGTAACGCCATACGTAGCGCACCACAAAGTAAGAAAGCAGCGTGTCCACCAGCATGGTGCCGGTGACCGCGACACCATACGCTGATGCCAGCTTGGTCGACGATCCGAAGCCGACGACGGCGCCCACAATAATGATCAGCAGTATCCAGTTGACCGCCGGCAAATACACTTGCCCGATGGAATGCGCGGATGTGTGTACGACATTCAGGCGCGGCAGATAGCCAAGTTGGATCGCCTGTTTGGTAATCGAATACGCGGCCGATATCGTCGCCTGTGCGGCGATCACCGTTGCTGCTGTTGCAAGTCCGACCATCGGGTAGAGCGCCCAGTCGGGGAACGACAAGTAAAAGGGATTCCGTATGGCTTCGGGATGCCGCATCAGGAGCGCGCCCTGACCGAGATAATTGAGGGCAAGCGCTGGTAATACCAGGGAAAACCAGGCGAATCGTATTGGGTCTTTCCCGAAGTGACCCATATCGGCATAGAGCGCTTCCGCACCCGTGAAAGCCAGTAGTACTGCACCCAGCACCACGAAGGAGGCGAATCCGTGTTGAGTGAGGAATGCAAATGCATGTGCGGGGTTAAGCGCACGCAGGATCTCCGGTTCCTGAATAATTCCGTACACGCCCACGGCCGCGAGCGACAGAAACCACAGTGCGCAGACGGGACCGAACAGCGCGCCCACGACGGCAGTCCCACGACGCTGGAATACGAACAACAGGATCAAGACTACGACCGCGATCGGTACGACGTACGGTTTGAATGCGGTCGTTTTGACTTCCAGCCCTTCGACCGCCGACAGCACCGAGATGGCGGGCGTCAGGACGGCATCGCCGTAGAAAAGCGCGGCGCCGACGATGCCCGCCATGACGATAAAAATCCGGTGGCGTGGAAGTTCGCGCGTTGCCGAATGCGCAAGGGCCAGCAACGCCATGATGCCGCCTTCGCCTTTGTTGTCGGCGCGCATGATCAGCATTACGTACTTGAGCGACACCACGATCATGATCGCCCAGAAGATCGCCGAAATGCCGCCGAGTATGGTGGCTGTTTCCAGCGCAATGCCGTGTTCCGGGTTGAAGGTCTCCTTGACCGCGTACAGTGGGCTTGTGCCTATATCGCCATACACGACGCCCAGTGCCGCGATAGTAAGCGCCGCTTTGGTCTGCTTGGAGCTTGGGTGGGTATCCAATTACCTCTCCCGCTGAAAGAAGGCAGCGAGGCTGATGCTGCGGCGCACAAAAATAAAATGTATGTCGCGTTCGAAAAAATAGTTAGCGCACGCAAACAAAAATTTAATCATTAATTCAATTGGTTATGTGAATTATCAGGAGTTGCAAGTATGCAGCAGGACGCTCGCGCCGGTCTGAACAGAGGCTACAATCAGATGCGGGTTATAGCAGTAAATGCGGTCCGCGGGAAAATAAGCTCGCGTGTGCTCGCACCTCAATGCCGCCGACGTGAAATCTAGCGCAATGCAGCGTTCAGCTTTTCCAACGCGACATTGCCTGGGCACAGTTCGCGTTCGGACAGGCGGTTGAGGGGGATATCCACGGTATTCAGGTACTCGTGCAGATCCGCCGAGTCGGGATCCACGTATAACAGTCCGGTAACGACTTCACCTGCCGCGGCGCGTTCCTGCAGATAATTCATGACCTTGATTCTGTCGGTTGCGTCGTAATCCTGCGCCAGTTTGCGCAGGCGCATGACCGAGCCATCATGCTGGGTAATGTTGGTGACCGTGCCGGGCGCGTAGTCGGCTGTGATCTCATCGCGGCTGGTGACGAAATCGAGCCGGTTTACCGCCTCATTGTGTTCGCGCACGTAATCGTAGCTCTTGGTCGAACCTGGATGGTTGTTGAACGCTACGCACGGACTCGCCACGTCTATAAAGGCCGCGCCCTTATGTTCGATTGCCCCCTTGATCAGCGGCACCAGTTGCTTCTTGTCGCCCGAGAAACTGCGCCCCACGAAAGTAGCGCCGAGCTGCAATGCGAGCCCGACCATGTCGATCGGCGCGTCGTTATTGGTGATGCCGCGTTTGGACTTTGATCCTTTATCGGCGGTCGCGGAAAACTGCCCTTTGGTAAGACCATAAACACCGTTGTTCTCTACGATGTAGACCATATTCACGCCACGCCGCATGCAATGCGCAAACTGGCCTAGACCTATGGATGCCGAATCACCATCGCCCGATACGCCCATGTACAGCAGTTCGCGATTGGCAAGATTGGCGCCGGTCAATACCGAAGGCATGCGGCCGTGCACGCTGTTGAAACCATGCGAATTGCCCAGAAAATAATCCGGCGTCTTGGAGCTGCAGCCTATTCCCGACAACTTGGCCACACGGTGCGGCTCGATCTCCATTTCCCAGCACGCCTGGATAATGGCCGCCGATATCGAGTCGTGGCCGCAACCTGCGCACAAAGTGGAAATCTTGCCCTCATAGTCGCGTCGCGTATAGCCGACCTGATTCTTGGGGAGATCGGGATGATGCAGCTTGGGTTTGGTCAGGTAGGTCATGATGTGCCTTTGAATCGATGCCGGCTCCGAGCGCCGCGCTCAGGAAACCGCTTTCTTGAGAGGTACTACGGAGCGCGCGGCTGCGTGCTGGGATATCTGCTCGACGATAAAGCGTGCCGTGATCGGAGTGCCGTCGTAGTGCAGTACCGACAGCAGACGCGTCTGGTTTACCTTGGCTTCGGTGACGAGCAAGGTCTTGAGCTGGGCATCGCGGTTCTGTTCGATGACGAATACCCACGGGTGCGATGCCACAAAGTCGGCGATTTCGTCCGGAAACGGGAAACCGCGCACGCGCAGCGCATTGACGTGGATGCCGCGCTCCGCCAGCACGTCGAGCGCTTCCTGCATCGCCGGACTGGTCGAGCCGTAAAATATCGCTCCGAAACGCGCGGGCTTCGCCGCAGGATAAAGCAACGGCACGGGAACAAGTTTCTTGGCGGTTTCGAATTTGCGCAGCAACCGCTGCACATTGTAAATGTAGTCCGGCCCGGTCTCGCTATACTGCGCGTAGCGGTTC
This sequence comes from Betaproteobacteria bacterium, assembly GCA_947476215.1. Lineage (GTDB taxonomy): Bacteria > Pseudomonadota > Gammaproteobacteria > Burkholderiales > SG8-41 > PALSA-1004. The sequence continues at coordinate 17,989 of CANJQI010000026.1, forward strand.
TTGGTCGTGCCGCGCGTGAAATAGCTGCCGCGCGTCGGGTGCGTGCCCGGATACGTGCGATATGGGATGCCGTCGCCATCGACATCGTTATAGCGGCCGAAATCCTTGCCCGCTTCGAGTTCTTCGCTGGTCATGACCTTGCCGCGGTCGTACGCTTGTTTGTCGTCCCACTCCAGAGGGGCGCACAAACGCGTATTCATGCCGATGTCGAGGTCGGTCAGCACGAATATCGGTGTTTGCAGGCGCTCGGCGAGATCCAACGCCTTGGCTGAAAACTCAAAACACTCGCGCGGGTCTTCGGGGAACAGCAATACGTGCTTGGTGTCGCCGTGCGACGCATAGGCGCATGCCAGCACGTCGGACTGCTGCGTGCGTGTCGGCATGCCGGTTGAAGGTCCGCCGCGCTGCACGTCGATGATAACCGCCGGAATTTCCGCGAAATAGGCGAGGCCGATGAACTCCGTCATCAACGAAATGCCCGGACCCGAGGTGGTGGTGAACGCGCGCGCGCCGTTCCATCCGGCGCCTATCACCATGCCTATCGAAGCCAGTTCGTCTTCCGCCTGCACGATCGCATATTTCTGTTTGCCGGTCGCGGGGTCGACACGGTACTTCTGGCAGTGCTTGATGAAAGATTCCGCAAGTGAAGACGACGGTGTGATCGGATACCACGCACACACGGTGGCGCCGCCATAGACCGCGCCCAGTGCCGCGGCATTGTTGCCTTCAAGGAATATCTTGTTGCCGACTGCGTTAGCGCGTTTTACGCGTATACCCAGCGGGCAGTTGAGATTGGCCAGCGCATAGTCGCGTCCCAGGCGCAATGCCTTGGCATTCGACTTCAGCAGGGCTTCCTTGCCTTTGTACTGCTCCGAAAAAAGCCGCTCGATTTCATTCGGATCGATTTCCAGCAGCGCGGACAACGCGCCGACATAAATGATGTTCTTGAACAACTGGCGCTGGCGGGGATCGCTGTAGGTCGCATTGCAGATCTCGGTCAGCGGCATGCCGATGACATTGATGTCGTCGCGAAACTTCGATTTCGGCAGCGGTTTGGTATTGTCATAGAACAGGTAGCCGCCGGCTTCAAGTTCCTTGACGTCGGCATCCCATGTCTGCGGGTTCATGGCCACCATCAGATCAATGCCGCCGCGCCGTCCCTGATAGCCGGCTTCGCAAACACGCACTTCGTACCAGGTCGGCAGGCCCTGTATGTTGGACGGGAAGATATTGCGCGGGGAAACCGGCACGCCCATGCGCAGTATGGCACGTGCGAACAACTCGTTGGCCGAGGCGGACCCCGAGCCGTTGACGTTGGCGAATTTGACGACGAAATCGTTGGTGGCCTCGATACGCATTATGCGGCTTTCCGTTGTGGTTTGTTGCGGCATCCAGGGCCGGCGTGTGTCATCTTAAGCAGGAATTTTTGCATATCCCAGGCGCCTGTCGGGCAGCGCTCCGCGCACAATCCGCAGTGCAGGCATACGTCTTCGTCCTTCGCCATGATGCGGCCCGTTTTGAGCGGCTCGGAAACGTACAGATCCTGGGTCAGATCCAGCGCCGGTGCATTAAGCTCCGCGCGCAGTTCTTTTTCCTCGCCATTTGCCGTGAAGGTAATGCAGTCCATCGGGCAGATATCGACACAGGCGTCGCACTCTATGCACAGCTTGGGGGCGAACACCGTTTGCGCATCGCAGTTCAGGCAGCGTTCCGCTTCCGCAAGCGCGAGTTTCGGATCGAAGCCGAGTTCGACCTCGACCTTGATGTTCTTCAACGAGATCTTCTGGTCCTTGAGCGGCACCTTGTAGCGCTGATCGTTTGAGATTGCGTTATCGTAGCTCCACTCGTGGATGCCCATCTTCTGCGACGTCAGGTTAACCAGCGGCGACGGACGATCTTTAATGTCGTCGCCGTTGCACAGCTTGTCGATCGAGATCGCCGCGTCGTGGCCGTGCGCGACCGCCCAGATAATGTTCTTGGGACCGAAAGCGGAATCGCCGCCGAAGAACACGTTGGGTATCGTCGCCTGCATCGTGACTTTGTCGACAACCGGCATATCCCATTTGTCGAACTCGATGCCGATATCGCGTTCTATCCATGGAAACGAGTTTTCCTGGCCGACGGCGACCAACACGTCGTCGCACTCGATCAGCACATCGGGTTCCCCGGTGGGCACGAGATTGCGGCGCCCCTTGGCGTCGTAATCGGCTTTCACTTTCTCGAACGTGACGCCGGTGAGTTTGCCGTTGTCATGCTTGAATTCCTTGGGCACCAGAAAATTCAGTATCGGTATGCCTTCGTGCTGCGCATCTTCCTTTTCCCAGGGAGACGCTTTCATTTCCTCATAGCCGGAACGCACTATGACCTTGACGTCTTCGCCGCCCAGCCGCTTTGACGAACGGCAGCAGTCCATTGCCGTATTGCCGCCGCCCAGCACGATCACCCGTTTGCCTATTTTGTCGACGTGGCCAAACGACACGCTCGACAGCCAGTCTATGCCGATGTGTATGTTCTTCGCGGCTTCCTTGCGTCCCGGAAGATCGAGGTCGCGGCCGCGCGGTGCACCGGTACCTACAAAAATGGCGTCGTACTTTTCGGCAAGTATCTGCTTCAGGCTGTTGATTTCGACATTGCTCTTGAACTGGACGCCGAGATTAAGGACGTAGCCGACTTCTTCGTCGATCACTTCCATGGGCAGGCGGAAGCGCGGAATCTGCGACCAGATCATGCCGCCGGCACGTGCATCCCGATCGAACACCGTGACCTCATAGCCCAATGGCGCGAGATCGCGGGCAACGGTCAGCGACGCCGGACCTGCACCGATACAGGCAATGCGCTTGCCGTTCTTTTTCGCCGGTGCCTTGGGCAGTCGGTCGCGTATGTCTTCCTTGTAGTCGGCGGCGACGCGCTTCAAACGGCAGATCGCGACCGGTTCGGGCTTCTCGCCGTTGTTTTCCTCGACACGGCCGCGGCGGCATGCGGGTTCGCACGGGCGGTCACAGGTGCGTCCCAGGATACCCGGGAATACATTGGACTCCCAGTTGACCATATAGGCGTCGCCGTATCGTCCGGCGGCTATCAACCTAATATATTCGGGAACGGGGGTGTGGGCAGGGCACGCCCATTGGCAATCGACAACTTTATGAAAATAATCGGGATGCGAAATATCGGTTGGATTCAAAACTTCTCCTTGTTACGTCAATATTGCGTTCTGGCGCCTGGGGAAGTCTCAAATCACGGTTCCGAAGCGGTGCTAGACGCATTCTGTGGCACATATATTACGCCCCTGTTGGGGGGCTGAAAAGCCCTGTAATTTCAAGCATTAATGCTACGCAATGGCATTGCACAAGGGCTCGAATTGCGCTCTGCCGGGGATATTCGTGAAATCGTCACGCGACACCACGTTTAAGCTGTTAATTTAAATAAGATTTGTGTGTGACTGGGGGTGTCAATTCACGATCGGCAGCCAGCGGCCGCTGGGATTACTTCTTTTTGGGCGCGGCAGTCGCGGGCGCAGCAACCGTGGCCGCGCGCTTGACCGGGCGAGCGCGCGGCTGCGGCTCTATGACCACGTCCGGCCCGCGCAGGAACACTTGCACCTTCAATTCCAGAAATCCGTGGCGCAGTCCGTCAAATTCGCGCTTGGGATCGGGGGCGTAGTCGCGTATCTGATCAAAACCCAGCATCGCGACCTGATCGGTGCGGGTATTTCGTATCCGCACGCCCAGCCTGGCTTCAACCTCCTGCACCAGCCAGTCGTCGTCCATGATGCGCAATTCGGTCAGGCCGCGAAAACGCCGGGCGGGCGGACGCAGCCGGACACGATGATGGAAATATTTTGCGAGTTTGCTCGGCGTCATGGTCACTACTTAGGATGAGTGCAGCAGGGAGGCTTTCAGGCAGGTTCACCCGAAGTTGGCGGTAGGGGCGGCGCGGAGGGATCCTGACCGCCGGCGGGCGGTGGGGAGTCTTCAGCCAGTTTGCGCAGGCGTTTTTCTTCTTTCTTTCTTTTCTTCGCGAGCTCTTTCTGGCGCTTTTCGAATTGATAGTTAGGCTTTGCCAATGGTCATCCCGTCCTTTCAGTCATTGTTCGCCTATTATGCCTACTATGCTCGCCGATTTGTATCAATTTCCACGAATACGATTGCGTGGTCTCAATACGAAAGCGCTCATCGCCGATCGGCAACGCTGTCTTGCTTGTGGCTGCGGCGGCTAAGCGCGCCCCCAGCCAGCAGCATCAAGCCGTTAATTCCAAACACGGCCATCGCACCGAATGCCGCGCCCAGAAACCCAAACAAAGTCGGAGTAACCACACGTAGCACATTGTTGGTGGTTTGCCGAAGGCCGAAGGTCGCGCCGGAGCGTCCTTCCGCGGACTGGCTGAACAAAAGCATGGAAAGTATGGGCTGACCACAGCCCATGCCGAGCCCGAACAGGAAACACATGGCGCTTAGCGCCATTGCACTGCCGGTAAATGGAATCAGGAAGAACCCGGCTGCCGCCACCGACAATGCATAGGCAAGCACCTTTTGCTCGCCCAAGCGGTTAATCAATTGCGGTACGACGAACCTGACGACGAAGCATGCTACCGCAAAGGTTGCCAACGCCCCGCCTATGGCGGACGCCGAAAGGCCGATGCCGTGGCCATATATCGGTGTGTAGTATTGAAAGAAGTCCTGCCCGACCTGCACGAATCCGCTGACCAGCAGTATACGCACGATGGCCGGGTCTGCCAGCGCATCGCGTATGCTGTTTCCTGTTGCCGGCTGTGCGCTGCCGCCCGGCAGCAGCGCGCCCCACGCAAGCAGGAGGAAGGTCCCGACCAGTGACAGCCCCACCATGTAGAGGCAGGCTGCACCGTGACCAAAAACGTCGATGGAGATTCCGGCGATCGGCGGCCCGACAAAATGGGTCACCGAGCCTATCATGCTGGCATTGCTGAAGTTTCTCGCGCGCTCGTGCGGTTTGCTCAGTATGCCGACGAGATTTTCGAGCAATACTTTGTAAAACGAAAACGCAAGCCCGATCATGGTTCCGGCGATAAAGATGACAGTCATGCTGCTTATAAAATAGGGTATCAGCATGCCGCATGCGCCGCATAGGGTGCCGATAAAGAGCAGCCAACGCGGTCCAAAGCGGTCGGAAAGCGCGCCTATGGGCCACGAGAGCAGCAGCGGGAATACGAAAAAAGTTGCATAAAGCAACCCGACAGCGGCGGGTTGCGCGCCCAGGTGCAACGCGTACAGCGACAGCAGCAGTCGTGCCGAATTTATGCTGCTAAAACAAAACAGCATCAGCGCATAGTTGAGGTAAATCGCCATTCAGGCCAGTGCGTAATTCATAGTCCGGAGGGAGCATGGTTCCACACTCCTCGCCCACCGGGAGAGGTGGAAGGAAGGCAGGAAAAAGTTCATAACAGGTGCCAGCGTTGCAGTGCCGGTCACACTATTTCTTCGGCATGTAAAGATCGGTAATCGATCCCTCTGCGATCTCCGCGGTAAAGAACACGGTTTCGGATAATGTCGGGTGCGGATGTATGGTAAGACCGAGGTCAGTCGCATCGGCGCCCATTTCCAGCGCAAGCACCGTTTCCGCAATCAGTTCTCCGGCATTCACGCCTGTGATACCCGCGCCTATGATGCGTTTGCTGCTCTTGTCGAACAACAGCTTGGTCACGCCTTCGTCTCGACCACTCGCAATCGCGCGTCCGCTCGCCGCCCATGGAAATACCGCTTTCTCGTATTCGACACCTTGCGCCTGTGCCTGCGTTTCGGTGAGTCCCATCCATGCCACTTCGGGGTCGGTGTATGCCACGGAAGGAATCGTGCGTGCATCAAACGCGGCCTTGTGGCCGGCGATCACTTCGGCGGCAATTTTCGCCTCGTGGGTGGCCTTGTGCGCGAGCATGGGCTCGCCCACGATGTCGCCTATGCCCAAGATATGCGCAACGTTGGTGCGCATTTGCCGGTCGACAGGAATATAGCCGCGTTCATTCACCGTGACGCCTGCTGCGTCGGCTCCGATATCGCGGCCGTTGGGACGTCGTCCCGCGGCCACCAGTACGTAGTCGTAGGTGTCGCTCGTGGTGGCGCCCGCGCTTTCGAAGGTCACCGCGAGGCCGTCCTTCACCGGTACTATTTTCGATACTTTGGTTTTGAGCAGTATCTTTTCGTAGCGCCGGGTAATACGTCGTTCGAGTGGTTTCACGAGGTCACGGTCGGCGCCCGGCATGAGGCCGTCCATCAGTTCAACCACACTGACCCGGCTGCCCAGCGCGTCGAATACCGTGGCCATCTCAAGACCGATGATGCCGCCGCCGATGATCAGCAGGCGCTTCGGTATTTCCGGAAGCGCGAGCGCACCTGTCGAATCGATGAGTCGCGGGTTGTCATAAGGAAACCCCGGGATGCGCGTTACGCTCGAACCGGCGGCAATAATGCAGTGGTCGAAAGTAACGGTTTTGACACCGTTCGCGGTTTCAACACGAATGGAATGGGATGATGCGAATTGAGCCTTGCCCTGCACGACATCCACTTTGCGCTGCCGGGCGAGCGCCGTCAGGCCCTTGGTGAGCTTGCCGATTACACTATCCTTCCACGCTCGTACTTTGTCGATCTCGATTTTTGGTTTTCCGAAAGTGACGCCGTGGCGTGCCAGCGCGTCCGCTTCCGCAATCACCTTCGCAACGTGCAGCAGCGCTTTCGAGGGTATGCAGCCGACATTCAGACATACACCGCCCAGCGTCGGATAGCGTTCTATCAACAGCGTTTTCTTGCCCAGATCCGCTGCGCGAAACGCCGCGGTATAGCCGCCGGGCCCGGCACCCAGCACCACCACTTCGGCATGAAGATCGCCGCGAGGTCCTGCGTAGGGGGCGGCTATCGCGGCCGTGGCGGCCGGCACTTTCTCGACGACGCTTATAGGCTCGGCATCGGCTTGCGGTGCTGGGTCTGCGGTCGCGATGGCGCTCGCATCCACGGCCTCCAGCGTGAGTATCAAGCTGCCTTTGGATACCTTGTCTCCAATTTTGACAATGATGTCCCTGACCGTGCCGGCCAGCGGCGCGGGCACTTCCAGCGTCGCTTTGTCGGACTCGAGCGAAATCAGCGGATCCTCTGGATGGACGCTATCGCCGGGTTTGACCAGGATATCCACTATCGGGATATTCTTGAAATCCCCGATATCGGGAACCTTGACTTCAATCGTGTTGCTCATGAGTGGTCAGTGACTTGTTAAGAGTAAGGAGTAACGTCCTCGCGTCATATCCTGATCTGTCCGTCGCCGAAGACCACCCACTTCAGCGAAGTCAGTCCTTCGAGTCCCACCGGACCGCGCGCGTGCAGTTTGTCGGTGGAAATGCCGATTTCCGCGCCCAGGCCGTATTCGTAACCATCGGCGAAACGCGTGGACGCATTCACCATCACGGAACTGGAGTCGACTTCGCGCAGGAAGCGCTGCGCATGCGCCTGATCTTCCGTGACGATGGTGTCGGTATGCTGGGAGCCGTATTTGGATATGTGTTCTATCGCTTCGTCGAGTCCGCTGACGACGCGGATCGAAAGTATGGCGGCCAGATACTCGGTATGCCAGTCCTCTTCAGTCGCGGCATTCATGCCTGGAACTATATTGCGCGCGGCTTCGTCGCCGCGCAGTTCTATACCTTTGTCCTGATAGATTCTGGCCAGCCGCGGCAGCACGCGATCCGCGACGGCACGCGCAACGAGCAGGGTTTCCATCGCATTGCACACGCCCAGGCGCTGCGTCTTGGCGTTGTCGGCGATGCGGACCGCCTTGTCGAGATCGGCCGCGTCGTCGATATAGACATGACATATGCCGTCAAGATGCTTGATCATGGGGATGCGTGATTCCTGCATCACGCGCTCGATCAGGCTTTTGCCGCCGCGCGGCACGACGATGTCGACATACTCGTTCATGCGCAGCAGTTCTCCAACGGCGGCACGATCCGTGGTTTCCACGACTTGCACTGCGGTTTCCGGCAGGCCTGCCGCTTTCAGGCCCTCGTGCACACAGCGCGCGATCGCCTGATTGGAATGGAAGGATTCCGAACCGCCGCGCAGTATCGTGGCGTTGCCGGATTTGAGGCACAGCCCTGCCGCGTCGGCCGTGACGTTGGGGCGCGATTCGTAAATGATGGCGATGACGCCGAGTGGTACGCGCATGCGGCCGACCTTGATGCCGGTTGGCCGTTGTTTGAGATCGCTGATCTCGCCGATAGGGTCGGGAAGTTCTGCGATTTGACGCAAACCGTCGGCCATCGCGGCTATGGTTTTCTCGGTAAGCGTGAGTCGGTCGATGGACGCCGGATCCAGGCCTTTGGCCCTGGCCGCGGCCACATCCCGTGCGTTCTCCTCCAGCAGGCGCGTGCTATTTCGCGTGATAGCCTCGGCGGTAAAGACGAGGGCGTTGTTCTTGGTGGACGTGTCTGATTTGGCGACCAGTAACGAGGCAGCGCGCGCCTGCCTGCCAACCGCCAACATGTATTCGTGTATGTCCATATCCGCGTAAGGCGTGAGGGGGCGGCGGTAAGCGGAACTCCGCCGTATAACCGTGTCCACCCCTAATGGCGAACGATTTTACCTTGTAATGGCTGCGTCCATGCGCCGTGGCGCGGCGAAGCGCAATCCGAGCTGCAGCAATTCGTCCCACACGTCGCCTTTGGCGAGACCCTTGATCATGCGATCTATGCGCGCGGCGTGCCTGAGCGCGGCTTCGATCTGCGCGGTCGAGTGGCGTTTGACATGGCGCTGTAACATCGCCTGGCGTCCCTGGCCCCAGATGCGCGCGTCGCGCATCGCCTGCTGCATGGGGCGGCCCATGTTGAGCATGGCCACTAATCGGCCCGCGGCGCGTATTTCCTCGGTCATCGTCCACAGGATGAGCGGCGGCGCGATGCCTTCGCCTTCCAGTCCGGCTAGCATGCGCGCAAGATGTTTCGCGTCGCCAGAAATCACGATCTCGCCCAGATCGAAGACGTCGAAGCGCGCGACATCGAGCACGGCTTCCTTGACTCGTTCAAAGGCAAGCTTTCCCGGCGGAAACAGCAACGCGAGTTTTTGCGTTTCCTGAAAAGCGGCGAGCAGATTTCCTTCGACTTTGTCGGCAATAAACGCCAGCGTCTCGTCGTCGGCCTGCTGGTCCTGTGTTTTGAGCCGGCCACCGAGCCATGCCGGCAGCTCGGCGCGCCCGACTTGCTTGGCCTCGACCATGACACCGGCCGCATCCAGGGCGCCGAACCACGCGCCTTTTTGAGCACGCCAGTCTATTTCCGGCAGTTGTATCAGGACTATGGTCTCGGCCGGCAATGCGTTACACAGGCTTTGCAGTGCTTGGCCGCCCTCGTTGCCGGGCTTGCCGCTGGGTATCCGCACTTCGAGTATGCGCTGCGTGGCGAACAGTGACTGCGACGCGCCGCTTATTCTGAGTTGAGACCAGTCAAAATGCTGATCCGCGGTCAGCACCTCACGCTCGCTATGGCCGCGTTCCCGCGCGTTCGTGCGGACACGGTCCGCCGCCTCGATCGCAAGCAACGGTTCATCGCCGTATATCGTGTAGAGCGGCGCAAGGGTGCGTTTTAGTTGCTGCGGCAGTTGCTCGGTAGTGATACGCATTAATCTATGAATCGAGACGCGTTGCTTGCAACCGGCGCACCATTTGTTGCACGGCATCGCTTTGCATGTCGCGGTACAGCAGCGCTTCTTCGTGTTCCTTGCCCACGACGTCGGTATCGGTATAGGACAGGTCGCGGCGCAGCGCGATCTCGGAATTTTGCACGTACTCTTTCTTTATTTGATCGTAGATCCGGTACGACACGCGATAGTTCAGCGTGATTTCGCGCACGCGCCCGCTGCTCGACAACGACAGTATCGCGCGTTCGCGCTGTTCGCCGAGGATTTCCAGCGTCACGCGTGCTTCCTGAGGATTGTTCGTGACGCGGGTTTGGCTTCCGGCGCGCACCGTGCGCGTGAGCTGACCGGCGAATTGCGGCGAACCCGAGATGTACAGCGTATCGAACGGCAAAGAAGCCTGTCCGCGCAGCTGGAAGCCGCAGGACGACAGCAGCAATGCTGCTGCAAGAAGGATGAGGGAGGCTGTTTGAGGGATGAAGGCGGAGGGATGAGGGATGAAAGCGGAATCCACTCCTCTGCTTGGCTGCGACTCAAATTTACTCATCCCTCATCCCTCCGCCTTCATCCCTCGAAACTTCACACTACCACATTCACCAGACGGCCGGGCACGACCACGACTTTCTTCACCGACTGCCCGGCAATGTGTTTCTGCACCTTGGGATTTTGCATCGCCAGTCGCTCGATTTCAGCACGGTCCGCGTTTTTCGCGACCCGCATGTTGCCGCGCAGCTTGCCGTTGACTTGCAGCATCAACTCTATTTCATCGGCATCGAGCGCGGCGGGGTCGGCTTCCGGCCATGGCGCCGCCAGGATATCTTGTCCGTAACCGAGGTCGCGCCATAGCTGATGCGTAATGTGTGGCGTGATCGGCGACAGCAGGCGCAGCAATATCGACAGTCCCTCTTTTGCGACATCGTTATCGGTTCCGTGCATACGGTCGAGCGCGTTCAGCATCTTCATGGCAGCCGAAGCGACGGTGTTGAACTGGCGTTTGGCCATGTCATGGTTGGCCTGCTTGAGTACGCCATGGATTTCAAAGCGCGTTTTCTTTTGCAGGTCGTCGGGAACCGCGGTGGCATCGCCGGCGCTGAATTTCGCCGCGTAGTCCCATAACCGCCGCAGGAAACGCGAGGCGCCCTCGACGCCGCTGTCCGACCACTCGAGCGTTTGTTCGGGCGGGGCCGCAAACATCATGAAAAACCGCGCCGTGTCCGCGCCGTATTCCTCGATCAGCGATTGCGGGTCGACACCGTTGTTCTTGGACTTGGACATGGTGCCTATGCCGCCGGATTCAACCGGCAGTCCGTCAGCCCTGAGTGTGGCGCCGGTGCGTTTGCCGTTTTCGTCGGTCTCGATGTCGATGTCGGCCGGGTTGTAATATAGGATGCGGCCGCTGGCGGGTTTGCGAAAGAATATTTCGTTCAGTACCATGCCTTGCGTGAGCAGGTTGGCAAACGGTTCGTCGAGAGTGACGAGGCCCAGGTCGCGCATGACCTTGGTCCAGAAGCGCGAATAGAGCAGGTGCAGTATTGCGTGTTCTATGCCGCCGATATACTGGTCCACTGGCAGCCAGTATTTGGTGCGCTCATCGACCATGGCATTTTTCTGGTCGGCGCACGCGAAACGCGTGTAATACCATGATGAATCGACGAACGTGTCCATGGTATCGGTTTCGCGCTTGGCCGGGCCGCTGCACGTGGGGCACCGGCAATTAACGAAGTCGGCACGTTTGTTGAGCGGATTGCCGGATCCGTCCGGAACGCAGTCATCGGGCAGCACCACCGGCAATTGATCATCCGGCACAGGTACGTCGCCGCACTTGTCGCAGTGTATCAACGGTATCGGGGTTCCCCAGTAACGCTGACGGGAAACACCCCAGTCGCGCAATCGCCACAACACCTGCTTCTTGCCCAGCCCTAGGGACTCCAGGTCCGCGGCAATGGCATCCACAGCGTCGGCATGGTTCAAACCGTCATACTTGCCGGAATTCACGCATCGGCCGTTTTGCTTGTCGCCGTACCACTCCTGCCACGCATCGGTGCTGAAGTTTTGTCCATCCACCGCGACGACCGGTTTGATCGGCAGCCCGTATTGCCGGGCAAAGGTGAAATCCCGCTCGTCGTGGGCCGGCACCGCCATCACCGCGCCTTCGCCATAACTCATCAGGACGTAGTTGCCGACCCAGACCTCGATCTTTTCGCCGTTCAACGGGTGAGTCACGAAAATGCCGGTCGGCATACCCTTCTTTTCCATGGTCGCCATATCGGCTTCCATGATCGAGCCGTGCTTACATTCGTCGATAAAGCTTGCCAACGCGGGATTGTTCCTTGCGGCCAGTACCGCGAGCGGATGTTCGGCTGCAACCGCGCAGAACGTGACGCCCATGATGGTGTCGGCGCGGGTGGTGAATACCCACAAGTTCCCCATTGCAGCTAACCCACCCCCATCCCGGCGCGCGGACTCGTTACCGACGAAGTCGGCCGTTTGCGGGGAGCGCGCCTCGGTCTCGCCTCCCGCCCCGGGCCGCTCTGCGGATGCCGTGTCGGCGGGACCTTCCCCCTGCACCCGTCCGGGTGTCCCCATCGAAGAGGGCAGGTGAGAACGGTTGACCGGATCGGTCAAGTCATAAGGAAAGGCAAACCGTATGCCGGTGCTCTTGCCTATCCAGTTGGCCTGCATGGTCTTCACGCGCTCGGGCCAATCGGGAAGCTTGTCCAGATCCGCAAGCAATTCCTCGGCGTATCGTGTGATGCCGAGGTAGTAGCCGGGAATCTCGCGCTTCTCCACCACGGCGCCCGTGCGCCAGCCGCGGCCGTCTATCACCTGTTCATTCGCGAGCACCGTCTGGTCGACTGGATCCCAATTAACGATCTGGGTCTTCTTGTAGGCGATGCCCTTTTCCAGCATGCGCAGGAACAACCACTGGTTCCAGCGGTAGTACTCGGGCTTGCACGTGGCAAATTCGCGCTCCCAGTCGATCGCAAATCCGAGCGACACCAGTTGCTTCTTCATGTACGCGATGTTGTCGTACGTCCATTGCGCGGGCGGAACCTGGTTGGCCATCGCGGCGTTCTCGGCGGGCAACCCGAATGCGTCCCAGCCCATGGGCTGCATCACGTTGTAGCCACGCATGCGGTGATAGCGGGTCAGCGCGTCGCCTATGGTATAGTTTCGAACGTGCCCCATGTGCAACTTGCCCGACGGATAGGGAAACATCGACAGGCAGTAGTATTTGGGTTTGGCGGTCGAAGATGTGGTGCCGGCCGCTGGTTCGCGCGCCTGGAATGATCGGTGGTCCTCCCAGTATTGCTGGGCCTCGCGTTCAATGACGCGGGCGTTATACTTGTTCTGCATACGTGCAAATATTCGGCGCTGTGCAATGTGATTGGACGCGGAATTATACCTGCATCAAACTTCGGATCCCGCTGCGCTGCGCTTGTGGCGGTTATGCATACAAGGAGACTGCAATGAGAATAATCGCCGTAATCATGACGACGCTGATGATGCTGGCGATTGCGCCCGCCAATGCCGCGCTGCGTCCCGGCGTGCTGGTCGAGGGCGTACAGATGCCGGCATGGGTCGAGCACGCCAGTGGCGCCCGCAATCCGCTGGCAGTGGGAACGGCGCTCTCGGACAAAGACCGGACAATCACCGGCCCTGGCGCGCGCGCGCTTTTGCGGCTCGCCGACGGCAGTGCGATCAAGCTTGGCGAAAACGGCGTGCTCGGGCTTGACGATGTCGGGCAGAAGAAGATGCAGATGAAAGACGTGGTAACGGCGACGCTTGACGTGGTGAGCGGCGCATTTCGCTTCACGACGCTGGCGCTCAACCGATTTCGCGGCTAACGCGATGTCAAAGTGAGGATAGTCACCATTACCGCCGGTATACGTGGCGCCGATTTATGGGGCAAGGCGGAGAGTGCGCGCGATATCGTTTGCCTGATCGAAGGCAAGATCACGGTGACCCGTGACAAGGATGCGTTTACCATGGACCAGCCGATGTCTTTTTATATTGCTCCGCGCAATGAGCAGGCGCAGCCCGCCGCGCCGGACGCTGGCGCGTGCAGTTGTTGGAGGCGAATAGTCAGGCGGACGCACTCGCGCTGTACGACCGTCTGCGCGGCGCAGGTTATGCCGCGGAAATCCGTCCGGTGAAAAGCGAGAACGCGATGTTGTACCGTGTCCGGCTCTCGAATTTGCCCAGCAGGGCGGATGCACAGGCGCTCGCCAATATGCTCAAAGGCACGCTGGGTGTGAGCGAGCCGACAATATCCATGTAATGAATTCTTCGTTTCTCGCAGGTCTCAATGAGCCGCAACTCGAGGCTGTCACTCTCCCGCATCAATCCGCGCTGATACTCGCCGGCGCCGGCAGCGGCAAAACACGAGTGCTGACCACGCGCATTGCGTGGCTGATCCAGGCCGGCCAGATCGGGCCGTCCGGATTGCTGGCGGTGACGTTCACCAACAAGGCGGCGAAGGAGATGCTGGCACGCATCAGTGCCATGTTGCCGATCAATACGCGCGGCATGTGGGTGGGAACATTTCACGGCCTGTGCAATCGCATGCTGCGCGCCCACTTTCGCGACGCGGGACTGCCGCAACTGTTCCAGATCCTCGACAGCCAGGATCAGCTCGCGCTGATCAAGCGTGTGATGAAAGCGGCCAACGTCGACGACGAACAGTTTCCACCGCGCCAGGTTGCGTGGTTCATCAACAGCCACAAAGACGCCGGCAAACGCGCGAAGGACGCCGAGGAATACGACGGACACTCGCGGCGCATGAGGGAAGTTTATGCCATGTACGAGGCGCAATGCCAGCGCGAAGGCGTGGTGGACTTCGCGGAACTGCTGCTGCGTTGCCATGAGTTGCTGTCGCGCAATGAATTGCTGCGCGATCACTATCGCGGCCGGTTCCGTCATATTCTCGTCGACGAGTTTCAGGACACCAATCGCCTGCAGTACCTGTGGCTGCGCCTGCTGGCGGGAGGAGAAAACGCGGTTTTCGCGGTCGGAGACGACGATCAGTCCATCTACGCTTTTCGCGGTGCGTCGGCTGCCAACATGCAGGACCTGCAGAAGGACTTCGCGGTCGAAAAAGTTATCAAGCTCGAACAGAACTACCGCTCGCATGGTCACATACTCGATGCCGCCAATGCGCTGATCGAACACAACGAAAGGCGGCTGGGCAAGAATTTGTGGACCTCGGAAGGCAAAGGCGAGCCGTTGCGGGTTTACGAAGCCGGCACCGATCTCGACGAAGCTGGATTTATCGTCGACGAAGTCAAGTCGCTGCACAACGAAGGCGTGCGCCTGAATGAAATTGCGCTGCTCTACCGCTCCAATGCGCAATCGCGCGTAATCGAACATGCGTTGTTCAATGCCGGCATGTCATACCGTGTTTATGGCGGACTGCGCTTTTTCGAGCGCCAGGAAATCAAGCATGCGCTCGCTTATCTGCGACTGCTGGCGAGCGATGAAGACGACGGTGCGTTATTGCGCGTGATCAATTTTCCAACGCGCGGCATCGGAAACCGCAGCCTCGAACAACTGCAGGGCCTTGCCAAAGCGCAAGAGACCAGTCTGTGGAGAGCAGCGAAGGAAAAGACAGCGCGAAGTGCGGAGTGCAAAGTGCAAAGTGGAAGTGCAAGTGCAAGTGCAAGTGAGAAAGGGAGCGCCGCCGGTAACTCATCACTCATCACTCATCACTCATCGCTGGGCAAAGGCCTCCCCGCCTTCGTAGTCTTGATCGAATCCATGCGCGCCGCGACTGCGAGCCTGCCGCTGCCCGAAATCATAGACCACGTCATCGAGCACAGCGGCCTCAAGCAGCATTATCAGGGCGAGCGTGAGGGCGCCGATCGGCTGGAAAACCTGGGCGAACTGGTCAACGCCGCCGCGGGCTTTGCGTCCAACGACCAGCAGGACGATACCAGCCTGGCGGCGTTTCTTGCGCACGCGGCGCTCGAAGCGGGGGATAACCAGGCGCAGGCTGGTATGGATGCACTGCAGTTGATGACCGTGCACTCGGCCAAGGGGTTGGAATTTCACAGCGTTTTTATCAGCGGCCTAGAGGAAGGGCTGTTCCCGCACGAAAACAGCTTGACCGAAGCCGACGGCAAGGAAGAGGAAAGACGACTCATGTATGTGGCGCTGACGCGTGCACGGCGGCGGCTGTATCTGTCGTTCGCCCAAAGCCGCATGCTGCACGGGCAGACCCGCTACAACGTCGCGTCCAGTTTTTTTCACGAAATTCCGGAGCCCTTGCTCAAGCGCATCAATCGCGGTGGAGCATACGCTTTGCATGCTCCGCCATCGCAGCAATCCGGCTCGCGCCAGCGCTATGGCAGGGGCAAAGTGGAAGTCTATTCGGAGCGCGGCATCCCTGATGCGTCATCGCCGTGGAGCGTGGGCCAAAACGTGGTGCATCCGAAGTTCGGCGCCGGCATTATCGTCAATGCCGAAGGGCGGGGCGGTGACGCGCGTGTGCAGATTAACTTTGGCCGGGCCGGTACAAAATGGCTGGCGCTGGAGTATGCCAAGCTGACGCCGGCCTGATCCGCCGTTACGGCGCAGTACCGGCCGCTGGGGCGTGCGCAAACACATCCTTGTAGCTCAGGTATATGGACGGCACAACGACAGGGGCCAGCAGCCATATCGCAAGGTCGGCCTGGTGCGTCGCGATACCGAGAGGCATCAACATCATCATCGGCGCGAGCAGCATCACGCCGTACAGCAACAATGGCCACAGGTTGCGCACGCAAGCCACCAAACTCAGCGCGAGCGCGCGCCGTGGCGGCACATCATCAAAAAAAACCAGCAGCGGCGAAAACCAGGCGGCCATCAGAAACGGCAGCGATACGGCCAATCCAGCAACGAACGCGTTCATCAACGCCGGTCTGGCGATACGAACAGCGTCCATGGTTTCCTGGGTGACGGCGCCGGCTGCCATGGTCTTGGCAATCTCGGTGATGGCTTCACCACCCATCACTGTGACCACTATCATGCCGACGAATTTACCGACCAGCGACACGCCGCCGATCGTGATCAGATGTGCCGCATTCTTGAGAAATCCGCTTGCCAGGTAACTCACGCGCAATGGCTTGCCCTGCTCAAGCGCCTGGGCGCCGTGACTGAGGCCCGCCAGTATATTGGGCACCACAAGCAGGGCGATGATGCCCAGAACGGGAATCGCATAAAGTATGCGGCTGCCGACAAACAATATCGCGCACAGAAAAACCCATTGCGCGGGACTCTTGCGAAAGAGCGTGATGCCGTCGGAGATCCAGCGCCAGCCGCGCGAGGCTTCCACCTTGCGGACAGTGATGTCGGGAGTGCCTAACATGGGGAAATGCACCGCGTGTGCCCTGGATTCAGAGTCATGGTATCAAAAACCGTTCGAGCTTCAATGCTTCCTGGTTGGCAATGCGTAGTTCAAGTATGCGCTGGAAATGGCGCGGATCCTTGGCATAAATCAGCGCTCCGGCGCGTGGCATATGCAGATCCTGCAGGCGCGACAGCCAGAAGCGCAGCGCGCCGGCACGCAGCATCGCGGGCCATGTATTGTACTCCGTACCGGTAAATGGTCGAATCTTTTGGTATTCCCCCAACAATGCCTTCGTCCGGTCGTCGTCCAGGGTACCGTCCGCATCGACACACCAGTCGTTGACCGCAATGGCAACGTCGTACAGCAGGACATCGTTGCACGCAAAGTAGAAGTCGACGATGCCACCCAAGCGGTCATCGTCCCACAACACGTTGTCGCGGAAAACGTCGGCATGTATGACGCCGCAAGGCAGATGCTCGCATTCCTGGGCTGACTGGAAGCTCACTTCCTCGCACAGCAACGCAGACGTATCGGCGTTCAGGTAGGGCAATATTTCCGGCAACACCGCATTCCACCAGCCGCGCCCGCGCGGATTCGGCATTTTGGCGCCATAGCTGGCCGCGGCCATATGCAGGTTGGCAAGCAGTTTGCCCAGTGTCGCACAGTGCCCGGCATGGACTTGCGTTATGTGAGCGCCGGGCAGGAAACTGACGATGCTCGCCGGTTTGCCGTTCAGTTCGCCCAGAAAACGCCCGTGGTTGTCGGCGAGCGGCGCCGGACACGGTATGCCATGACGGGCTAGGTGCGCCATCAGGTCCAGAAAGAACGGCAATTCGCCTGCACTGAGTTTTTCGAACAGCGTCAGGACGTAGCGACCGCGCGTCGTGCTGACAATGTAGTTTGTGTTCTCGACGCCAACCAGGATACCTTTGAGGCTGGTCAGTGCGCCCAGGGAATAGTGAACGAGCCACGCCGATAATTGCTCAGGCGTAACCGGGGTAAAAACAGACATGCGGTGTTGAAGGCCGTGAGCGGTAAACGGTTAACCGTAAGCGGTAGATCGCAAGACTTCGCCACCGGCTACCGCTCACCGCTAACGGCTTACCGTTAACGGTCTACCAAGAATGTATGACCCACATCGGTGGGCGCAGGCCGCTGTCAAAGCTGTCCTGGCGCGTCATGCGGCCATCGCCTTTTTCGTCGATCATGTAGTAGGAGATGCCGTGAGCCGGCGTGACCTTGATCATGTAGAGTTTGCCGGCGACCCGGTACTCCTCGACGGTATCGCTGCCGCGCTTCAAGATCGTAACCTGGGCTTCGAGCGCGGGATCCAGCGTAGGACCCGGCGGCGGAGGTCCGGGGTCCGGAGCCGGCTGCAGATTGGCTGGGCGTTCCGCGGCAATGGCGGTGACCGCGATGCTGAACAGCATGGCAGAGAGCAGATTGCGCATGGTCAATACTCCTACGTCGAATTCCTATTATGTGCTTGCTGGTGCGATTTTAACAGCAAGCATGCCTTTTTATTACAGCATGTATTCGCAATGCGCACTATGACGTACGGCTAGCGTGGTCTCCACCGCAGGTTGCGGACGGCCGAAAGTCGATTTCTGACATAATGCCCCCATGCGATCACATGACAAAACGTCGGGCTGGACAGCGTGCCCATGAAAACGCTGCTGCTGGTTGACGGTTCATCTTATCTGTACCGGGCTTTCCACGCGATGCCCGATCTGCGCAATCGCAAAGGAGAACCCACCGGTGCGGTTTATGGGGTCCTCAATATGCTGCGGCGGCTGCACAAGGATTATGCAGCCGACTACAGCGCCTGCGTATTCGATGCCAAGGGAAAAACCTTTCGCGACGTCGCCTATCCCCAGTACAAGGCAAACCGACCATCGATGCCGGATGATCTGGTCAGCCAAATAGAGCCGCTGCATCATGCGATACGCGCCATGGGCTGGCCCATACTCGTTGTCGAAGGCGTAGAGGCCGACGACGTCATCGGTACGCTGGCGGTCGAGGCGCAGAAACTCGGCATGCGGACCGTAATCTCGACCGGCGACAAGGACATCACCCAGCTCGTCAATCCACACGTGACGCTCGTCAATACGATGTCGAACGAAATCCTGGACGAAGCCGGTGTCGAGAAAAAGTTCGGCGTGAAACCGGAACGCATTGTCGACTACCTGACTTTGGTCG
Organism: Betaproteobacteria bacterium; assembly: GCA_947476215.1. GTDB lineage: Bacteria > Pseudomonadota > Gammaproteobacteria > Burkholderiales > SG8-41 > PALSA-1004. The sequence goes on from CANJQI010000026.1 coordinate 37,159, forward strand.
GCGATGCCGTCGATAACGTGCCCGGCGTGGAGAAAGTAGGCCCCAAGACCGCGGTCAAATGGCTGACTCAGTACGGCACGCTGGACTCGGTGATAGCGCATGCCGCGGAGTTCGGCGGTGTGGTCGGCGGCAATCTGCGCAAGAGCCTGGATTGGCTGCCGCAGGCGCGACAGCTGCTGACGATCAAGTGCGACGTCGAGTTGCCGGTCAAGCTCGAAGCTCTCGGGCATGTGCAACCCGACAAGGCCAAGCTCGTTGAGCTGTATGAGCGTTTCGAGTTCAAGACGTGGCGCGGCGAACTGGAGGGAGGTTCCGGGACTGAGGCTGGCGCAACGATGACCGAGACTACGGCGGTTGTGCGCGTGGCGACCGACGCTCCGCCGGCCGTCGCGCGCAACTATGAAACGATACTGACCGATCAACAATTAGCCGACTGGCTGACGCGCATACAGGCAGCTCCGCTGGTGTCATTCGACACGGAAACCACCAGCCTGGATCCCATGCAGGCACGCTTGGTGGGGATGTCATTTGCCATCGAGCCCGGCTGCGCCGCCTATCTGCCGCTCGCGCATAACTACGCGGGCGCGCCGCAGCAACTGGGGCTGGACGCAGTATTGGCGAAACTGCGGCCATGGCTGGAGGATGCGCGCGCATCCAAGGTCGGGCAAAATCTCAAGTACGACGCGCACGTTTTGGCGAATCACGGCATCCGCCTGGACGGCGTTGCGCACGATACCTTGCTGCAATCGTATGTGCTGGAAAGCCACAAGCCGCACGATATGGACAGCATGGCGGCACGACACCTGGGCGTAAAGACCATAACCTTCGAGGAAGTGGCAGGCAAGGGTGCGGGCCAGATCGGTTTCGATCAGGTATCGGTTGAGCGCGCGTCTGAATACGCCGCGGAAGATGCCGACATCACGCTGCAGCTGCATCGCACGCTTTATCCGCAGGTCGAGAACGACGCCAAGTTGATGAAGATTTACCGCGACATCGAAATGCCGGTCATGAAAGTGCTGCATACGATGGAACGTCATGGTGTGCTCATAGACACGCGGCTGCTCGATGTTCAGAGTCGTGAGCTGGGACTCAAAATGATGGACATCGAAGCTGCCGCGCATCGGCAGGCGGAGCAGCCGTTCAACCTCAATTCGCCCAAGCAGATACAGGAAATTCTTTTTACAAAACAAGGACTTCCAGTCATAAATAAGACCCCGGGCGGGACGCCTTCGACGGATGAGGACGTGCTGGCGCAACTGGCACTCGACTATCCGCTGCCCAAGCTGTTGCTCGAATACCGCGGCATTGCCAAGCTCAAGTCGACCTACACCGACAAACTGCCGCGCATGATGAATCCCGTCACCGGGCGTGTGCACACCAATTATGCGCAGGCGGTGGCGATCACGGGACGGCTCTCCAGCACCGAGCCTAATCTGCAAAACATTCCGGTGCGTAACGCGGAGGGCAGGCGCATACGCGAAGCGTTCGTCGCGTCCGCCGGCAGTTGTATTGTGTCGGCCGACTATTCGCAGATTGAACTGCGCATCATGGCGCATATCTCGCAGGACGCCAGCCTGTTGATGGCGTTCGAAGCCGGCGAGGATATTCATCGCGCGACCGCCGGAGAAATCTTTAGCGTGGAGCCGGACAAAGTGGACGCGGAGCAGCGGCGCTACGCGAAAGTGATCAACTTCGGACTCATCTACGGCATGTCGGCATTTGGACTTGCCGGCCAGCTCGGCATAGAGCGTTCCGCCGCGCAGCAATACATGGAACGGTATTTCGCCCGTTACCCGGGTGTGGCCGAATACATGCGCGTGACTCGTGAAAAAGCCCGCGAACAAGGGTATGTCGAAACCGTATTCGGGCGTCGCCTGTGGCTGGCCGAGATCAGAAGCAGCAACGGCGCCCGCCGCCAGGGAGCCGAGCGCGCGGCGATTAACGCACCCATGCAGGGCACGGCCGCGGACCTGATCAAGATGGCAATGATCGCGGTGCAGCGCTGGCTGGAGTCCGAACGTCTGGCAACCAAGCTGATCATGCAGGTGCACGACGAGCTGGTCCTCGAAGTGCCGGATGCGGAGCTGGCGACCATACAGGCGAACCTGCCGGGCTTGATGTGCGGCGTCGCGCAACTTTCCGTACCGCTGGTTGTTGAGATGGGAACCGGACCCAACTGGGACCAAGCCCACTGACGGCGGCAATGAAAAGGCAGGCCAGTCATTGGAACGCGCACGCGTTGCAATGGAATCTGATCGGCAGTCCTTTGCGTCCAGACCGGGACGATATAGTCACGCTCGAAAAGGAAGCCGAACGCTGGCATGCGTCGGAAAGGGTCGCCAAGCCGCAAGCTATGTTGCTGGGCGTGACACCGGAGATAGCGTCGATGCGCTGGCCCGCTCATACCCGGCTCGTGAGCATGGAACATTCGCTAGCCATGATCCGGTCGGTGTGGCCCGGTGCGAGACTCGGACACAGCGCGGTCTGCGCGGAATGGCTGGCCCTACCCGTGCCGGATGCTTCGCAGGATATCGTCGTCGGCGATGGATGTTACAACATGTTGGGCAATACGCAGTACCGTGCCATGACGCGGGAAGTCAGACGTATTATTCGTCCACATGGTATTTTCATCATGCGATTCTTCATACGTCCTGACAAGTCTGAGTCAGTTTCCCGTGTTGCCGACGACTTGATGCGAAAACGCATTGGGAACTTTCATATATTCAAATGGCGCCTTGCCATGGCATTGCACGCCAGTCTGGATGCCGGCGTCAAACTTGCCGACATATGGGACGCCTGGAATTCCCTGGTTCCCGCACCTGGAGAATTGGCGGCAAAACTGGGTTGGCCTCTTGCGGTGCTGGATACCGTGCGGGCCTACCGTGGCGTTGATACGCGTTACACATTTCCCACCATGATGGAAGCGCGCGAGGCGCTGCTGAACGCATTTTCGGAAATTGATTGTCATGTGCCCCACTACGAAATGGGCGATCGCTGTCCGACCATCGTTTTTCAGCCGCGTTAGCGAGCAGCGGCTAAACCGCGATAGCGATGTGATTACATGACCGATCAAGAGGCAGAGATCCGCAGCGGCGTGGCGGGCAACATCTGGCCGGCTATACCATCGCAGGCCGGTGCCCGCCTGCTGGCCATGCTGTTCCAGTTGGAGGGCACGCAATGGTGGACTGCGCGACAACTGATCGATCACCAGTTGATGCAGCTTCGGATGTTGCTCAGGCACGCGCGCGAGACAGTGCCCTATTACAAGGATCGTTTGCCGCACATCCGTGCGGACGAGGACCTGACGCTGACCGAATGGCGTGCCTTGCCGCTGCTCACGCGTCGCGACATTCAAGACGCAGGTAACGCGCTTTTCAGTCGAGTCGTGCCCGCGGAATTCGGCGATGTATTTCAGACACAGACCTCGGGTGCGACCGGTGAGCCCGTCATAGTCCGAAAGACCGCAATCGACCAGTTGATATGGGAGGCGGTAACGTTGCGTGAGCACGAATGGCACCGTCGCGATCTGTCCGGCAAGCTGGCTTCGATACGCATATTCCCGAAGGGTGGCGCGGAAGCGCCTCACGGCGTGCTATTGAACGATTGGGGTGTGCCGTGCAGTCATGTTTGCTCCACCGGGCCGATGGCCTTGCTAAGTCTCGCCACGGACGTGGCTGCCCAGGCGCGGTGGCTGTTGCACCAGGATCCGGACTACTTCCTCACCTACCCCACCAATCTTGCAGCGCTGATTGCGCATATGTCCGCTCGCGGCGAGCGTTTGAAGCGATTGCGTGGTGTAAGGACCGTGGGAGAGACGGTAACGCCGGCACTGCGCGCGGCGTGTAGCGATGCGTGGGGTGTGCCGCTCACCGATGTCTACAGCTCACAGGAGGTCGGTTACGTTGCATTGCAGTGTCCGGTCAGCGGGCAGTATCACGTCATGGCGGAGAGCGCGATGGTCGAGATACTTCGGCCGGACGGAAGCGCCTGTCAGCCGGGCGAGACAGGCAGGCTGGTCGTCACCAGCCTGCACAATTTCGCAACGCCGCTGATACGTTACGAACTGAGGGATTACGCCGAAGTAGGCTCACCTTGCCCTTGCGGGCGCGGATTACCGACGCTGGCCCGCATACTGGGGCGCAGCCGCAACATGCTAACTTTGTCGTCGGGTGAGCAGCGCTGGCCTCTGGTCGGTTTTGATAAGTATCGTGAGATCGCGCCGGTGCGCCAGTATCAACTGATTCAGAAATCGCTGGAGGAGATGGAAGCGCGTTTCGTGGTCGAGCGCACGCTCACGGATGCAGAGGAAGAAGGACTCAAGCGTGCTATCCAGAATGCGCTTGGTTACGCATTTCGTTTGACCTTCAAATATTTCCCGAACGAAATTCCACGTGGGACAGGCGGCAAGTTCGAAGAGTTTGTCTCGGAACTCGCGTCCTGACGCCGGTCACCAATCAAGCCATCCAGTTTTTCGAGTAAAACTCGCACACCACGCGTTTTTCAGCGTCGTAAGATAAACCCTCCCCGGACTTGAGGTCGGCGGCGGTGTAGGAGTGATATTCGACGCCCAGGTTGTTGACCAGCACC
>CANJQI010000027.1 GCA_947476215.1 Betaproteobacteria bacterium
GACCTCGAGCACTGCCCGCAGTGTGGCGGCGACTTGAAGATCATCGCCGCGATCGAAGAACCGGCGGTGATTGTCAGGATACTCACGCATCTGGGTTTGCCTGCACGCGCGCCGCCGCGCTCGCCGGCGCGGCGGCTGGATCTCTTCCAAGCGGCCTGATTCGCAAGACAAAAGCGGTTTGGCAACATCGCTGATGATCCCGCGCGGCCGGCGCTCAAGTGTGGCGGTCGGAGTGAGGCGATTTGGGACGATGTAGGGCTCAAATAGGCATCGCAAGAGGAGAATTTTCACCAAACACCGCGCGATTGACCACTTCCAGAGCCGGCGATATGGTAGTCAATAGGGGGAAAGGTGCTTTGACATGCCTATCCTCGATAAAGGCAGTCGTCGGTGATGCGGCCCCGATCGAGAATGAAACCCAGCTGCTGCACGCATTACGCGGACATCCTGAAGAAAGCAGTATCAAAGTGCTGCGAAACAGCCTGGAGCTGGTAATCAACGGGAATAAAACGTTCATGCCTCGCGTGCTTTCACAACGCGGTGTTTATGCTTCAGGTTTGCTGTTCGGTCCAGTCACTTTCCGTGACGCCGATGAAATCCGTATGCGCGGTTTTATGGTGCACCACGTCGAGCCAGGCTCGCACGGCGAATCGCAGGAGGTTTTAAAATCCGACTTGCTTGAAGCGATCGATGGCGAGAAAGTAGAGGACTTGGATAAACTATTTAAGCGATTGTCCGACGCGCAAAATAAAGGCGGCGGCGTTCAGTTTACGTTCAAGAGAGTCAGCGACAACAACTATACAATGTTTAGCTATATTCAACGCACCTTGACGATAAGCGATCTGCGCGTTATTGGTCCTGTCCTCGCTAATTTAAAATAGACCATTACCTGTGTGTTGGGGCGGCCACCTATGAGAAGCTTGCGAAGCTTCGTGTTACCCACGACCTAATCCGCAGAAAGTAGGGCAACTGATGGGGTAACAGACACGTTCCATTTTCGGTGGGGGAGGTGGTTGGATTCGAGCTCACAGTACGTATTGCTACGTACACACGCTATTCCCTGCCTGCCTGCTGCACCACCACTTTGTCCTGCTCAATAATCTTGCGAAACGATACACTGGTCGATGCCCAATCCACCATGTCCACCTTGAACGGCAGATCGGATTCGGCGAAATCGTCGGTCAGTGCGCCGCTGAGGTTGAAGCTCATGGGCTCCTTGGTGATCACCGCCAGATCAAGATCGGAATACTGCTTGGCTTTCCATTTGGCGCGCGAGCCGAATGCCCATACCTCGCATTGCGGCACGTGCTTGTCCAGAATATCGCGCACGATCACCCACAGATCGGGGCGGATGTCGATGTGCGGCGTTTCCATCAGGCGAGGCGGGATCGGAGTTGATCCCGCAGGAAGCGTGCTTCATCAAGGAATGGTGTGATGCCGGCGACAACTTCCAGCGCGGTTTCTTCATCGTATGTATGGCTGGTTTTGGCACGCATGTCACGATAGCCTTTCCATGCGGGCCAGTCCTTCAGCAATAAGCCCTGCTCATTTGCAGAACGAATGATGTAGTTGAAATCCGCAGCGTTGTATTCTTGCGGTGTTGGCGACACGCTCTCAAGGAAGCGTTTGAGCGTTCTATGGGCCACTTCATACGTAAACTCAAAACGCTGTATCAGCCCGTCGCGAATTTGGGTGTCGCTGACATCGCGCTGGTAACGGGCAAGGCCTTCTTCCAGGCGGGTGATGGCTTTGGCGAGCGGTTCGATGTTGACGGTCATTTTTGTCCTTTCAGCGGGAATTCAAACATCACCAGATTATCTCGTATTGAGTGCCGTGAATATTCGGATTCCGCAGATGAGATACTTGATTGTATTATGCGCCTATGACGCGGTGGTCGTAATCTGGCATTCGCGCTGTCATTTGATGTTCGATACTCCTGCGGAGGAAACAATGCGAAATTCATACTTGGTGGCATCATGTGTGTTGGCAGTGGCAGCCGTTTCGACGGCCCATGCTCAGGATGCGGCAGTCAGTTACCCGGCCAAGCCGGTGATCATGGTGGTGCCGTTCGCGCCGGGCGGGGGCACCGAGATTGAAGGTCGCACATTCGTGGCCAAGCTCAGCGAGAATCTGGGCCGGCAGTTCATCATGGATTTCAAGCCTGGCGCCGCCATGACCATAGGGATGACGCATGCGGCGCGTGCCGCGCCAGACGGCTACACGCTGTTGTTTGTGTCGGCCAACTATCCGCTGGTGCCATTGGTGGCGAAAGACTTGCCGTACGATCCGGTGAAAGCGTTCGCGCCGGTGTCGCTGCTGAGCAAGCGCAGCGCGTTGATGGTGGTGCATCCGTCGTTGCCGGTGAAGAACGTCAAGGAATACATCGCGCTCGCCAAGGCACGCCCTGGTGAAATCAATTTCGCCACCGGCGGGCCGGGCGGCATACAGCACCTGACCGGCGCGTGGCTGAACAGCATCACCAGGACCAAAACGACGTTCATCCACTACAAGGCCAGCGGCGCGATGATTCCCGATCTGCTGGCGGGGCGCTCGCATATCTCGCCGATGTCGTTTCCACTCGGTTTGCCGCTGGTGAAGTCGGGGAAGATGCGCGCGCTAGGCGTCGCCAGTCTTGAACGCAGTCTGCTGCTGCCGGAGTTGCCGACGTTCGCGGAGCAGGGCGTGCCGGATTTCGAGTATTCAACATGGCTGGGTGTGCTGGCGCCGGCGCAAACGCCGGTTGCGATCATTAACAAGCTCAGCGCCGAGTTGATCAAGATCACGAAAAGCCCCGAGGTGGCGCAGCGGCTGGGGGATGAAACACGCTTGATCGGCAGCACGCCGGAGCAGTTTCGTAAACACGTCGCGGTCGAGACTGAACGCTGGCGCAAGGTGGTGCAGGAAGCGCAGATAAGGTTTGATGAATAAGGAGATTTTCCAAATGAATATTACCGATGCACAGGTTCATATCTGGGGGCCGGACACGCCGGAGCGGCCGTGGCGCAAGGGGCCACGCAACGAGGCGCACCGGCCGACGCCGTTTTCGAAGGACGACCTGTTGAAGGAGATGGATGCGGCCGGCGTGGCGCGGGTCATCCTGGTGCCGCCGTCGATGGAGGGCGATCGCAATGATCTGGTGCTGGACGCGGCGCGCCAGCATCCGGCGCGTTTCGCGGTCATGGGGCGGCTGGACGTGGAGTCACCTGCCTCGCGCGGTGTGCTCGCGACATGGCGTCGCCAGCCGGGCATGCTGGGCCTGCGGCTTACTTTCAGAGCGGACTCTTTCCGGTCGGTGCTTGCGGACGGACGCGTCGACTGGTTGTGGGCGGAGGCCGAGCAGGCCGGCGTGCCGATCATGCTTATGGTCGATTACGAGCAGGTGCATCTGATAGACGGGATTGCCGAACGTCACCCGCGGTTGAAACTGATACTGGATCACCTGTGTCTGAGCGCGGGGCAAAAAGACGACGTAGCATTTGCCGGCCTGGATCACATGCTGGCGGTCGCAAGGCGCGCGAACGTCGCGGTCAAAGCCAGTGCGTTGCCGTGTTATTCCGGCGATACTTACCCGTATCGGCGTCTGCATCCGTATCTGCGTCGTGTCTACGATGCGTTCGGGCCGAAGCGCATGTTCTGGGGCACGGACTTTACGCGGCTTCCGTGCACCTATCGACAGGCGGTCACGATGTTTACGGAAGAGATGCCGTGGATTAAGGCTGAAGACATGGAGTGGGTGATGGGACGGGGGTTGTCGGAGTGGGTGGGGTGGAGGGGGGCGTAGTTGTGCATTCTTGCCAGCGCCCACGATCGGCAGGGTACAGGTGCGCTTGAATAGCCATTCGGCGGAAGGCGCTGCACTTTTCCGCCCTACGGCCGGGACGACGATATCTTTATACGAGCGTGTCTCGAAATTTTGGAAAATCAATAATGAGCAATTCAAACGGAGCACAACTCATGCGAAAAACTGGATTGAGTTACATGCTGATCACGGCGTGCGTGGCGCACGCCGGTGTGCTGGCGTTCGATGCGGCGGCGCAAAGTTATCCATCACGTCCCATACGCATCGTCGTCGGTTTCGCGGCCGGCGGTGCAACCGATCTCAGTGGGCGCATGGTGGCGCAGAAATTATCCGAGCGGCTGGGCCAGCCGGTGGTGGTTGAGAATCGCGCCGGCGCGAGCGGCATGATCGCGGCCCAAACCGTGGCGAAGGCGCCTGCGGATGGTTATATGCTGTTACTGACTTCGGCATCCGACACCATATTGCCGGCGCTGCGTGCTTCACTTCCGTATGATCTCGATCGCGATTTCGCGCCGGTGTCGCTGGTGGCGGGCATACCGACCGTGCTGGTGATACATCCGTCAGTGCCGGCGCGCACGCTCAAGGAATTGATCGCCATTGCGCGTGTTCAGCCGGGCAGATTGAGCTATGGATCGTCCGGCGTCGGCGCCTCGTCTCATCTGGCGGGCGAACTGTTTAACACGCTGGCCAAGGTCAGTGCCGTGCATGTTCCTTATCAGGGCGCCTCGGCATTTGTACTCGCCACGGCGGCAGGGCAGATCGACATGAGTTTTTCGAGTGGCGCGGCAGCGCTGCCGGTGCTGAATGCCGGCAAGGTAAGAGCGCTCGCGGTGACCACGCTGAAACGCGCTGGGTCGATGCCGTCGATACCCACGCTCGACGAATCCGGGGTGCCCGGCTACGAATATTTCAACTGGAATGGCGTGAGCGCACCAGCGGGTACGCCGCGCGACATCATCGCACGCCTCAACGCTGTCATCGTGGAGGCGGTCAATACCGCCGAAATGAAGGAAGCATTCGCCAGGCAGGGACTCGAAGCGCAGACCAATACGCCGGAACAGTTTGCACTGCTCATTCGAAGCCAGATCGCGCAGAATGCGAAGCTGATCAAGGCAACCGGAGCGAAACCCGAATAGCGCGTGCAGTCTTGTTTCTTACGCGATGATAGTCGTGCCGTCGCAGGTCGGCGTCGAGTAAGATTCAGGTATTCGTAGTTCGCGCTTTCCAGACCCCGGCCTGCGCCGGGGTGACGAGCTGAAATTCAAACGATCGCCACGGAGCTTTGCATGTCATTTCTTGAATTGTCGCCGGACTTCAAACCGTTTTACGAGATAGATGATTACACCGATCCATGGACGCGACCGCAGACGGTGCTGTTCGTGCATGGCTTCACCGAGACCACCGAGGCGTGGCGTGCATTCGTGCCGCATTTCTCGCGCCGTTATCGCATGATCCGCTTTGATCTGCGCGGGTTCGGACAGTCGGGTGCGGTGGCCGACGACTTTACTTATTCTCTGGACTTGTTCGTCGACGACATGGTGCGCATCATCAACCATCTGTCGCCCGATCCGGTGCACGTCGTGGCAGGCAAGAGCGGCGGCGTGCTGGGTGTCAAACTTGCGGCGATGCGGCCGGACCTGGTCAAAACACTGACGCTGGCATGCACACCACCCAAGCCGCCCAAGACCGATGGCTGGATAGAGCATATGGAGCAGCACGGCATGCGCAGCTGGGCGCGTTCCACCATGCGCGCGCGGCTCGGCGACTCGATGCCGCAGCGGGGCATAGACTGGTGGGTGGATATGATGGGCGCCACCGCAGTATCGACGGCGCGCGCGTACTTGCGCTGGGTCGGCGGCGCTGACGTTTCAGCGGATCTGAAAAACGTGCAGTGTCCGACGCTGGTGATCACCACCAATTTGCCGGAGCGCATCAAGCTGGGCGAGATCTTCCGCAAGGGTATACCGCGCGCGGAACTGGCGGCGCTGCCGGTGGATGGTTACCATGCGGCGGGGACGAATCCCGATATTACGGCCAAGGCTGTGCTGGATTTTATTGCGCGGCACCGTGATGTCGGTCAATAAAACGGGCAGTGCCATATGACTTCGATTCATGAATTGTCGCTGAGATTGGGTATCGCCGCGTCGCTGGTCTGTGCGGCAGGGCCGGCAGGCAGCCAGAATTACCCCGCAAAACCAATACGCCTTTTCACCTCGGCAGTGGGAGGCGGCGCTGACTTCGCGGCGCGCATCGTTGCGCAGGAACTGACCACTGCGTACGGACAGCCGGTGGTCGTGGAGAACCGCGGCGGCGCTGGATTTGTCGCCGCGGAAATCGTCGCCAAGGCGCCGCCCGACGGCTATACGCTGCTCGTCTATGGCCCGCCGTTCTGGATCGGGCCCCTCATGCAGAAGGCGGCCTATGATCCTGTGCGCGATTTCATGCCGGTTGTGCTGGCGATCAGTTCGCCCAATATCCTCGCGGTTCACCCGTCATTGCCGGTGAAATCAGTGCGTGAGTTGATCGCGCTGGCCAAAAGCCGGCCTGGCACGCTGAACTATGCGTCGGGACAGTCGGGGTCTTCGAATCATCTCGCGGCAGAGCTCTTCAAAGCGATGGCGGGCGTGGACATCGTGCGTGTCACCTACAAGAGCGGTGGTTCGTCGATCAACGATCTGATCGCGGGACAGGTGCAGTTGTCGTTCTCTTCGGTGGCCATCGTAGGCCCACATATGAAAGCCGGCCGCTTACGCGGACTGGCGGTCACAAGCGCGCAGCCATCGGCGCTGGCGCCGGGCATGCCGACGGTTGCAGCGTCGGGACTGCCCGGTTATCAGTCGGTTTCGACGCTGGGCGTGTTTGCGCCCATCAAGACACCCATGGCCATCGTCAACCAGTTGAGTCTGGAGATTACGCGGGCTCTGCAGCAGCCGGAGAGCAGGGACAGGTTGTTCAAAAGCGGTGCTGAAGTTGTCGGCAGCACGCCGGAACAGTCATTAGCGGAAATCAAAGCGGATATCGGGCGGCTGGGCAAGGTCATCCGGGACGCTGATATACGTGGTGAGTAGCGCCCGCCGGGATTATTCCAAGTATATGAATTAATGTATGTTTTGTGAGTATTAACGGGCTGTCTCAAGACGTGGGAGGCAGCAATGAGCGATGTTCAGGATGTTGGGAAAGGTTTTACGACCATGACGAATAACAAGTCTGCGAAGGCAACCGGAAGGTTGATGCTCTATGCCAGCGTGGGGGCCGAACTGGTGCACTACGATGTGGATGTCGACAACGCCGCGCTTATCAGACGCGGGTCGGTGCGGCTCGATGCGAGCGTGATGTATGTGTGTCCGCATGCCTCGAAGCGATACCTCTACGTGGTTACCAGCAATCGCGGACTGTGGCCTAACAAGGGCGCGCCCGGCGACACACATCAGGTGGTGGCGCTGCGTATCGATCCCGAGACCGGTGCGTTACACACGCACGGTGCTCCGGTGGCGTTGCGCAATCGTTCGCTGCACATCACCACGGATGCGCGTTCGGAACATGTGTTGATCGCGTGTAACGAACCCAGTGAGTTGATCGTGCATCGCATCAATGGTGACGGCACGGTGGGCGATGAAGTTAAACAGTCTGCGCTGGATACCGGCATATATGCGCATCAGGTGCGGGTCAGTCCATCCAATGATGCGGCGATATTGGTGACTCGCGGCAACGATGCGCATGGCGCAAAGGCCGAGGATCCGGGCGCGCTCAAGGTGTTCAGTTTCCGGAATGGCCGGCTTGGAGATGGTGTGTCGATTGCGCCGGGGAATGGCTATGGTTTCGGACCCCGGCATCTTGATTTCCATCCATCACAACCGTGGGTTTACGTGTCGCTGGAACGCCAGCACAAGATCTGTTTGTTCACGTTGAATGGCAGTACGTTGAGCAGTCTGCCGCTGTTCAGCGTGGACACACTTTCGGACACAAAAAACATCCGCCCACGGCAAATGGCCGGCACCGTGCACGTGCACCCCAACGGACGCTTTCTGTACGGTTGTGAGCGTGCTGATGCGACCACGGAGGTTGATGGCAGGCAGGTATTCGCGGGCGGCGAAAACTCGATCTCCGTGTATGCGATCGATCAGGTTAGTGGCGAGTTGGTGCCCGTGCAGCACATCAATACCCGGGGATTTCATGCGCGCACATTTTCCTTCGATCCCGGTGGACGCATCCTGGTCGCCGCATGCAAGTCTCCGGTCGTGGTCCAGGAGGGAAATGCCACGCGCACCGTGTCAGCCAGCCTGGATGTTTTCCGCATGGGGGTGGACGGCAGGCTTGAGTACATCAGAAAATACGATATCGATGTCGGCAATGCGTCGCTGTACTGGTCCGGGTTGTTACAGTTATAAGGAGTCCGGATTATGCGGCGCAGCGTTGGTTTGTTTGCCTTGCTGATCGCAGGCTATGGCGCGGCGTGGGCTCAGGCATATCCCACCAAGCCCATCCGCATGGTGACCCATCCGCCCGGTGGCAGCAGCGATCCGGTGGCGCGGCTCATCGCGCAAGGCATTTCGGAATCACTGGGCCAGCAGGTCATCGTCGACAATCGCGGCGGAATCATCGCGCCGCAGACCGTGGCGAGGGCGTTGCCGGACGGGTATACGTTGCTGTTGTTCGGCACGCCGTTCTGGATTTCTCCGCTGGTGCAGGACAACGTTTCCTACGATCCAGTCAAGGATTTTGCGCCTATCACGGTTGCAACCAGCTCGCCGAGCGTACTGGTCGTCAATCCATCGGTTGCGGCGAAGTCGGTCAAGGAATTGATTTCGCTCGCGAAGTCCAAACCGGGGCAGCTCAACTACGCATCCGGGGCGGCGGGATCGGCCAATCATTTGGCCGCGGAGTTGTTCAAATCCATGGCCGATGTCGATATCGTGCGTATACCGTATAACGGCGCTGGCCCGGCGCTGACCGATGTCATCGCTGGCCGCGTGCAACTGATGTTCCCGAACGCAACCGCGGTGATACCGCATATCAAGTCGGGAAAAATGCGCGCCTTGGCCATTACCAGTGCCACGCCGTCGGCACTGATGCCGGATCTGGTGACGGTTTCCGCCGCGGGACTGCCGGGTTACGAATCGGCCTCTATTTTGAGCATACTTGCGCCCGCGAAAGTGCCAGAGGCCATCATCAATCGGCTCAACCGCGAGATCGTGCGGTTTCTTGGGATCGCGGATGTGAGGGAGCGTTTGTTGCGCGCGGGTTCGGATGTGATAGGCAGCACGCCGCGGGAACTCACCGTGACCATGAAATCGGAAATGACGCGCATGGGCAAGGTGATCAAGAACGCCGGCATACGCGCCGAATAGCTTGGGCTGGGTTCCAGTAGAAGGCATGCGCGCCTACATATCTCGATACCCTCCCTTGCACGTAGTGCGCGGGGGAGGAAAAAGATGTAGATACGTATGGTTGGAAGGAGTATGGCGGCATACCCATGCCGCCATCGTCAATTTACGGCAATTGTTTGCCAACATGTATTGAAGGAACGTTGATATGACCCAACAGATACGCCTGGTTGTGCCTGAGGCGCGGACCGTGCAGGTCGAGCACACGCGATCGCAGCGCGAACTCACGCTCGACAGCCTGCGCATCGGCATCCTCGATAACAACAAGGGCAATGCCGATCATCTGCTGCGTTTCATCGTCGACGGTTTGCAAGCGGCGTTGCCGGTGAAATCGGTGATCGCGTTGCGCAAGCCTGCGCCCAGCGCGGGGGCCACGATGGAAGTGCTCGATCAGCTTGCCGCGGACGCCGATTTCGTCGTCAGCGCGATGGCGGATTGAGGGGGGTGCACATCGTGGAGTGTCCACGATATGACCGAAATTCGTAAACGCGGGGTGTTGGCCGCCGTCATTTGTTCCAGTCCCTTCATGAATCTGGGCAAAGCCCAGGCGCGCACGTTCGGCGTCCCGGATCTGCGTCTGGTGGAAATTCCGCATCCATTCGGCGGCCTGGCGCTGGGGAGCGTGCAAGTGCGCGCCGCGGCAGTGATACCGCAGTTGGTGTCCCTCATCAAGGAGCATATCAAGTGACGGCGATATCCGCGTTGCTCGACGCTGACGGCGCCAGCGTTTACTCAGATGACGATTTCGATGCGGTGAATGCGCTGGTGCGTGAGCGTGGCTGGGGCGATGGATTGCCCGTGGTTCCGCCCAGCGAACAGCGTGTCGCTGCCATGCTCGAATGGTGCGATCGCCCGTGGGATGAACCGTTCGCCACCATGGCGCCGCGCTATAGCGGTGTGACGCCCTTGCTGCTCGCGGCAAACGCGGTCATGGCGGGCTGCCGGCCGGAATATTTTCCGCTGGTCATGCTTGCGATCGAGGCCTTGTGCGAGAAACAGTTCAATCTGTACAGCATACAGGCCACCACCCACCCGTGCGCACCGTTGCTGATATTCAACGGTCCGGTCGCGCGCGAGCTTCATATTAATGGCGGCAACAACGCCTTTGGTCAGGGCGTGCAGGCCAATGCCACCATCGGACGCGCGGTGCGTCTGGCGCTGGTGAACATTGGTGGCGCGGCGCCGGGCATTGCGGACATGGCCACGCATGGCTCGCCCGCCAAGTACACATACTGTGCGGCGGAAAACGAGGCCGCCAGTCCGTGGGAGCCATTGCATGTGGAGCGCGGCTTTCCGAGCGACGCGACAACGGTCACCGTGATAGGCGCGGAATGTCCGCACAACATTAACGATCACCAAAGTTTAACCGCCGAAGGCGTGATGATGACCATCGCGGGAACCATGGCAACGACCGGAGCCAACGATATTTATTATCCCGCGCAAAGACCATTGCTGGTGCTGGGGCCGGAACACGCCCAGACCATCGCCGACGGCGGTTATTCCAAAGCCGACGCCAAGCGCTTTTTGCAGCAACACGCGTGGCTTGCGCTGAACAGATTTTCGCCGGAGAACATCGGGCGGCGCTTCATGGTGACGTTCAGGGACCAGTATGCAAACGCCGCTCCGGATGCGCCTGTCCATGCCGTCAAACACGCCGAAGACATAATCATCGTCGTCGCGGGTGGGGTCGGCAAACACTCGATCTACATGCCGACTTTCGGCGGGTCAACGACACCAGTGACTTGCGCGCTCAAGCGTCGTGACGGGTCATATGTGCAGACTATTGATGAGTGTCGCCGCGCATAGGCTTTCCGATTCACGTATTGGCTTCTTTCAGCATGCGCTGCCAGTCCGCGGGCAGATTGATCTTCTTCGCAACCGGAAAACCGAGAAAGCCGTTGTGCGCGAACACGTATGCATTGTTGCGCAGTGGGTCGCCGCTCACCACGATCATGATGTCCTTGGGCTCCCAAACGATGGGCACCATGCGGTTCGGATCGTCGGATTCGCGGAACAGTTTGGGGATGAGGCTCTTCTGGACATCGTCGTCTATGCTCCACACGCCGCGTATCGTCCAGTCGCGCAGATAGCGGTCGTATTCCCATGCGTGGTATCGGGCATGGTCGAATAGAAATTTCTGCACATCAAGTTTCGACCATCCCGCCTTGGCAATATTTTCCGCAACGATGGGCGTGATCACGACCAGCGGGCGCAATGAGCCGTTGCCGTGACTGGTCGTGAAATGTATCTGCCATGTGTGATACTTGAGCACCGAATCGGCAAGGTAGGGCAGCATCTCTTCCGGCGAACTGCCCGAGATCGAGGAAAACGATCCGCCGCCGGTATAGCGCGCGATGGTGACGGTATTATCGCCCGCCGCAAATCCCATCGCCTGGCTGTTGGTTTCCCAGCCTATGCTTTTGAGGACATCTTCATTTTCCGCCAGCACCACTCTGAACGTATTGCCGAACGTCGCTTTGTCCGTCTTGTGCGGCAGAAAACCCGCAACATTGCGCAGGTAGAGGCGCCAGAAGCGGCCGATCGAGGTATTCGCCATGAAGCCATCGCGCAATGCACCCTGCGTGTAGTTGAATTCCAGATCCTTGATGATGGGACCGTTCAGTATGATCAGAGTCTCGCCGCCCGGCGTATTGCCGCTGTGTTCGACGCCGTAAATCGGATCGCACATCGCTTCGATGAGCGCAATCAGTACCGGCATGTACTCGGGACGGCATCCGGCCATCACACCGTTGACAGCCACGCTCCAGATCGTCGCGGAACGGCTGTCGGGCAATATCGTGCCCAGTGATTCGTCGGGGTCTCTGTCGGTATAGCGCAGAAATGCATCGATCTCGTTGCGTGTCGGCGGAACGACAGGCAATCCATCGCTGAGTTCGTTCTTGTAGAAATAGCGGTTGACGTCCCTGGCACTGCCTTTGAATACGATGTCACGTGCGCCGGGTTCGCTCTTGTCCATGCCGGTCGCGGGCGGGCGCGTCAGGGTTTCGATGACGCGTTCCAGCGTCACCTCAAGTATGTTGTGACGCAGTTCTTCCTTGTTTTGTACGCCGACGTGGCCGGGAACGACGGACAAGGGAATGTTGGGTAAACCGAGGCCGATGGATGTCGCCGCGGCCTGGCGCAGGAATCCTTCGCATACCAGCGACGTGGTCGGCACTCCGGCGTTTTCGCATACAGCACTGGCCCGCAACACGGCGGGCGTGCAGCTCCCTCAACACGCCATGCCGGAAATCACCGCGTCTACGCCCAGTTCCTTGAAGCGTTGGGGCAGCGCCGCGAGGACTTCCTTTTCGTTGCCGCAGTGCGAACTTCCAAACTCGCGCCAGCTCACGAAGCGGATGTCGGGGAAGCGCGCCTTGAGGCCTTCCTCCAGCAGCGCAAATACTTCATCGCCACGAAACACCATGTCCCAGAGCTGTGCCACCGTTTTTCCATTCAGTGTTTCAAGGCGCGGCGCTAGCGGCCTTACCTTGGTCTGGCGCGGTGAACGCGGCCAGTAAACTTCATGAAAATCATATTCCCTTTGTTCAGCCATGATTATTTCCTTTGTTATCCGCAAAGCCGGTCAAGTTTTGCCAGCACGCGCGTTTTCGATTGCTTGACTGCGAAAAACGCCTATGATATCTCTTTAACGATGCCGATAGAGGTTCTCGTTTCCCGCATATTTCATTACGCGTGCATCGCCGGGAAAAAATTTTTCCGCGCGGCGCATTTCCGAAGCACAATCGAGAATGGCATGTATGTCGGCAAGCACTTATTCAAACCCATGGCGGCGGCGGGGACCAGTGATGATTCGAGTCAAACCATGTTTGTGCATGTTGTTCGTCGTCCTGATGGCCGGTGGTGTGCCGCCTCGTCTCGCGCATGCGCAAAGCGACTATCCGTCCCGCCCGGTGCGGCTGGTGATACCGTTCGCGCCCGGCGGCAATACGGACATCTCGGGCCGCGTTCTTGCCGCCAAACTCAGTCCGCTGCTGGGACAGCAGTTCATCATCGATAATCGCGCCGGCGCGGATGGCGCCATAGGCAGCGCCGAAGTCGCGCGGCGTGCCAAGCCGGATGGCTACACGCTGCTGCTCGGTACCGGCGGCAGCCACATTATCAGTCCGTTGACCCGCAAGGATCCCGCTTTCGATCCGGTCAAGGACTTTGCGCCGATCGCGGTTTTTGCGGTGGTTTCGCAGGGCTATGCCGCGCATCCCAGCGTGGCGAAGTCGTTGCAGGAGTTGATCAAGCGCGTGAAAAGCAATCCGGGCAAATTTTCCTATGGTTCGGCGGGATTAGGCGGACTGGGTAATCTCGCGGGCGAGTTGTTCAAGCGGCAGGCCGGCGGTCTGGATATCGTGCACATACCCTATAAAGGCGGCGGACCCAGCGTACAGGATCTCATGGCCGGCCAGATTCCACTGGCCGTGGTTTCGTTCAGTTCGACGCTGGAATTGCACCGTTCGGGCAAGGTGCGCTTGCTTGCCGTGTTCAGCGAAAAACGCTTGAGTACCGCGGCCGACGTGCCGACGGCAATAGAGTCGGGCATTCCGGGCATGGTGGCCTACAGTTTTACCGTGCTTCTGGCACCGACGGGAACACCCAAACCTGTCATTGACCGCTTATACGACGCCGTGGCAAAAATCATGGCGGACCCGGCTTTCCACAAAGAACTGACCGGGCTAGGGCTGGAGGCTGTCACCGATTCCAGCCCTGACAAGGCAGCGCAATTTATTCGCGACGAAATCGCCCGGTGGGCGCCTATAGTCAAGGCAGTGGGCGTGTCGGCGCAATGACTGCAGTTAAATAAAACCGCGGAGTAAATGAATATGGATCTCGTGAAAATCGCCGCAGTGGCGGATATCTGTACTGGTCATCAGCCGCCCGAAAGTGCGTTTACCAACGTGCTTGCAACGCTGCGCGGTGCTGATTTGCGCTTCGCCCAGGTGGAACGCCTGTATGCGCGGCGCGGCAGCTATCAGGAGCAGAATGGCATGTCCGGGCGACCGGCACGCCAGGATCCGAGCTTTGCGGATGTGTTCAAAACCGTGCCATTCGACATACTGTCGCTGGCGTCCAATCATACCGGCGACTGGGGACCTGAAGCGGTTGAGGATACCGTTGAAACATTTCGCCTGCTTGGTATTCCGACCGTGGGCGCGGGGTGCAATGTCGCAGAAGCGCGCAAGCCGGTCATACTTGAACGCAATGGCGTGCGCATTGCTTTTCTCGCTTACGTATCGACGGTGCTGCCGCAGTTCTGGGCCAACGAAAGTCGCGCCGGGGCCGCGCCCATGCGCGCGCATACGTACTACGAGCCTTATGAATATCAGCCGGGTGCACCGGCGCGCGTGGTCACCGTGCCGCACGCCGCCGATCTCGAACATCTCGTCGCCGATGTCAAACAGGTCAGACAACACGCGGACGTCGTTCTCGTGTCCTTGCATTGGGGCGTTCATTATGTGCCGCGTCCGTGTGACTATCAGCCGGTCGTCGCGCATGCAGCGATTGATGCCGGCGCCGACGTTATCCTTGGCCACCACGCGCACCAGCCGCAGGGCATCGAAATCTACAAGAATGGCGTCGTCTTCTACAGCATGGGCAATTTCGCGTTCGCGCCGCCGCGCAGGAAAGGCAGTCATTCGCTGGCCATGCCGATGGGCGAATATGTGCAGAAGGACGTTTATTCGCTGGAGCCCGATCCCGGCTTTGTTTTCGATTACCGCCGTCATTTCAAGGAGGGCGGTATTGTGTTTCTCGATGTGGATCGCAAGGGAGTCGCGCGCGTGAACTACATGCCCACGCTGATGAATGACGATGGGCAGCCGGATATCGTGCGCCCCGGTCAGCCCCAGTTTGAGAAGCAGCTCGAATATCTCAACTGGGCGGGCCGCTTTATCAAGGGCGGCGTGACCGCGATGAAGGCGGCGGGCGACAGGTATGAGGTCTATGTGCGCGGCGCGTGATCCCGGCGTGATCGATTATGGATTTATAACCATTTGATTATTAATAATATTTTGTGAAGTCTGTCAATATAATGTAAGGCATGGAGGATTTATGCGGTTTGCATGTTATCGATTGCACATTCTTTTGAGCGGGGCCTTGGCGTTGAACGTCAGCATAGTCCTGGCTCAGGATTACCCGACCAGACCCGTGCGCCTCATAACCTCGGGTATCGGCGGCGGCACCGATTTTTCGGCGCGCATGATCGCCCAGGGGTTGACCGAAGCGCCGTTGGGCCAGCCCGTAGTGGTCGACAATCGCAGTTCCGCTCAGGCGTCCGATACCGTATCCAAGGCGCCGCCCGACGGTCATGTGCTGCTGCTGGTGGCGGGCAATCTATGGATAGGCCCGCTGCTGACCAAGATGCCCTATGACCCTATCAAGGATTTCGTTGCCATCTCCATTACCAATCGCTCGCCCAACATACTCGCGGTCCATCCATCGCTGCCGGTCAAAACCGTCAAGGATCTGATCGCGTTGGGAAAAGCCCGGCCGGGCGAACTCAACTATGGATCGAGTTCGATCGGCGGCACGGCGCATCTGGCGGCCGAGCTGTTTCAGCATATGGCCGGCATACGCATGGTGCGCGTCAATTACAAGAGCAGCACGCCCGTGGTCAATGATCTGATCGGCGGCCATATTCAACTGACGTTCAGCACGGCGGGCGTTACCACGCCACACCTGAAGTCGGGACGATTGAAAGCGCTGGCGGTCACCACCTCGGAGCCCTCACCGATGGTACCAGGTGTCCCCGCCATCGCGGCAACGCTGCCAGGGTACGAAGCGGCCATCGTCTACGGATTATTTGCGCCCGCGGGAACGCCGGCCGGCATCGTCACTCGCCTGAGTCAGACAGTCATCCGTTACCTGGGCCGGGCGGATGCCAAGGAGAAGTTTTTCAATGCCGGACTGGAGACCGTCGGCACCACGCCAGAGCAAACGGCGGCGTATATCAAAGCCGACATGGCACGCATGGGCAAGGTCATCAAGGACGCCGGCATTAAAGTGGATTAGCGATAGGTCAGTATCCTTGTTTCATATTCGCCTCACGTTACAGACTATCGATCGGAATTGGAATGGCAATGAGCGCGGCAGATAAATCCTATGATGTGATCGTTGTGGGCGCGGGTAACGCCGCGCTGTGCTCCGCCCTGTCGGCGCGCGAGCAGGGTGCGCGGGTACTGGTGCTGGAGCGCGCGCCGCGCGATCAACGCGGTGGTAACAGCAGTTTTGCCGGTGGCGGGTTGCGGGTCGTGCACAGCGGCACCGAGGACGTGAAAAAGATTATTCCGGATTTGACCGCCGAGGAAATTGCAACCACCGACTTTGGCGTCTACACGAGGGAGCAGTATCTAGACGATCTGGCGCGCGTCACCCAGTTCCATGCCGATCCGGATCTGGCGGAAATCCTCGTCGATTCGAGCACCGATACCGTGCACTGGATACGCGGACAGGGCATACGCTTTGTTCCGTATTATGGCCGCCACTCGTTCAAGCATGAAGGCCGCTTCAAGTTCGTCGACGGCGTGGTCATCGCCGCCGTCGGCGGCGGTCGCGGACTGGTCGATGCGGAGTTTAAGGTTGCGGAGAAAGCCGGCATTGAAATCCGCTATGGCGCACATGTAACGGCGCTGCTGCGCGGCAATGGCGGTGTCGAGGGCGTGCGCGCGATTACGGCGGGCAAGCAGGAAGAACTGCGCGCCCGAGCGGTGGTGCTCGCATGCGGCGGATTCGAAGCCAATCGCGAGTGGCGTGCGCGCTACCTGGGCGCGGGCTGGGATCTGGCCAAGGTTAGAGGCACGCGCTACAACACCGGCGATGGTTTGCGCATGGCGCTCGATATAGGCGCGCAACCGCATGGCCAGTGGTCGGGATGCCATTCGGTGCCGTGGGAGCGATACGCGGCCGACTTCGGTTATGTAGACGCCCATATGACGCATACCAGCGGCCAGCGCTACAGTTATCCGTTCAGCATCATGGTCAACGCCAACGGCGAGCGCTTTCTCGACGAAGGTGCTGATTTCCTGACCTATACCTATGCCAAATACGGCGGCGTGCTGCTAAGGCAACCGGGCAGTCATGCGTGGCAGATATACGATGCGCAGGTGACGCGGTTGCAGCGCGATGAATATCGCGAGCGCGATACAACCAAGGTACAGGCTGATACGCTGGAAAAACTTGCCGAGCGCATGGAGGGCGTGGACGCCGCGCAATTTCTTGCGACCGTGCGTGAATACAATGCTGCGGTACGGCGCGATGTGCCGTTCAACCCCACGATCAAGGATGGGCGTGGCACCACGGGACTTGCAATCAACAAATCGAACTGGGCGAATCCGATCGAAGTGCCGCCGTTCGAGGCGTACCCCGTCGGCACCGGTATTACTTTTACCTTCGGCGGCATCAAGATCGACAATCGTTCGCGTGTGCTGGACATCGCCGATACTCCCATTCCCGGGCTATATGCCGCCGGAGAAATGGTGGGCGGACTTTTCTATTTCAACTATCTTGGTGATGCCGGATTGGTGTCGGGCGCGGTGTTCGGGCGTATTGCGGGTCGCGAGGCCAGAGCGTTTGCAAACTGATCCGGGATCTCGGTATCAAAGGGAATTAGCGCAACGTTTCGTCCACTTCGCTCGGGAGAGTCTATGTCCATGCGTGGTTACACCGTGGCGGCAATTGTGGCCATGGCCGGGTTGGTCTGTCCCGGCGATCGTGATGTTTGGGCGCAGAACTACCCAACCAGACCGGTGCGCATAGTTACCGCCGAAGCCGGTGGCGGCCACGATTTTATTTCGCGCCTGACCGCCCGCGGGATGACCGATCATCTGGGGCAGCAATTCGTGGTCGACAATCGGGGCGCGGCTAGCGGGGCCATCGCGGCGGAGACGGTGGCCAAGGCCACGCCCGACGGTTACACGTTGCTGCTGCACGGCGCCCCGGTCTGGTTGCTACCCTACCTGCGCAGCAACGTGGCTCACGACCCGATACGCGATTTTGCGCCGATTACGTGGGCGACAAACTCACCCAACGTGCTGGTCGTCAATCCGTCGGTGCCGGTTAAATCGGTGTCCGAATTGATAGCACTCGCCAAGGCGCGTCCGGGCACGCTGAACTATGTTGCATCGACCATAGGCGGCGCTTCGCATCTTGCCGCGGAACTGTTCAAGGCGATGGCGACCGTCGATATCGTGCGCGTGACCTACAAGGGAACCGGGCCTGCCCTGAGCGACCTGATAGGCGGTCATGTGCAGCTGATGTTTGGCACCGGCGGCGCGGTGACACCGCACGTCAAATCCGGGAAACTGCGTGCCATTGCGGTTACCAGCGCGGAACCGTCCGCGCTGATGCCAGGGCTGCCGACGGTGGCGTCGGCGGGACTGCCGGGCTATGTTTCCGTAACCATTAGCGGGTTCATGGCGCCGTCCCGCACGCCGGCATCGCTGGTCCGGATGCTGAATCAGGAGATCCTGCGCGTCATCACCAATCCGGTGGCGAAAGAACAACTGTTCAATTCCGGAATAGAAGTCGTGGCGAGCACACCGGAGCGGTTTGCCGAGACGATCAAGTCCGAAATGGCGCGCATGGGCAAAGTCATCAAGGATGCCGGCATCAAGTCAGACTAAAATCGATCGCAATAAATTGCGATCGGTTCTAACCCGGCAATATGATTTCGCGTGTCGTCGAACGCGTATGCGCCGACACCGGAAAATATACCGAGTGGGTTCCTGGCCCGCCGGCAACTATGATGCTGATGTCGTCGGATTTCAGCGAGATCGGCAACATCGTATCCGGCGTCAGTTCACCCAGTTCCGCACGACGCGATTCCTGAACGCGTCCGAAATCCTTGGCGGACAGCCGTTTTGCCGCGAGTTTGGAATTGTCCCAAAGGCCGCGTTTGACATCTGCCTTGCTCAAGCCTTCGCGCTTGAGGAGGTGCGCATGCTCCGGCGATAACATGATCCACGGCCGGCCGCCATTCACGTAGTCGCTGCCGACCGGGAATGCCATGGTGTCGCCGATGACGCGCAGCAGGTCTTTGGAGTCCTTGGCATGCGTGTTCATGTTCCACGTGCCCAGCGCGCCGACGACCGTGGCGGTACTGGCGCCGGGCGCAAAGCCGCGCTCGACATGCAGCGGCTCCCACGGATTGGCGGCTTCGTTCTCGGCGCAACAGAATGTGTACTTGCCGGGCTGTCCCTGCGTGGCTTTGTCCATGATGCCCGGCAGGCCGCCACCGATGTTCTGCAGTATCAGGCGCAATGCACGCCCCAGTGTGGCGTTGGCCCAGTTGCCCTGACCCAGACAGTTGTTGCCATAGTTGACGCCCAGCTTTTCGATGATGGGCCCGTTGATGACCAGCCACACGGCAACGGGATTGGTCGTCGCCTGTATGCTTTGCAGGTGGAATTCGCGCGCGCCGACAGCTTCGGCGGCCGCAATCAGGACTGGCAGATATTCCGGACGGCAACCCGCCGCGACGGCATTGATCGCAATGAGTTCGACGGTCGCTGCGCGATACGCCGGCGCTATGGTTGCGACCACTTCATCGGGGGCACGGTTGGTGTGCTTGAGCATGCGTGCGACGCGTTCCCTGGTCGGTGCGATGATGGGCAGGCCGTCGCCCCATTTCCGTTCTATGAAGAATTGATTCAGTTCGTCGGCGTCGCCGGGAACCTCAACCAGTTCTGCGCGCGGCGCAGGTTTGTCGCTTGCGCGTGCCGCTCTGCTTTTGGAGCCCGGGTCCTGCAGTTGCCGTGCGATGTCTTCAACGCAC
The DNA here is from genome assembly GCA_947476215.1 of Betaproteobacteria bacterium. Lineage (GTDB taxonomy): Bacteria > Pseudomonadota > Gammaproteobacteria > Burkholderiales > SG8-41 > PALSA-1004. The sequence continues at coordinate 19,967 of CANJQI010000027.1, forward strand.
TGGCCGGCAATCGTGCGCAACTCATCGCGGTTACGGATGCCGAATGGATGCGGCACCACCGCGATCGGCAGATCGGGATAGCCCAGCGCCTTGGCCTGCGCGCGCCCGAGTCCGAGAAAATCGGATGAGCATACGGTTATGGATGCCAGGCCGTGCTTTGCTGCCGTTACACTGTCGTGGATACTCCACGACGTGCAGGATCCTCAATCGCCGGACCCGGTAATGACGGCATCGCACTGGTCGCTGAGTTCCTGCATGACCGCGTCTGGCACCGGCACGCCCGCGCCGCGTTTGCGGCGCTTGACGACTCTTTCAACACCGTGCTTGCTTACCAGCAATTCCGCGAGGTCGTCGACGAGATAGTTGAAATTGGGTTTGGCGTTATCGATGAAGCCGACGACTTTGCCGGCCAGTCCATCCAGCGACTGCCGCAATTGCTGCGGTCCGCTGTACTCCGGCGCCACCGGGTCGTATACCTGCCTGCCTGTTGTCATTATTGTTTCTCCAAAGCTGCAAACCGATGATGATACCGGGCGGTGTCACCGGCTGTCCAATTTGAGTATTGACCGAATCTCGGCGTAGCGAGGAAGTAGGTCGGCAAACCTTTGCCGACATCTGACTGCCGGTTCGAGGTTAATACCAGCTCTTCTTGTCCACGATATTGCGCAGCGGTGTGCCGTCGATCAGGTGGCGTGCATTCTCCAGTATGACTTCGTAGCGGCGCTCGTTCAGATGCGGACCTATGCCGGACGTATGCGGTGTGATGAATACGCCGGGCATGCTCCATAGCGGATGGTCTTTGGGCAGCGGCTCGGTTTCGAATACGTCCAATCCGGCGCCGGCAAGTCTGCCGTCGCGCAGAGCGGCGGTCAGCGCGTCGAGGTGCGTCGTTTTGCCGCGGCCGATGTTGATGAAGTAGGCGCCTTTTTTCATCCGTGCGAAGCGGGCTGCGTCAAACAGTCCGCCGGTCGCCGGAGTATGAGGAATGGTGAGCACAACAAAGTCAGCCTGCGGCAACAGGTCGTCGAGCTCTTCCGGGCGTCCGAGGAGGGCAACGCCGGGCGGTGCGCTTACGCGCCGCGCGTCTATGCCGATGACCCGCATGCCAAACGCACTGGCGATGCGTGCGGTCTCGGCGCCTACGCCTCCCACGCCGACGATGAGCATGGTGGCCTCGGGCAGCGCGAGTACTCCGGTCTCGTCGGCCGACCCGGTTTTTTCCTTGGGCGGTATCCATTCATGGCGGATTTGCTGATGAAAATAACGATGCATGCCGCGCGCGAAATTGAGCACGTACATCATGATGTGCGCGGAGATGTGGTCATTGTAGATTTCACGGAAATTCGTGACCACGACCGGGTGCGAAATCAGCGCCGGGTAGTAGTAGCCCGCGGCGGGCGCTGCGTGTGGCGCCTGCAGCCAGCGCAGTTTTTGTGCCTGCGCGAGCACCTCAGGCGCAACGGTGCCAAACGCGGCATCGGCGTCGACTATGGCGGTCTTGGCTTCCTCGTTGGTTTCGGTCAGCACCACTGACATGTCGCGACAGTCGGTCATCAGTCGTGCGGCCCAGTCGCGCGTGGCCTTGTTTTGCGGGGGGATGAAGACAAACTTCATAGTGGGAGTCTCCTGGACCGCGGCTTGCGCCGCGGGGCGAGTTGATTATTAAGGAGCTGCTAGTCGGCGCGTATGCCGGTATCCTTGATGACTTTGCCGCTGCGCGTCATGTCGGCCTTGATGATCGCAATGAATTCCTCGGGCGTGCTGCTTGCGGCTTCCATTCCCACGCCCAGAAACTTTTCCTTCACGTCGCCGGCGGCCAGCGCGCCCTTGAGTTCAATGCTGAGCCGGTTGACGATGGCGGCAGGCGTTTTCGGCGGGGCGAACATTCCATAAATCGACGTCATTTCGTAGCCGGGCAGGCCTGATGCCGCCAATGTCGGCAGATCCGGAACCAGGGCAGAGCGCTCCGCGCTCGTGACGCCCAGAGCCCGCAGCCGTCCTGATTTGATATGCGCGGTCACGGATCCGGGTGTCGCAAACGACAGTTGCACTTCATTGCCGAGCAAAGCATTAAGACCCGGCCCGGTGCCTTTGTAGCCTATGCGCACGATGTTGATACCGGCCATGGACTTGAGCAGTTCCGCGGCGAGGTGTTGGGCGGACCCGGTTGAACTGGAGCCATAGTTCAGAACACCGGGCTGGGCCTTGGCGAGTGCGATCAGATCATTCAAGGTCTTGAGCGGCAACAACGGATGCACGACCAATATGTTGGGGGACAGAGCGCTCAGTCCGATCGGCGTGAAATCCCGCCGTGCATCGAAGGGCGGCAAATCCCGCAGGTACGGGGATATCCACAGGCTGCTGCTGTAAAACAACAGCGAGTAACCGTCAGGTGTGGCTTTGCTGACAATTTCCGAACCGATGGAACCACGATTTTCAACGATGACCGGTTGACCCATAGCTCCCGACAGTTTTTGCGCCACGATGCGCGCGGCCAAGTCATTGCCGCCACCCACGGCGGCGGCGACGATGCGGATATGTTTTGATGGAAAAGTCTGCGCCGATAACACGCCTGCATAGGCGACAACCACCATGAAGACGAAATATCGGATGTGTGCAGTTGAGAGCCTCATGGCATCATCCGGGTGTGGCGAGATTCATGATGTCCCTGATATTTTTGATTTTTTCCAGGGACTCCAGGGCTGCGAGCAGCTCGTCGGTCCGTTTTGGGTTTTCATGTATCAGTTTCGCGTTGGCGCGGAATTTCGACACCACATCTTCACGCGTGCACGGTCGGCTGGGAAAGCCCAGCAGTTCCGGTGCCGAGCGTACCAGCGACCGGCCATCCCTGAGTTTTACGGTGACTTCGCCACGTTGTTCCCCGAACCACGATGCCTCGTCGGCGGTGTAAGTGACGCGGCTTGCCAGTTCGAGCACGGCGGGCTCGGTCACCTTATCGGCGGTGAAACTCAGCGGCCCCAGTTCGCCGTCCGCGAGCAGGCGTGCCAGCAGATAGGGCAGGCTGAAGCGCGCGTTGTACGGCGTCGGATGCAGTTTGGTTTCCTTGGGTTCGAAGTGAAACTCGATGCGCTGCGCGGGCGCTCGGCAGTCGATTTGCAGCACGTCCTGCGGACGCAGTTTGTATTCGATTACCAGTGATTTGAGAGCTTCCATGAAGTGGTGCGGGCCATGTCCCGCCGGGTAAAACTTCAAAACGTTCTTGAGCGTAGTCCACTCGGTGCCCAGGCCACTCGTCAAACGCGTGGCATCATGCAGATCCTTGCCGATAACGGCCAACAGTCCGCGGTCTCCTTCATAGATCAGTCTGGGGCCGCGTAGACCATCGTGTGCCCACGAAGCAGCAATGATGCCCGAATGCGCAGCCCAGGCTGCATGAACATGCGAGTCGGCCCCTTCGCGGTGTGATTGTCCGAGGAACAGACCGAGCCCGCCGACCAGCCCCTGTGCCGAGGTGAGTTGTTGGGCATTCAATCCAAACAGCCGGCCGGCGATCAGCGCCGATGAATACAGTCCGGGCACGTAGGCCCGCACCAGCATGCCGCCCTCATGGTGCATGCGGTGGTGCGCGGCCAGTTCTTCCGCTCCCCACGTTGCACGCGCCGCGCGTACGCCATAGCGGTCCACCATCAGCGATGCACCGACGCGCGGTGCAACTTCATAGCCGATGACCACGGCGGTGATCAGGTCCTTGCCCGTGCAATTGGCGGCCTCGCCGGCGGCAAGGGCGGTGGCGACGACGTGACGGCTCATGTGGTTGCCGCCGCCGCCGTAGTCAGTGTCGTCGTAGTCGAGCGCGGCGATGCCGATGCCGTTGGCGATCGCAGCATTGGCCGCAGCTATGCGTCCCGCGTGGCCTATGACGGTGGCTTCGGGCGGTCCCGCCAGTTTCCGGAATACGCTACTGCCGTTCCTTGCCCACTCCATGGTGCTGCCGGCGAGGGCGTTGCCGATGGAGTCCAGTATGTGGGTGCGCGCCTTGGCGGCGACTGCGGCCGGGATATCCTCGTAGCGCAGATTGGCAACGAAGTTCGCGAGGGTTTCCGAACAGCTTTGTTCACTTGATTCAATGGGCATGCGGGTCGTTTCCTTCCTATGGGAGTATTACGCGGGTTACCGAGCGTGTGCTGCCGAGGCTGGGCACATAAGTGGAATGCGTGCCGGGTCCGCCCGCCACCAGGATGCCGATATTGTCCGGCGTGGTGGCGATGGGCAACAGCGTGTCCTGCGTAAACGTGCCGAGCTCGGGGCCGCGCACGCTTTGTATGCGCGCGAAGTCGATAGGCGGCAGCAGACGAACCGACATCTTGGATTGTTCCCACAGCCGGGATTTGACCTGCGCTTTGGTGAGTCCCGCGGCGTGCAGGATATGCGCATGTTCGGGGCTCAGTACGATCCACGGATTACCGCCGTTCAGATAATCGTTGCTCGGCGGGCGCGGCAGCGTGGCCGCGATGACATTCAGGATCTCGTCCGCATTCTTGGTATGCGTGTTCATGTTGAGTGTGCCTTCGGCGCCGACCACGGTCACCGTGCTCTGGTCCGCGCGGTAACCTTTTTCGACGTGCAGCGGCTCCCACGGAGTTTCCGTTTCATTTTCGGCACAGCAGAAGGTGTACTTGCCGGGCTGTCCATGCGTGGCGCGATCGAGTTCGCCCGGCACAGCCCGGCCGATGTTCAGCAGTATCAGATGCAGCGCGCGTCCGAGCGTGGCATTGGCCCAATTGGTCTGGCCCAGGCAGTTGAGGTTGCCGTTCATTCCCAGGTCCTGCGCAATCGGACCATTGACGATGAGCCATACCGTCGCTGGATTGGTCGTGGTCTGTATGGTTTGCACGTTAAATTGCGGCGGCGTGACCGCTTCCACGGCCGCGATCAGTACCGGCATGCAGGCAGGATCGCAGCCGGCCATGACGGCATTGATGGCGATGCGCTGCACCGTTGCCGCACCGAAGCCCGGCGGAAGTCTGGCCACGATTTCGTCAGGGTGTCGAGTGGTGGCTTCAAGCATGCGCTGCACGCGCTTTTGCGTGGGCGCCACGACCGGCAGACCATCGGTCCAGCCCTGTGCCCGAAACAGCGCATTGACGTCATCGGCATCCGCACCGACATCGACGAGTGCCGCACATTCAGTTTGCGCAGGTGTGCCGGCAGCGACGGCGTCGGTGGATTTGCATGCGAGAGACGCAATATCGGCCACCAGCGATACAGCCAGCGTGCGCACGCCATCGCGCGTCAGCGTTCCGAAGGGATGCGGCATGACCGCGATCGGCAAATCGGCATAGCCGAGCCCGCGCGCCTGCGCACGTCCCATGCCCAGGAATGAGGTGGAGCAAACCTGTACTGCCGTTACACCGCGTTTCGCGGCGTTTACGCTATCGTGGACACTCCACGATGTGCAGCCCCCTCAATCCCCCGAGCCTGTAATGACCAGGTCGCAGTGCGTCGTCACCTCGCCCATGATTTCCTCGGGCGCGGCTATGGATGGCGCCCGTTTCCTGAATTTCATCGTATCTTTGACGCCATAGCGGCTTTTCAATACGGTCGCAAGTTCATCGACCAGATGATTGAAATTGGGTTTGGTGTTATCGATGAACCCCACGACTTTGCCTGCCAGCGTATCGAGCGTGGTTCCTTGTAGCTGTCCCTCGCTGCGATAGGGTGCGCTGGGGTCGAATACGGATGTGTTGGTCGTCATTGTCGGCCTTGAAGGTGCGGGCTCTGATGCAAATACGCGGGAAAACGGCATATCAGTCGCGTATGCCAGCGTCCTTGATGATTCTACCCCACTTGGAAATGTCGGATTTAATGACCGTCCCGCATTGTTCCGGCGTGCTGGCAATGACCTCCGTGCCGGTCAGCAAGAGCCTGTCCCTGACCTCATCCCTGTTCAGGCTGCGCACCATTTCCTGATTCAGCCGGCTCACTATGGCGGAGGGTGTCCCCGAGGGAGCGAACAAAGCCAGCGTCAGTATCGATTCATAGCCCGGCAGACCGGAGGACGCCACCGTGGGCATGCCCGGTGCGAGTGCGGACGGGCCGGCGGTGGTGATGGCCAACGCGCGCAGTCGTCCGGTTTTGACATGCGGCATGCCGCTCGCCGCGGCGACAAACATGAGTTGAACCTGGCCTGATATCAGGTCGGTCATCGCGGCGCCCGGACCCTTGTAGAACACGCGCACGATATTGACACCGGCCATCGATTTGAACAGCTCGGCCGACAGATGATTGGACGAACCCGCGCCCGATGCGCCATAGTTCAGTTCCGCCGGACGTGCTTTCGCCAATGCGATGAGCTCGCGCACGGACTTCACCGGAAATGTCGGCGTCACGACCAGTATGTTGGGTGAGCTTGCCGCCATGGTAATCGGCGCAAAGTCGCGTGCCACATCGTAGGGGACGTTGTCGTGCAAAAGAGGTCCCAGCCACAGCGAACTGCCGAAGGCAAGCAAGGTGTAACCGTCCGGCGGCGACTTCGACGCAACCTGCCCGGAGATGATGCCGCGGTTGTCCACGATGAATTGCTGGCCGAGGCTGCTGGCGAGCGTGGGCGCCATCAGACGCGATACCAAGTCTCCGCCGCTGCCGGGATCGGTGGTGAGTATGCGTACCGGCTTCGTGGGGTAGACTGGGTTCTGGGACCAACTGCATTTTGCAATAGCGAAAAGCGCAATAGAGAGTACAACCAGGCCATACTTGTGAACGCGCATGTTCGAAACTCCCGGCGAATATTTGCAGCGAGCGAAAGATTCATTTATCTATTCCTCGATTTATAACAGAAATCTGCGCCGTCGGCAGTTGCTGGCCTGTCGGTAAAAATTGCCGGCGGGTTTCATTGAAAGTGCCGCGTGCGCTACCGTGTTGACACTGTTGCAGGCACACGGTTACGATCAGCCGCGAAACTGAGGAGCCTGAGATGAGTGTCGCAATGTCCGTGTTCGATCCCACCGCGCCTGAGTCCTCGGCGCCGCTACAGACGCGTCGTGTGCTTGACGGCCTCAAAGGCAAGGTGGTGGGATTCATAGACAACACCAAGCCCAACTTCCATTATCTGGTTGAAGATCTGTCGCGGATGATGCTGGATCGATATGGCGTCAAATCAGTCCTTAAGCGCAGCAAAGGCAAGGTTTCCATACCCGCGCCCGAGGAGTTGATCAGCGACCTTGCGGTGGAGTGCGATCTCGTCATTACCGGCTCCGGCGACTGAGGTGCATGCACGTCGTGGAGTGTCCACGACAGCGTAGAAGTGGCGAAACGCGGCCTCGCGGCCGTTGAAGTATGTTCAACCGCGTTTGCGAGCATGGGGCAGAGCCAGGCGAAGGCACTGGGCCATCCCAGTTTGCCGATAGTGATCATTCCGCATCCGTTTGGCAGTCAGAGCCGCGCAAGCGTGCGGCAGATTGCCGAGCAATGCATGTTGGATATTGCGCGCGTGGTGTGCGAAGCGGGACCTGCACCTGCGCAAAGCACCCAAGCCGGTCCGCGTGCTGCGATGATTGAAGTTGGCGACGATCTGGACACCGTCAATCAATTATTTCGCGAACGCCGCTGGTCCGATGGATTGCCCATCGTGCCACCGACCGCCGAGCGCGTAGCGCGCATGTTGCGCGGTACGGCGCGGTCACGCGATGAAGTCGTGGCGATTGTGGCGCCGGGATTTGGCGCGGCCAGCGTGGAGTTGATCGCGGTGAATGCGGTGCTTGCGGGGTGCGATCCGGAATACATGCCGGTATTGATCGCGGCGGTTGAGGCCATGACATCACCCAAGTTCAACCTTCAGGGCATACAGGCCAGCACCAACCCCGCTGGCGTGTGGATGATAGTCAATGGCCCGCTCGCCAAGAGGCTGGGAATGAATTCCGGAATCAACGCCCTGGGGCACGGCAACTGGGCGAACTCCACCATGGGACGGGCGTTGCGCCTGATACTGCAGAACATTGGCCGTGCCTTACCTGGCGAACTGGACCGGTCGACTTTGGGGCAGCCCGGCAAACATTTGTTTTGCTGCGCCGAAAACGAGGAACAAAGTCCCTGGGAACCGTTGCATGTCGAGCGCGGTTATAGGGCGGATCAGAGTACGGTGACCGTGGTGGGCGCGGAAGGCACGCTGAACATGAATACGCACTCCAAGGACGCGGCGGAAATGATACGGGTGATGGCCGAGACCATACGCCGGCCCACGGGCAACGACTACTGCAAGGGTGGCGACCCATGGATGGTATTGTCGCCGGAGCATGCGGCGATACTCAAAGCCGGCGGACTGACCAAGGCAGAGGTAAAACGCATGTTGTGGGAGGCGTCGCGATTGCCCGCGAATCGCATGGCGGTTATCGACATGAAGCGCACCATGAACCGGCGCCAAGCTGAACTCGGCGAGATACGCGTGGACACGTTGTTGCCTATATGCGTGGCGCCGGAAGGCCTCGGCATTATCGTATGCGGCGGTCCCGGTACCCACTCGGCGCATGTGTCGAGCTTTGGAAACACGCGCTCGGTTACGAGCGAAATTGACTGCAGCAGACCATGAGCCGGCCTGAGATCATGAAGAGATCGTTCCGACGTTGCCTGCTTTGCGCCGCCTTCAGTGCGGCCGCGGTGCCATTGTTAACAACGGCGCAGAGCTTTCCGAGCAAGTCGATACGCGTGTTCACCGCCGAACCAGGCGGCGGACTGGACATGCTGGGGCGCTTGATCGGTCAGGGTGCCGCGCCCAGCCTTGGGCAACCGATGATCATACTCAATCGCGGCGCGGATAGCGGCGTTGAAGCGGCGGTGACGGTGGCCAAGGCGCCACCCGATGGACATACGCTGCTGCTATACGGAAGCACGATGTGGACGCAACCCTTTCTGCGCGCCAACCTGCCGTATGATCCGGTGCGCGACTTTGCACCCATCACCGTGGCGGTGGTGTCGATCAATGTCTTAGTCGTCAACCGTGCGTTGCCGGTGCGTAATGTCAAGGAGTTGATCAGTCTTGCCAAAGCGCGGCCGGGCGAACTCAATTATGCGTCGGGGCCCGCCGGGACGACCACGCAGCTCGCTGCGGAACTGCTGATGCAGATGACCGGGACCAAAATGGTGCGCGTTAACTACCGCGGCAACGCGCCCGCGATTGCGGACGTGATCAGCGGCCAGGTGCAGCTCATGTTTCCAACTTCCGGAGTTGGTGCTCTGCACGTGAAGTCGGGCCGGCTGAAAGGGTTGGCGGTCACGAGTGCGGAGCCGTCGCCGCTGTTTCCGGGCATGCCCACGGTCGCGGAATCCGGGGTACCGGGATTTGAGTCCGTCACCATGTCGGGTCTGTTTGCACCCACCGACACACCGGCTGCCATCATCCAGCGCCTGAATCAGGAGGTCGTGCGCGTGCTCAACATGGCGGAAGTGAAAACGATATTGATGAATTCCGGTGTTGAGGTCGTCGGCAGCGCGCCCGAGCATCTGGCATCAATGCTCAAATCTGAAATGGCGAAGTGGGGCAAGGTCATCAAGGCGGCAGGCGTGCGTGCCGAGTAAGCATCGCCTGATATCAGCGTCATCCGCCAGGTCGTGAGTGCGGGTCGGTATGCGATAATCGCGGCTCCACGGAAATCGTAGGTCGTGCACATCTAAAGGGGATCAACATGAGCGATGCATGCGTCCTGCATGGCGTCCGGGTCATAGATTTTGGTCAGTACATGGCGGGTCCCATGGCGGCGATGTTGCTGGCGGATCAGGGTGCGGACGTCATCCGCATTGATCCACCGGGCGGGCCGCGCTGGAACACGCCGGCCAACGCAACCTGGAACCGCAACAAGCGCAGCATCGTACTGGACCTCAAGCAGGAAGCAGACCGGGATATCGCACGCAAACTCGTCGCCACCGCCGATGTGGTGATAGAAAATTTTCGTCCGGGTGTGATGGCACGTCTCGGCGTGGGCGTTGCCGAGATGACAGCGCAAAATCCACGCCTGATTTACTGCTCGTTGCCGGGGTTTGGCGCGGATGATCCGCGCTCGCAGGTCAGAGCGTGGGAAGGCGTGCTCGGGGCAGCAACGGCCACCTATCGCTCCAAACCCGTCTATGGTGGACGGCCTGTTTATACGGTCATACCCTATAGTTCCGCATTTGGCGCTTTCCTGTGCGCGGTCAGCGTCGGCATGGCGCTCAATGCACGAGAGCGCAGTGGCGTCGGCCAGCACGTGGAAATACCCTTGTACGACGCGACGTTCACGGCGATAGGCGAGCGCGGGGTGCTGGTCAACGGCAAACGCGAACCGGAAGCGTCATTCAACTGGAACCGGATCCTGCCGTGCAAGGATGGGCGCTGGTTTCAGTACAACGGCAGCAATAAACGGTTCGTGACGTTTCTCGAAAAGACGGGCATGAAGCAATGGCGCGACGCGGGGGTAAGTCCGAAAGAACTGGGCCAGCGTTTCGACGAGATTGCGCGCACGCGCACTGCGTCGGAGTGGGAAGCGTTGTGCGCGGAAATCGGCACCGAGGGTGTAACCATACATACCAGCGCCGAATGGCTGGTGCACAAGCAGGCGCTGGAATCGGCGATCATTGCCGACTTCACCGATCCGGAACTCGGCAAGTTTCGCGGTCCGGGCATCAACGTGCGCTTGTCCAGAACGCCCGGCGCGGTGCGTGCCCCGCGTCCGGTGCTGAATGCGCATCACGACGAAATTATCAACGAGGTGTCGACACGCAAACCACCGGCCGCTCAGCCCGGCGACACGGCATTGCGCGCGGCATTGCAAGGATTGCGGGTGCTCGACTTGTGCATCGTGCTCGCGGGACCTACCTGCGGCCGTACCCTCGCCGAATTTGGCGCCGATGTCATCAAGATCGACAGTCCGCATGTCAAAAAGGTGTTGCGCCACAATGACATCAATCGCGCCAAGCGCAGCATACTGCTGGATCTGAAGACGCCCGAAGGCCTGGAAATATTCTGGCGATTGATCGCCAATGCCGATGTCTTGTTGCAGAACTTCCGGACTGGTATCGCCGAGAAGCTGGGCATAGGGTACGACGCGGTGCGCGCGCGGCGACCCGACATCATCTATGGTTCGATGAATACCTACGGCCAGCAAGGGCCGTTCCGGGACCGGCCCGGGCATGAGGGCCTGGGGCAGGCCGTGACCGGCATGACGGCACGACTAGGGAGCGAAAAGCCGGCGGCTGGCCCGTTTCCGGGCAACGACTATGGCACGGGATTGATGGCTTGTTATGGCGTCGTGCTTGCCTTATTGAACCGGCGGCGCACCGGGCAGGGCCAGTTCGTCGACAGCTCGCTTGCCTATTCGGCGACGATGTTGCAATCAGCGTTGATGCAGGATTATCCGGGCAAGAAATGGGATGAGCCTCATGGTCAGGAGGCTTTGGGCAGCGGTCCGCTGCATCGTGCCTATCAGGCCGGCGATGGCTGGTTGTTTCTCGGCGCACGGCAGGGCGATCTCAAACGATGTCCGGAGCTGGCGGATCTTGCGACGATGGCAGGGGCGGACCTGGAGCGGGCATTGGAAACACGCATGCCGCAGCGCGGTGTTGCGGACTGGGTGCAACGCCTGACTGCGAGCGGCATAGGGGCCCATCGCATCGTGGCGACGGTACCGGAATTGATGCAGGATGATCTCGTAAAAGCGCGTGGCCTCAGCGTAACCCGCGATCACACGGAATATGGGCCGATCACGACCACCGCGCCGGGAATCAGGATGTCGCGCACCCCTCCGCTGGTCGGCAGGCCGGCACCCAAACCGGGATCGGATGCGGCCAGCGTATTGACCGAGATCGGGATGGGCGCCGAACTGGATCGGCTTATACGCGCACATATCATCGCGGTCGATGGTGTTGCAGCCGGGCATTAATCAGTTCTCTGTCAGGAGGTCTTGACGTCGAAATTGTTGAGCGGAGTGAAGGTCATAGACCTGACCAATATTCTTTCGGGGCCGCTTTGTTCGCACCAGATGGTCATGCTGGGTGCGGAAGTGATCAAGATCGAAAGGCCGGGTGCCGGTGATCTGTCGAGAAAGTTCGGAGCCGATTCGGCATTGAACGCGAAACTGATGGGGGTTTCTTTCTGCGCCGTCAACGCCGGCAAGAAGTCCATTACACTCAATCTAAAGGATGCCGAGGGCAAGGCGATACTCAAGCAGCTGGTCAAGGATGCGGATGTCGTGATGGAGAATTTTCTTCCGGGGACGATGAAATCGCTGGGGCTGAATTATGACGTGTTGAAAGAGATCAGTCCGGGATTGATCTATTGCGCGCTCTCCGGTTTTGGACAGACCGGGCCGTTGTCGCACAGGCCCGTTTATGATCAGATCATTCAGGGTTTCTGCGGCATCATGGCGCTGACCGGGGATGCGGAGACAGCCCCCGTGCGCTCCGGATATACGGTGTGCGACACCATGGCATCCATGATGGCGGCGTTCGGAATTTGCGCGGCACTGTACAACAAGCAGAAGACGGGCAAAGGGGAAATGATAGATGTGTCCATGCTGAATGCATCGCTGTCCACCATGGCGGCCTGGACCATATCCAATTTCATGAATGCCGGCCAGGTGCCGGTTCCGCGGGGCAATGACAATCTAAGCGCCAGCCCTTCGGGAACATTTAAGACGAGTGACGGGCTGCTGAATATCGTCAACAATGAGGAAAAGCATTTTCACCGTTTGTGCGATGCCATCGGATTGCCGGATTTCAAGACCGATACACGCTTTTCATCGCGCGACGCTAGATTACGTAACAGGGAGGAGCTGAAAACTCTCCTCGAACAGGCACTGCAGAAGAAAAACGCCACTGAGTGGGACAGGGTGCTGGACGAGGTCAGTGTGCCTGCGGGTCGCATATTGTCCGTGCCGGATATCATGAGCCATCCACAGATCGAGCATCAGCAACTTGTGAAGCATTTTGCCAACGTGCCGGGCGTAGGGCGCGGTATTGCGGTTACACGGATTGATTTCAATCTGGCCAGCGGTGTTCCGGATGTGGATACGCCACCGCCGCAGTTGGGGCAGGATACGGAGGCGATCCTCAAGGGCATCGGGCGCAGCACGCAGGATATCGAGGGACTGCGCCAGCGCGGCGTCGTTTAACGCTATTCGCGCTTTACAGGAACGAATGGCATGGATCTCGGCATCAGGGGCAAGGTTGCGCTGGTCACCGGATCGAGCGGCGGCATAGGCAAGGCGGTTGCGCATGCCCTGGCAGCGGAAGGGGTTGAACTCGTGTTGTTTGCGCGCTCGGAGTCGCTGTTACGTCAAAACGCCAGCGAAATCCAAGCACGCCTCCAAGTGCCGGTTTTACCCATTGCGGGTGACATGCGCTCCGAAAAGGACGTTGACGGCTTGCGCGATGAACTGGTGCGCCGGTATGGAGCACTCGATATATTCATACTCAACACCGGACGTCCGCCGCACCCTCAGCGCGAAGTGCTGGATGAAACAGACGAAACACGCTGGCATGATGCCTATCAGCCCCAGTTATTCGGGGCGGTCATGGTTACGCGCAAGGTGGCGCCGCTCATGCTAGCTCGTGGATGGGGACGCGTGGTCGCGGTCACGTCGGCTTCCGTGAAACAGCCCATGGCAAGACATGGGCTGTCGACAATATTCCGGGCAGGCGTGACTGCCTATATGAAACACCTGGCGAATGAAGTGGCGGCCAAAGGCGTCACCGTAAACTCGGCAGGGCCGGCTTCGATTAATTCCGCGAGTCCCAATAGCAGTTACAGAAACAATCAGGCTCTTATCGCGGAACACATCTCTGACGGGGTCATCACGTAACTGATGGGCGGAAGCGGCTCAGACTGCCGGCATGCATGATTTTTCCAGGCAGCGGGTGCCCGACGATGCTCTCCGCCATGCGCGCGCACTCGATCAGCGCGTCCAGATTCACACCGGTCTTGATACCCATTTCCTCGCACATATAGACCAGGTCTTCGGTGCAGATATTGCCGGCGGCCGCTTTGTGTCCGGCGAACGGGCAGCCGCCCAGTCCCGCGCACGATGAATCGAAACTGTCGACGCCCATCTGCAATCCCATCAGCGCATTGGCCATGGCCGCGCCGCGCGTATCGTGCAGGTGCAGTGTCAGAGGCAGGTCGGGCCAGCGCTCGCGCAGCGTGCCCACCACGCGTGCAATGCTGTTGGGATTCGCCCAGCCCACGGTATCGGCGAGTCGCATGCGTTTCAGGGTAATGCCGAACTCACCGGCCAGATCAAGTATGGTGGCAACGCAGTCGCGTACGGTCCCGGGATCGACCGCGCCTTCGAAATTACAGCCGAAGGCGGTCATGACGATGGCGGTTTCCACCTTGACGTTGTTGATGCGGTAGAAGTCGAGCAGGCGCCGTTGCTCGTGCAGTGTCTGTTCCCTGTTCTTGCCGGTATTCTTGACCGAAAAAGTTTCAGAAGCGCTCATCTGCATGGATCCCGCGATGTCCAGCGAGGTTTTGACGGCGCGCTCAAAGCCGCGCAGATTCAGCCACAGTCCGGTGTATTGCACGCCGTCGCGTCGCTTGATCTGTTTAGCTACTTCCTCCGAATCGGCCATGCCGGGAACGCGTTTCGGGTCGACGAAGGAAACGCACTGAATATGATGTAGTCCGCTGCCTGCCAGGGCTTCGATGAAGCGAACCTTGTCGGCGGTGGAAATGGGCCCCGGTTCTATCTGAAAACCTTCGCGTGGACCTTCTTCCTGAATGCTGATGGATTTGGGAATGTCGCTCATTGGTTCTCCAATATTGACGGGCCAATCGGTGCACGGTAATCAGGCTGATTTATGTGCACGAAAGATAAACCTGCGATGTTGCGCTGGCTTGCCCTAGCTGTTCGATTCATGCAATTATACAAATCTTTGCGTGCGGTCGCGGATTTGTGCGCGACTGTCGGAGAATTTCCTGAAACAAATAATCTGACTGGAGGAATGGGTGGATAGTGCAAAACAGGGGCCGTTGGCAGGGATGCTCGTCATCGATTTTTCACGAGTGATCGCGGGTCCGTTCGCCAGCCAGTTTCTTGGTGATCTGGGGGCGGACGTCATCAAGGTGGAGGAGCCGGGCACAGGAGACCCGAGCCGCAAGAATCCGCCGTTTGCGGGCGGCGAAAGCCACTATTTCATGGCCTTCAATCGCAACAAGAAGAGCGTCGCGCTCGATCTGAAAAAACCCGCGGGCAAGCAGGCCGCGCTCGATCTGATCAACCGTGCCGATATCGTGGTCGAAAACTTTCGTCCGGCGGTGATGAAGAAACTGGGCCTGGACTACGACACCGTGAAGATCACCAATCCGCGCCTCGTCTATTGTTCGATCTCGGGCTTTGGCCGTGAAGGGCCGTTGCGTGACGTGCCGGCTTACAACGAAGTGGTGCAGGCCATATCCGGCATCATGAGCATGAACGGCGAGGAGAACGGCCCGCCGATGAAGCTGGGCGTGCCTATCGGTGATCTGGGCGGCGCCTTATTCGCGGTGATCGGCGTGCTCGCGGCAATCACCGAGCGCACGCGAACGGGCAAGGGTCAATGGATAGACATTGCACTCTACGACACCATGATCAGTCTGCTGGGTTATTTCTCAAATCTTTATTTTGTGAGCGGCGCGAGCCCGAAGCGCATAGGCTCGGCGCACCATTCGATAGGGCCGCTGGGCGTGTTCGCCACCAAGGATGACTATCTGGCGCTGAGCATATTCACCGATAAATTCTGGGGCAACTTCTGCAATGCGGTGGGATTGCCGGAATTGATTGCCGATCCGCGCTTTGTCGATGCCGCGGGACGGGTGGGCAACAAGGACGTGCTCGAAAAAATCCTGCGCGAGTTGTTTGCGCAGCGCACGGTCGCGGAATGGGATGTTCTGTTGACCGCGGCGGACGTGCCGCATGCACCGGTGAGGAGTGTCGGTGAGGCGCTGGAAGCGGCGCACACCCGCGAACGCAAGATGGTCGTTGAAGTCGATCATCCGACCGCGGGACGCATACGCAATACGGGTCGCCCGATCAAGTTTTCAGAACATGACAGTGCCGCCGAAATGCGCGCCGCGCCGCTGCTGGGCGCGGATACCGTAAGCGTGCTTCAGCAGTTTCTCAAATACAGCGAAAAACAGGTGGCCGAGATGCTGGCACAGGGCGCCGTGGCGCAGTGGAAGGCGAAGGAGAAGTAATTGGATACAGTCATATCAGATACCAAGGACGGCGTCGCAACCGTCACCCTGCACCGGCCGGAACAGCGCAATGCGCTAAACCTGCAGATGGCCATCGATCTGCATGCAGCGATCAAGGAAGCAGAAACAGACGCCAGAGTGCGCATCGTGCTCATACGCGGTACCGGGACCAGCTTTTGCGCCGGTGCAGACCTGAAGGAACGCGTCGGTGTGACCGAGGCGTGGTTGCGTAACCGCAGGCAGACGGCATTTGCGGCATACAACGCGATTCAGTGGTGTATGAAACCGTGCGTGGCGGTAGCCCATGGGCCGGTGATAGGCGCGGGCTGCGAAGTCGCGACGGCGTGCGACTTCATCATCGCATCGACGCGCGCCACGTTCCGCTATCCGGAAGCCGCCGTCGGGTCCGTGGGTGCCAGCCAGCGTCTGCCGCGTATCGTCGGCAGGGCGATGGCGAAAGAACTGATTTTTACCGGACGCACCATAGATGCCGCGGAGGCCTTGCGCATAGGTCTCGTCAACCACGTGGTGGAGCCCGATCAGCTTGAGGCCAAGGTGGCCGAGACCGTGGGCATGATATTGAAAGCTTATCCACTGTCGGTGCAGCTTGCCAAGCGCTGCGTCGACGTAGGCATGGAGTCGGATCTGCGCACCGGCATGGATTTCGAAATGATGGCCATAGACCGCTGCCTGGCGGACGAAGAGTGGAAGAAAGGCGTGCAGGCGTTTTCCGCGCAACGTAAAAAGGATTGAGCGTGTACCGAAAAATTACGTTTGTGGTGCCGGAGGCGCCGGCACAGGCCGCAGCGCCGCTTGCGGCACAGCGCGCGCTCGGCAAGCACGGCATACGGCTGGGCATACTGGACAACCACAAGGGCAATGCCGATCATCTGTTGGCGATGATCGTGGAGGGCCTGCAAGGGGCGCTGCCGATTGCCTCGGTCGTGTCGCTGCGCAAACCGACCGCAGTCCTGGCCGCGCCTGCCGACATGCTTGATCAACTCGCGCAGGAGGCGGACTGCGTAGTCAGCGCAATGGCGGATTGAGGGTCGTGCACGTCGTGGAGTGTCCACGACATGGCGACGCTCAGAAAACGCGGCATCCTGACGGCGGTGATCTGTTCAGCGCCGTTTGAGCGGCTGGGACGTACTCAGGCCACCGTACTCGGGGTTCCCGAATTGCCGCTGTTGATGATTCCGCATCCACTGGGTGGTCTCTCGTATGAAAAGGTGCGCGAGCGCGCCGATCATGCAATACCAAAGATCGTTGATTTAATTAAGGAAAATATGAAATGAGCGACCTCGGCGTATTGCTGCAAACGGCAGGCGCGAGCTTCGAGGTCGACGAGGACCACGAGGCGCTCAACCGCCTGTGCATGGAGCGTGGATGGGGCGATGGTCTACCCGTCGTTCCGCCGAGCTCGGAACGCGTTGAGCGCATGCTGGCCTATTGCGACCGGCCGTGGGATCAGCCGGTGGCCAGGATCGCGCCGCGCTGGGGTGAAGCGACACCGATCAGACTGGCTGCCAACGCTGTCATGGCAGGTTGTTTGCCGCAGTATTTTCCGCTCGTGGTCCTCGCCATCGAGGCGATGTGCGAGGAAGCTTTCAATCTTTATGGCATACAGGCAACCACACATCTATGCGCCCCGCTCATGATTGTGAACGGGCCTGTGGTCGCCGAACTTGGCCTCAACTTCGGGCACAACGCGATGGGGCCTGGTTGCCAGGCCAATGCAGCGATAGGCCGTGCGATACGGCTTGCGCTTCTGAATATCGGCGGTGCGATACCCGGCGCGGGTGACATGGCCACGTTTGGTGCGCCGATCAAGTTCAGTTATTGCGTCGCCGAGAACGAAGCGGCAAGCCCGTGGGAGCCATTGCACGTCGAACGCGGGTTTCCTGCCGAGGCGAGTACGGTGACGGTGCTGGGCGCCGAGGCGCCGCACAATGTCAATGATCACGAGAGCATCAGCGGCGTAGGCATACTCAAGATGATCGCCGGCACGGCCGCCATTACCGGGTCGAACGACGCGACGCTGGGCGGCGGACAGCCGCTGATCATCTTCGGCCCGGAGCATGCGGCAACTGTTGCCGCGGACGGATACTCCAAAGCCGACGTGAAGCGCTATCTGTTCGAGCATGCGCAAGTGCCGTTCACCCATTTTTCCGACGAGTACATAGAGCGCCGCCTGAAGACCAGATTTCCGGAGCGGTTTGCGGCAGCCGGTCTCAACGCGCGCGTGCCAATCGCGAAATGCGCCGAGGATTTTATGGTTATCGTCGTAGGCGGCGCCGGCAAACATTCTGCTTTTACGCCGACGTTCGGCACGACTCGTTCGGTGACGCGTGCGCTCAAGCGGCGTGATGGTGAGTATGCAAGTTCCGTGGAAGAGATGCGCCGCATTTAACGGCGGCGCGGGGCTATCCGGATTGCAGTTGCAGGTTTTTCTGAACATCGAAAGGAAGCAATCATGACTATTGCCAACGAACTCGCGCAACGCATCGTGGCGATGCGCTATGAAGATCTGCCTGTCGACGCGGTGGAGTGGGCCAAGATATCCGCGGTCGACCTGATAGGCTGCGCTCTCGCTTCGGCGGACGAAGAGGCGCCCAAGATCGTCGAGCGTCTGCTGAGTGTAAACAAGAGTGGCGGCACCAGCCTGATCTGGGGTTCGGACCGGCGCGTGTCGGCCATGGATGCAGCGGAAATCAACGGCGTGGCTGCGCATGTGCTGGATTATGACGACTGTGGCAATTCCATTGCCGGACATCCGACCGTGACCATATTTCCGGCGGTATTGGCGTTGGGCGAGCAGCTAGGCGCCAGCGGCAGGGATGTGTTGCTAGCCTATATCACCGGATTCGAGACGGTCGCGCATATGGGACGCGTCGTGCATATGCACCACTACGAAAAAGGCTGGCATCCGACCTCGACGCTGGGTGTATTCGGCGCCGCCGCCGGTTGTGCGCGCCTGCTCGGACTCAATGCCGACCAGACCGCCACGGCGCTATCCATAGCCGTATCGATGGCGGCCGGTGTGAAAGCCAATTTCGGCAGCATGACCAAGCCCCTGCACGCCGGGCAGTGCACGCGCCACGGCGCATACGCGGCGTTGCTGGCCAGGGAAGGCTTTACAGCGAATCAGGGCGCGTTCGAACACAAGCAGGGCTACTTCGAGCTTTATAACGGTGCGGGCAATTACGATGTCAGCAAGATCGTGGCGCACTGGGCCGACCCGCTCGATATCCTCAAGCCCGGCGCCGGCCTCAAGCAGTATCCATGTTGCGCCGGCACGCATTCGGCTATCGACGCGATGTTGTCGTTGCGCGAAAAGCACGCATTGACGCCCGAAAAAGTGGCGAGCGTGGAGTCGACCACCCATGCGCGTGTGCTGATGCATACCGATAGGGCGACACCGCGCAGCATACTGGATGCCAAGTTCAGCGTGCAGTACTGCATCGCGCGCGCGCTCATGCACGGCGATGTGGCATTCGGCCACTTCGAGGGGGAGGCGTATCGCGATGCTGACGTGCAGACGGTCCTGGCGCGTATCACGGCGCGTCCTCACGCGCACCAGCCCAAAGGCATGGAGGAGAGTTTCGAGTGCGTGATGAAGGTCACCACGACGGATGGCAAGACTTATACGACGCGCGTCGATCAGCCGTTGCGCGGCCCCAACAACCTGGTACCGCCGGACCGCCTTGAGCCCAAGTTCCGCGACTGTGCGGCGCGTGCCTTGCGCGCGGATGCCATCACGCCGGTCTATACGGCGGTACGCAGCCTCGAAACAATGCCGGACGTGCGGCAGTTGACGGATTTGATGGCGGGCGCGATCAAGAACGAGACCAAGCTGCTTGAGACTGCGTGAACGCCAAACCAGATGCCGTGCCGGAACCCTTATCCCCCATTCGATCTGAACAATTCAAACTCTCAACGCGGAGGACGCAGGGGATCGCGGGGTATGGCAATGCTGTTATCGACAAATGGCATGCATTCCCCTGCGCCCCTCTGCGTCCCCCGCGTCCCCCGCGTCCTCTGCGTTAAGCGGTTGCTTTGCTAAAGGTGAAAAAATTGACTTCAGATGCCATTCCGGCGATTTCGCTAAGCATCGCCGAATTCACATCCAGATTTTCCTATGACGATCTGCCGCAGCGGTTGCGTGAGTTTGCGCGCTATCACGCGCTCGATACCGTAGGCACGTCGCTGGCGGCGACGAAAACGGACTTTGCACGCAGCGCGTACGAGGGACTGGCGCCGCTGGCCGAGGGCGGCGCTTGTTCGGTCATCGGCATGTCGGCCAAGCTGGGATTACGCGACGCGGTGCTGCTCAACGGCATACTTGCGCATGGGCTGGACTACGACGACACGCATACGCCGTCCCAGATGCATCCCAGCGCCAGCGCATTTCCGTGCGCGCTCGGCCTGGCGGAGTTTCAGAACAAGAGTGGATGCGAGCTGCTTATGGCATACGTGTTGGGCGCTGAGATTTCGATACGCACCGCGATCGCGTCGGCCAACACCATGCAATCGACGGGATTTCACTCCACGGGCGTGATTGGGCATTTCGGCTGCGCGATCGCCGCATCGAAACTCTATGAGTTGAATGCCGCGCAGACGTGCATGGCGCAGGGTTTGGCCGGCAGCACTGCCTCCGCGCTGGGGGAGTACCGTTCCGATGGTTCGTGGAACAAACGCATGCACCCGGGCTGGGCCGCGGTGGGCGGCATCACCGCGGCGAGCCTCGCCCGCGGCGGGTATGTCGGTTCAAAAAAAATCTATGAAGGCAGGGACGGAGTTTTTCGGACACATGCCGGACCGAACTTCGAAGCAGTCAAACTGGATGCCATGCTCGACGGTCTGGGCAGCGAGTGGCGCTTTGAAGGCGCGGCCATCAAACCGTTGCCCGTCTGTCACTTCCTGCACGCGTGCGCGGATTCGGTGCTCGCCTTACGGCGCGAACATAATCTTGATCCTGACGATATCCTGGAAGCGCAGGCACTGTTGCCCAAGGACGCATTTCGCGTCGTGTGCGAACCTGTCGACATGCGCCGCCGGCCCGCTTCGGAAAACGTCGCGCAGTTCAGTGCGCAGTTTGTGGTCGC
>CANJQI010000028.1 GCA_947476215.1 Betaproteobacteria bacterium
GGTCCGCGCATCGCCATGATGGAAACCACCGGCTGGGACACGCACAATCAGCAAGAGCCGCGTCTGGCACGGCTGCTGTCCGGTTTCGATGCGATGCTGGCGGCATTGCGCGTCGGCATGGGAACCAACTGGTCAAAGACAACGGTGCTGGTGGCCACCGAGTTCGGCCGCACGGTCGCGGTCAACGGCACGCGCGGCACCGACCACGGCACCGCAGCGGCTGCGATGCTGCTCGGCGGCGCGGTCAAGGGCGGCCGGGTGATCGCCGACTGGCCGGGCCTGTCGCAGGCGGCATTGCTTGATGGGCGCGACCTCAAGCCGACCATCGCGCTCAATGCCTTGATCGCGGGTGCGGTTGGAGAAAGTATCGGCATTGATCCCGAGCGTGTTTCCCGCGTGCTGTTTCCCGATGTGAAAGTCGGTGACGCAATTACCGGATTGACGGTCAGTTAAATCCCTAGGCCACCGGAGATGCGTAGCCACGCATCTCTATGCCCCTTCGCACGCAGCGCCCGTTAGTCGGCAACCCCTTGCCGACTAACATTATTGGCGGCATGGGAATGCCGCCCTACGAGTTGCCCGAGTGCAGGCGCAGGATGGGTCGAGCGCAGCGACACCCATCAAACAGCCTCCGTAACAACATGCCGCAGCTGATGGGTTTCGTGCCTCAACCCATCCTACAGGCTGGAGAGGAGAACGGATGAGAGAAAACGTTCAAACAAATACTAGTCAGCGCGTATCCCCGCATCCCGGATGACCTTGCCCAGCCTGGTCATTTCGGACTTGATGGTTGCCGAAAATTCCTCGGGAGAACTGCCCACCGGTTCAACGCCAGCGCTCAAAAATTTGTCTCTCGCCTCGGGCGTACGCAGGCAACGGACGACTTCCTGATTGATCCGGATAATCCTCATCCTTGAACAATTGCGAGGCTTGATCGCGTGGCAAGCCGATGCCGTAGGTCTTCTCGGTCTTGGGGCCGAGGTCCATCTGCGCCATGGCTGCCGCATTCGCGAACATTGCGGTCAACAGAGCGGCTGCGCGGAAGCAGAGAAAATATCTGTTCATGGAGGTTACTTTCGCTGAGCATGAATTGAAAATTGCGAACGGGCAATGTAACGCCAGCCCAGTATCTGGCCAAACCACGGGTCTCCGTCAACGCGGGCGAGGATCGGGTGAGGGCAAAATGTCGGATAATCTGAGGAGTTGATCACTCTCGCCAAGTACAAGCCCGGTCTGGTCAACTATGCATCGTCCGTCAGCGGTGGATCGAATCACCGGTTTGCATGCTTTAACCCCACTTCCAGAGCGCCTGCGTTAATAGCTCCACAGCCACCGCAACGCACACATTCCACAACCACTATTTCAATTAAACCATGAGGTTACATAAAGTGTTCAGACACACGCTGATTTGCACCATTACCGCCGCCTGTATGCTTGCAGCGGCGTGGGTCGTGGCCGCCGAGGCGCCGCGTTACAACACCGTAGAGCTGCAGGCCGAAGCGCAACGCGAGGTGCAGAACGATATGCTCAATGCCACGCTGTTCGTGGAACTGAATGACAGCAGCCCGGCGGCGCTCGCCAATGCCGTCAACAAGATCGTCAACGAAGCGCTGCGCATCGCCAAGGATTACAAGGGGGTGCGGGTGCGTTCAGGCAATAACCAGACGTTTCCGGTTTACGCCAGGGCCAACGTGCTGCCGGGCTGGCGTGGGCGCGCCGAAATCCGCATCGAGAGCAAGGATTTCGAGTCTGCCTCGGGACTGATAGGCAAGCTGCAGTCGACCATGCAACTCGGCAACCTGACGTTTTCGGTTTCGCCCGAAGCGCGCCGCACCACGGAAAACGAACTGATCACGGAAGCAATAGCCGCGTTCAAGGCGCGCGCCGAGATCGTAAAAAGCGCACTCACGGGACGCGGTTACAAGCTGCAGCGCATGAACGTAACCCATGGCTACAATGCACCGCAGCCGCGCTTTGCGGTGGCGCGCGCGGCCGTGGCACAGGAAGTGGCCGCGCCGAATCTAGAAGCGGGAGTCAGCGTGGTCACGGTCAACGCAAGCGGCGCGATCGAGGTTCTTGAATAACTCGGTCAGGACCGATTTACACCGCTACTTGTAGCTCCACTTGATGGGATCGTGATCCGTCGAGAATATCTTTGACTTCTGGTTGTCCACGGTTTGCAGGGCCGCACGGATCTTGGCGCCCGGCATGTCCTTGAACACGCCCACGCCTAGAAGTGATTTCATCGTCTGCCCGGTTGTCTGCCCGCAAACCTCGTCCACAACACAGTCGATCCCCTTGCCGGTCGCATCGCGTTCCTGGATCAGCCTGGCAACCTCTTCTCCTGAATCATGGATCACGCGCTCCAATGCGTCGGCTTGCTTGCGCAGCGTTGCGAATTTCATGGCTGTGGTGCCATTCTTGACGACTAGTTTTTTCCAGTTGGCGACTTGATCGCTCGTCAGTTTGATTTCACCGCTCTTGATTTTCTCGCTAAGCACCAGGAATCTGTTGAATTCCTGATCCGACTTCAACAGTTTGCTTTCCTCCTCCAGCCCCGCCTTACCTGCGGTGGACTCGGACACTTTCTTTTGCAGCTCGGCGATAGCCCGGTCTGCCGCCGACAAATCGGGAATCATCAGCGTGACGGAGGTCTCGCGGGTCTTGCTCTCGGAAGACGCCAGGATCTTGATCGATTCGCCGGCAACCAGACACCCTTCAATCACGTCGGCGCACACTTCCTTGCCCACAATCTCGCAATTGACGGCCCTTTCAATATGAACCGAATTGGCGACGATGGTGCTGTTCTCACAATATTGGGCGGTGATATCCCCGTCATACGAGATGGCCACGGAATGCAGCACGCGAGCCAGCGTGACATGCCACCCGTGGATTCCACCCGTCCACCGCTCAAGACCCCCTCTATGCAAATATTGCCGGATGCGGCGAGTCCACCAAAGACGTTGCCCTTGAATGTCATGTGCCTGCCTTTGACCACACGGCCTTCCTGAACATCACCGCGTTCGATGAATTCGTCCACATCCAGCATCAAATCGCCGGTGGTCTTCATGCTGATCCCGGCGTCGGACTCGATTTTTTCCGTGATGGAAATAACGTTGGACGCGGTATCTATGTTCAGGAAGCCATCCATGGAGGCCACGATGAATTCGCCGTCCTTGTCACAAACAACCTTCGTGCCGCGCGAAATCAGCGATTCAAGATTGATGTCTTTCGGAATAGGGGCTCAATCACTTCACCCGTGACGAGATATCCCGGCTTGCCCAATGCACACGGCATTTTCTTGAGCAATCGCCCATCCTTGCAGATATGGGGAAACCTGTTCTTGAAAGCGCATAAATCGACCTTGCCATTGAGCTTGGTCTTGGGTGAGTTATCGCGACGCAGGTCAGTGCAAACTTCCTGAATGTCCGCATCGTTACCTTTGGTTTCCACGAGATGGTTGGCGAAAACCAGGCGTCCCATCGTGTTGGAGGTCAGAACCTTGCGGACTGCCTCGGCATCAATACCAAACTTGACGCCCTTGACCCACATATCGGCGACAAATTCGTCGAAATCCAGAACCGCGGGCACTTGCCGGGTTTTCTTGACATGCTTGATCAGCGGAACAACATTGGGTTCGTCGGATTTTTCGCCAACGATCTCTTCGTAAGTCTCCTCCAACACGACGGGCTCAAAAAAATACTCCGCGTGCTTGCCGCCTTCCAGGAACTTCACGGACCTGTATAACGCCCGGCGTTCGCTGGGAAAACGCACCATGCCGGCGGCGATTTTCACTTCCGTCGACTTTTTTCTCGTCGTTTCCATCCAGGCCGGATCAAACAGCAACTTTTGATAAATGTCATAGTCGAGCTCGGAAAAACGCGAACCGCCGGTGAACATGCGGGTAACGAATACTTCCAACCCACCCACTGAAGACAGCTTGTTCAGATCGATAAATACACCGCTCGGTCGACTCGTAACATAAACGGGGATCTCTCCCTCACGCGACGGGGCGGCTTTGATTTCACTCTTTTGTTCAGCAAGGCTCATCGCATTTTCCTCGTTCAATCGCGCACGAAATAGAGCAATGGAACGATTTGAGCTTCAATTGCACATCCAAAAACAGTGAAATTCGTAAATATCCAAACAACGCCGCACCAGCCTTCCATACAAGGCCATCGGAAGCGTTATCGACAAGCGATGAAAATACTTTAGAATTCTGGCGCTTACGCTCGCATCAGGTGCCGAATCCGGTCATTCCCGGCTACGGATGGGGGCTCTGCTATACTCCGGTCACGCGGTTATATAGACCAGTCCTCCTGCCGCCGTCGGTTTCGACCATCTTTCATCCCTAGGCCTGCGATTGGCGCCGTATCCGGCGACAGGCCGAACATTTCCTGAGTAATCCTGATGTCCTTTGAAAATCTCGGCCTGTCCGCTGAATTAATACGCGCCGTTGCCGAACATGGCTATACCACCCCCACCCCCATCCAGACCCAGGCGATACCCGCTGTGCTGGCCGGCGGCGACCTGCTGGCCGGCGCGCAGACCGGCACCGGCAAGACCGCCGGATTCGTGCTGCCCATACTGCAGTTGCTGACCAAACACCCCGCGCCGCACAGTGCGAACGGCCGCAAACCCATACGCACGCTGATACTCGCGCCGACTAGAGAACTTGCCGCGCAAATTGAAGAAAGCGTGCGCATATACGGCAAGTATTCCAAGCAAACGTCGACGGTGGTTTTCGGCGGCGTCAATATCAATCCACAGATCGCACAACTCAAACGCGGGGTCGACATACTGGTCGCCACCCCCGGACGCCTGCTCGACCACCAGCAACAGCGCACCGTCGATTTGTCGCACGTCGAGATTCTGGTCCTGGATGAAGCCGACCGCATGCTGGACATGGGATTCATACGCGATATCAAACGCATCCTCGCGGTGTTACCCAAACGCCGGCAGAACCTGCTGTTTTCGGCGACTTTTTCAGCTGAAATCAAGGCGCTGGCCGACAGCCTGCTCAATGCCCCGGCGATGATAGAGGTCGCGCGCCGCAATTCCACCGTCGAGATCATCAATCAAAAAGTTCATCCGGTGGATCGCGACCGCAAGCGCGAGCTGCTGACGCATCTGATCTCGACCAACCGCTGGCAGCAGGTGCTGGTGTTCACGCGCACCAAGCACGGCGCCAACCGGCTCGCCGAGCAACTCAACAAGGATGGCATTACGGCGCTGGCGATCCACGGCAACAAGAGCCAGGGCGCGCGTACCCGCGCGCTCGCCGAGTTCAAAGGCGGCGACCTGCAGGTGCTGTGCGCCACCGACATCGCCGCACGCGGCATCGACATCGACCAGTTGCCGCATGTGGTCAACTACGACCTCCCCAATGTCCCGGAGGATTATGTGCACCGCATAGGCCGCACCGGCCGCGCCGGCGCCAGCGGCGAGGCGATTTCATTGGTGTGCGTCGATGAACACGTGTTCCTGCGCGATATCGAGCGCCTGATCAAACGCGATATTCCGCAGGAAGTGATTGCGGGCTTTACCCCGGATCCGCGCGCGAAGGCGGAACCTATACAACTGCGGCAGGGACGCGGCCAGCAACACAATAATGGCGGACGCGGAAATGCGCGCAATCAGCCGGGCGGTGGACGCAGCCAGGGTCGCGGCGTACCGGGCGCATCACAGTCGCGAGATCGGCACCCACAGACCGCAGCCGCCAAACCGCAACACGGCCAACCCGCTCATCAGCCCGCGCGTATCGCCACGCCTGCCGCCACACCCGGCGCCGGACGAAAAATAGTCTACCGTGCCGGCGGCCGCGGCCGTTGATGACTAGCGTACCCACCACGTTGAATCTCCGCCGTTTTCGTTGCGGTAAAATCCGGCAACGGTAATGACAGCAACAAGCGCTGATCTATCAAGATCCTCCAGGGCAAGGGCAATTCACCGCCCGGGAGACAGCGAAGCACCGTGTAGTTCTTTGATTTATAAGCGTTAATCTTCGACTAAATACGTTTGAATAGCACTCCGACAATTCCGGGCACAAGCGAGGCCGCCGGCGCCTCGACCTTGAAAACGGAGTCGACGGATGCGCCGGCGCTCTCGATCAACGTAATACTGCGCATCCTGCGCATGGCGGCGCGCCACCGCGTGAGCATGGCGGCAGGGGTCATCTGCGCGGTGGCGGCGGCAAATTTCCAGTTGCTGATTCCACAGTATCTGGGTGCGGCGGTGGACCATGCACAGGGCATGCTCGCGCACGCCGACACCGGATCGCAGGCCGCCCGCTCCGCGCTGTGGACCACGGCCATGATATTGCTGGGCGCGGGCGTGCTGCGCGGCGTATTCACGATGTTCCAGAACTATCTTGGCGAGTCGCTCGGCCACCGCATCGGCTACGAACTGCGGCTCGCCTACTTCGAGAAGTTGCAGCGCATGAGCTTCAGCTATCACGATCGCGTGCATAGCGGCGACCTGATGACACGCGGCATGCTCGACGTTGAAGGCGTACGCCGCTTCGTCGAGAACGCGATGTACCGCTCCATCGTGCTGGTCATACTCGTCGGTTACGGCGGCTACCACCTGCTCAGCAACGATCTCGCGCTGGGCGCGCTCGCATTGAGTTTCGTGCCCATCGTCGCATGGCGCGCCGCCGTATCGCGGCTGTGGCTGCGCCGCACCTGGCGCCAGTTGCAGGAACGCTTGTCGGAAATGACGCGCATCATGGAAGAAAATCTCGGCGGCATACGCGTAGTGCGCGCGTTCGTCGCGCAGGCCTTCGAACTCGCGCGCTTCGACAAGGTGGCGGGCGACGCCATTGCCATGTCGTTAAAGCGCGTAGAAATACGTTACCGCAACGGCGCGATGATGATTTTTTCCTACTATGCCGCGATGGGTCTGGTGCTGTGGATAGGTGGGTTGAAAGTCATACACGGCACGCTCTCCGTCGGCATGCTGACCGAGTTTCTGGCATACATGGCCATCCTGCAACAGCCCGTACGGCAGATCGGCATGATCGTCAATTCGGTGGCGCGTGGCTCGATCTCCGGCGCGCGGGTATTCGACATCATCGATCTTGAACCGGTGATCCGGGACAAGGCCGGCGCACCAGAGTTGGCCGTGAGCCGCGGCGTGCTGCGCTTCGAACACGTTGACTTCAGCTATCACCCCGACGGCAGCGGTGCGCCCGCGCTGCGCGACATCAGTTTTGAAGTCGGGCCGGGCAAAACGCTGGGCATCGTCGGCCCGCCCGGCAGCGGCAAATCCACGCTCGCGCATATGATCCCGCGCTTCTACGACGTGACCGCCGGCCGCATCACCATCGACGGCCAGGACATCCGCGATGTGACGCTGGAGTCGCTACGCACCTGCGTGGGCGTCATGCAACAGGATACTTTCCTGTTCTCGGCGCCCATCGAAAGCAACATCGCCTATGGCGAACCGGACGCGCAGCAGGAACGCATCATGGACGCCGCCGGACTCGCGCAGTTACACGACTACGTGCAGCGCCTGCCGTCGGGCTATGAAACGCTGGTCGGTGAACGCGGCCTGAGTCTTTCCGGCGGACAGCGCCAGCGGCTCTCCATCGCGCGCAGCATATTGCCCGGTCCGAACGTGATCGTGTTCGACGATTCGACGGCATCGGTGGACGCCGGCACCGAGCAGAAGATACGTGCCGCGCTGCGCGACCTTAGCCGCGAACGCACGACGCTGATCATTTCGCACCGCCTCAATTCGCTGATGCATGCCGACGAAATTTTGTTCCTCGAGGCAGGACGAATAGTCGAGCGCGGCAGCCATGCACAGATCCTCGCGCTGGGCGGGCGATACAAAGACCTCTATGACCTTCAGGTGCGAGGCGGCAATGATGCGCTCGACCTGGGTATGGCGCCTCTGCGTGACGGCACGCTCGCCGGCTGAACAGAACAGAGCCCTCATGTCCGCGACCCAGATCAACACGCCCGCCGCCGGCATCGCCGACGCGAACAGGCGCCAGGAAGAAACCGACGAGAGAATCTTCGGCGCGGCATTCGACGGCCATGTCATCCGTCGTTTTATCGGTTACATGCGCCCGTATCGTGCAGGACTGATGCTCGCCGCCGTGTGCGTGGTGCTGTTTACCGCGAGCCAGCTCATGATACCCCTCGTGATCCGCGCCGCCATCGACAAGGCGCTGGTTCCGGGCATCATGGATGCAGGTCTGCTGACGACCATTGCGCTTGCATTCGCGGCCATCATTTCGGTCAACGCGCTCGCCAGTCTCGGGCAGGAGATCATCGTCGGCAAGACCGGAGAACGCATCCTGTTCGACCTGCGGCGCGCGATGTATGCGCACTTGCAACGGCTGTCGATGTCGTTCATGGACCAGACTGAAGTCGGGCGTCTGATGTCGCGGCTGCAGGGGGATGTCGGCGCCCTGCAGGAGTTTCTGGACACGCTCGTGACTACGCTAGGCGACGTACTGCTGCTGATAGGCATAGTCACGGTACTGCTGATGCTCAACGTCAAGCTCGCGATGCTCACGCTGTCGGTGGTGCTCATATTGCTGATCGTGCGCATGATCTGGCTGCCGAGGGCGAGGAAGGCGTTCGTGCGGGCGCGGCAGACGAGTTCCATCGTCAACGGCGCGCTCGCGGAGAACATCAATGGCGTGCGCACCGTGCAGGAAATGACGCGTGAGAAAGTCAATTTCGTACGTTTCGAGAAGAAGGCGCACGACTACCTGAACGCAACGCGGCGCGCGGCAAAATTTTCGACCGCCATGGCGCCCATCGTTGATACCCTGACCGGTGCCGCCTTGGGCATCGTCGTGTATGTCGGCGGCACCATGGTGCTCGATAACACGCTCGAACTTGGCGTGATGGTGGCATTCATTTTCTACGTGCAGCGATTTTTTGATCCGATCCGCTCGCTGACAACGCAGTACAGCGTAATGCAGCGCGCCATGGCATCGGGGCAACGCATATTCGAGGTACTGGACGTACCGGTCGAAGTTGTCGACAAACCCGCAGCGATTGAACTCGGCCACATCGACGCCACCATCGACGCCACCATCGAGTTTCGCAACGTGACCTTCGGCTACTACCCGGGTCAGCCGGTGCTCAAAAACATCAGTTTCACCGTCAAACCCGGCGAAGTGGTGGCGCTGGTCGGCCCCACCGGGTCGGGCAAGACCAGCACCACATCGCTGATACACCGCTTCTACGATGTATGGGAAGGCGAGGTGCGCGTAGGCGGGCATGACGTACGCGATGTCACGCAGCATTCCCTGGGCCGCCACGTCGGCATGGTGCTGCAGGAACCGTTCCTATTCACCGATACGATATTCGAGAATATCCGTTACTGCTCAGAACATGCGACGCGCGAAGACGTCATGAATGCCGCCCAGGTTGTCGGCGCGCACGAATTCATCATGCGCCTGCCGCAGGGCTACGACACGCGGCTTGAACAGCGCGGCGGCAATCTGTCGCTGGGTCAGCGGCAACTGTTAAGCTTCGCGCGCGCCATCGTCGCCAATACCGATATCCTGATCCTCGACGAAGCCACCGCCAGCATCGACAGCTATACGGAACGCGCCATCCAGACCGCACTCGTGCGCCTGCTGCAAGGACGCACTGGTGTCGTCATCGCGCACCGGCTGGCCACGGTGCGCAAGGCCGACCGCATCATCGTGCTGCAGGACGGACGCATCGTCGAATCCGGCGCCCATCACGAGCTGTTGCGCGGGCGCGGACTCTACCACCGGCTCTATTCGATGAACTACGCGTCGTTCGACGATATTCCCGAAGACCTCATACGCGCAGCGGTTGCGCAAACATCGACGTAAATCGAGGCGGTTTTCACCACATCCGGCCCAGCGTGGACCGTCTTGCTGGACAACTTGTGCGGCAACATTGCAAATCGGTTCGCGACGGCATACCATGAAAACTGATAGGGTCCGGGCCGAAACGTGGCCCGCCAGCCTGATTCTTCCAACCCAAAAATTGAGGACGCCGACATGGTGATAGCCGTTGCCTATGATGATGCGAAAGTAAACAAGAAACGCCACGAACAGAGCGGTTACAGCCAGACGCCCATGGTAGGGTCGCGGGACAATCCCAATCTGCCGCTGGCAAGTCTGAACGAGCAGGATCCGGGACGCGTCTCCTCCACGCACTTTCACATCGTCGATCAGTTCCAGGTGATACTGAACGGCGGAGGTACGGTCGGGCGGCATAAACTGGCGCAATACGGCGTGCATTTCACACGCGCTTACACGCCCTACGGTCCGCTCGTTGCCGACCCCAAGGAAGGCATGAAGTTTTTTGTCATGCGCGCACACCCGGACACCGGTTCCCAGCGACTTCCCAAGGAAATGGAACAGCTAAGTAAGGCGCCGAACCGCGACCCGTGGCAGGCCACGGTCAACGTTGCGTTTCCGCCACTGACCGCAGAATCCGCGCTACAGCAGGTAGCCGGCATCAGCGACGAGCGCGGACTTGCAGTCCATGCACTCAAAATGAAGCCGAACGCACACGCGCAGGCCCCGGATCCCGCGCAAGGGGACGGCCAGTACGTGGTCGTGGTCAAGGGCAGTGCGCTGCACGACGGCAAGGAACACAAGGCACCGGCACTGTTGTGGGTGTGGCCCAAGGACGGCCCGCTGCAGGTACAGTCAGGCACCGAAGGGCTGGAGGCGATCGTCCTCAATTATCCGCAGCCACGGACCGCTCCGACTGCAGCAGCGCCCAGCGTGGAAGCGCGCGCCGGATTCAAGAAATGGCAATGCCTGCTGTGCGCGTTTGCCTACGACGAAGCGCTGGGCATGCCGGATGAAGGCGTGGCACCCGGAACACGCTGGCAGGACGTACCGGAGACTTGGAGTTGCCCTGACTGCAGCGCATCCAAAGCGGACTTCCAGATGGTGGAAGTATAAATTTGGGGGGAACGTGTTTGCGTAGCCGGGATCACCCGTCCGCCGCACAAACAACGAGAATTCGTGATAAATGTCCAACTTTCGTCACATGATTGTAGTGCTCTTACGCGACATTTCATGGAATTCTCGGGAAATGGCAGCTTTCATAAGAAGATGTGCTAATTAGGGCGATAAAGTAGAACTTGCCGCCAATGTGAACTTTGGTACGAAAATTGCGTTTTAACTGACTGGTCAGACATCGGTCGCGACCCCAACTCGACCGGTGCCTGCGAAAGCTGGCGGATAGGCACGAGGAGAGCATGCAGAATGTTGCAGGTTGATTTGAATGGCACGGACAAAGAGATCGAACGGGTGATCGTCAAACATTGTTCAAAATACGGACCCGTCGCCTCAATCAAGATCCATCGCTCACCGTCCGCTTTCGCGTTGGTCGAAATGTCCAAACGCGAACAGACGTTCGAGCTTATCGCGGAGTTCGGAGGATCCACATTTGGCGCGTGTGCACTGATACATCTGAAGCAAGTAGCCAAGTAAAGTCCGTTCCCGAACGGAACGGCGCCCTTCCGGTTGCCTCCGGTTCCCAGGCAATTGACACGATAAACAGCAAGATGCCGAACCAGCACCCAGCAACTCTGTCGATGCGTACCCACCAAGCAACCTTGCAGATCGATGTCTATCTCAGTCCTTGAATTGGTCTGCTTCGTCACCGCCGCAGCCGCGGTCTGGCTCTGGATGGACAGCCTGCGGGTGCGCGAGTTGGCAATCCAGGCCGCGCGCGCGGCGTGCGTTGCCGAGGGGATGATGTTACTCGACGACACCATTGCAATATCCAGCCTCAAACCCGTGCGCAACAGCGATGGACGCGTGGTTCTGCAGCGCGCGTATGATTTCGACTACACCGACAACGGCAACAATCGCATCAAGGGCGGCATCGTCATGCTGGGACACGTTGTGATAATGCTCAATGTGGGACATGGTCAGTCACCGCACCTCAGGGTCATTCATTGAATCGCGCGCGACCCGGACGACCCTTTCCCCTAGCACAACTTGGGATTTAAGCCGAATATTCCGGAGCCGCGAATAAATTTCGCATGGATCAAATCGCCGCAGTCGTCTATAATCTGCGCCTGTAATTTCCGCGCGCAAGCGCATACGCCTCGCAGTCCCCATCGTCTAGAGGCCTAGGACATCGCCCTTTCACGGCGGTAACCGGGGTTCGAATCCCCGTGGGGACGCCACCTTGACGCTAGCTGGCGCTATTAAAGCGCCTAGCTTCGTCTCGCCTTTGATGCTCTAAGACTTGCGACCATCCTTGATTACAGGGATGCAGCGAATATTCCCGTTTAATAATTCGCGAAGGGCCTTTCGGGCCATCGGAACGTCGCTATGCAGTAGGTCTTTGAATTGGCCCATTCGCGCATGCGCCCCTCGCCTCAG
This sequence comes from Betaproteobacteria bacterium, assembly GCA_947476215.1. Taxonomy (GTDB): domain Bacteria; phylum Pseudomonadota; class Gammaproteobacteria; order Burkholderiales; family SG8-41; genus PALSA-1004. The sequence goes on from CANJQI010000028.1 coordinate 12,356, forward strand.
TTCGCCCCAGTTTCGCATTGTGAAATCCTGTGGCGAGATCAGGTTCCGGCGTTTAGTTTTCAGCGTTTTGAGTTCGAACTCGCGACGCTGAATTTCAGCCATGATCATGGTCGAGTTCTGCCCTTGGGCGATTGCTGAAACGAGGTTCTCCAATTGTCGGTGCAGGCGTTGATAGTCAGCTTCCAATCTATCCTTCAGGTCGGGCTGCTGCTCCTGACTCTCGCGCACGAGTTGAAGTGCTTTTTCTACTACGTATTCGACGGCTGCAGGCATAAGTACACTGCGCTCAATCGCCGTAAGCACGGCACCCTCCAGTACGTCGATCCGCACCCGGTGATTGTTACTGCATGCCGTGAGCCCCCGATTATTGTTGTAGCTGCACATGTAGTGACCTACATAGCGAAGTAACGGCTTTCAAGCGCCTCCGTGAGCTCGTAGAGAAACTCTATGAGCTTGGTTGCGGCCGTAACGACTTCGCAGCCCAGTGCACTGGCGCCCGGATTGCCATCCGTGGCTGAAAGCTTGCCTGGCTATGAATCCGTGCAAATGTACGGGCTGTTTGCTCCGGCCGGAACACCTGAAAGCATCATTAAACGACTCAACCAGGAAAGCGTGCGCTTCCTGAGCACGGTGAAGACCAGGGAGCAGTTCCTGGCCGCCGGAGTCGAGACAAGCGGGAGTACCACGCAGGTATTCGCATCCGCAGTAAAATCCGAGGTAACTCGCATGGGCAAGGTCATAAGCGACGCAGGTATTCGCCTCGAGTAAGCGCGCCAAAATTCGTTTTTTTGAGGAGAAATCATGGGCCAGACCATGGTGGAGAAACTGTTTTCGAAGAAGAACAAACTCGGGAAATCTGTAATGGCCGGGGATATCGTCGAAGCGCGTATCGACGGCATGATGCACAACTACAGTTTTCACACGGTGATCGAGCAGGCGATCAAGGCCGGTTTCACCGACGGGCTGCCCAAGGTATTCGACAAGGACAAGGTTTTCATCCTCAACGATCATCACCAGCCCGCGCTGTCGCAGGCGCTGGCGGACCGCAGCGTGATGATGCGCCGCGAGTGCGAGCGTCTCGGCATCACGACTTATGTCGAGGAGCCCGGCATTGCGCACCAGTGGATGATCGACTATGGCTATGTGCGCCCGGGCGAACTGGTACTGGGCAATGATTCGCACACCACCGGCTACGGCTGCCTGAATGCGGCGAGTACCTGCATCAGCAAAGCCGACGCTTTTTATGCACTGGTATTCGGCGAGATGTGGTTCGAAGTGCCGCGCTCGATAAAAGTCACTCTGGATGGGCATTACCCGAACTATCCGATTTCCAAGGATATTTTGCTGACGCTGGCGGGCAAATACGGCGACGACTTCGGCGCCGGCATGTCGATCGAGTACACCGGGCCGCTGATCCCGCAGATGCCGATAGACAGCCGCATGTGCATAGCCACGCAGGGCGTGGACGTTGCCGCCACGTTCTCGATGTTTCCGTGCGATGGAAAAACGCGCGCGTGGCTGGAATCGCGCACCGACGTGCCCTACGAGCCGCTGACGGCGGACGCGGACGCGACGTACGAGAAGGAGATATATCTCAATGTCGACGAGATGCCGTTCGTCGTCGCCAAACCGCATACGCTGGGCAATGTATGCCCGGTCGACGAGGTCAGGGGCGTGAAAATCCAGCAGGCGCAGATAGGTTCGTGCGCCAACGGGCGCTATGAGGACATCGAGATTGCGGCGCGTATGCTCAAGGGCCGCAAAGTCGCAAAGGGTGTGCGCTTTATCGTGTCGCCCGCATCGCAACCCGTATATCTCCAATGCATGGAAACAGGTGTGGCCCAGGCTATCGTCGCAGCCGGCGGACAGTTCATTACGCCCGGCTGCGGTATCTGCCAGCCGAAAGTTGGATACATGTCGGCCGGCGAGACATGCATTACGGCGACCACGCGCAACTATCGCGGACGCAAAGGCAGCCTGGACGCCAATTTGTATCTGGGTGGGCCGCTGACCGTGGTGGCAGCGGCAGTTGCTGGCGAAATCGTAAACCCCAGGGAGGTGTTTCGTGAGCTTTGATCTCAACCAGCCGGTAAGCGGCAAAGTCTGGAAGTTCGGCGACTCCATCGATACCGACTGCATCAACCCCTATTACCGTTATCCGGATCCCGCGGAACTGCGCAAACACACCATGGAATCCGCGCGGCCCGAGTTTGCATCGCAGGTCAGGCCCGGGGATATCGTCGTCGCCGGCCGGAATTTCGGCTGCGGGTCCTCGCGCCACGGCAAGGTGCTGTTTGAGGTCGGTATCGTCGCAGTGCTCGCCGAGTCGTTCTCGACGCTGTTCCTGCGCAACGGCATTTCGGGCGGTGACATGGTATTGGCGGTGCCGGGAATTACCGGCATTGTTGAAGATGGCCAGACGCTGGAAATTGATTACAGCAAAGGCATGGTCAGGAACCCGTCCAGCGGCAAAACCCTGCCCGTGCGCAGATATCCGCCTATGATAGAGAACCTGATCAAAGCCGGCGGCATGTGGCCGTTTGCAATCGCGCGACTCAAGGCGGAAAGCCAGGCGGGGAAGAGCTAACACACTATGTCGGACCCTGAAGCACGATACGAAGTATTGGTGATAGGCGCAGGCAATGCCGGTCTCGCTGCCGCGATTGCCGCCGCCGAAAGCGGCGCCAAGGTCGCATTGCTCGAAAAAGCCACCAAGGACCTGCGCGGCGGCAATACGTACTTCACCGGCGGCGATCTGCGCTTTGGCTGGAGCTCGCTCGACGATGATGTGCTGCCGTTGATAGGCAGCATTTCGGAAAACGAAATCAAACAGATGCGTGAAATGGTCACGCCGTACACGCAGGAAAAGTTTTACGAAGACATCATGCGTGTCACCGAAGGCTATTCGAATCCCGAACTGCTGCAGCAACTGGTCAGCGAATCGCTGCCCACGATCAAGTGGCTGCGTTCCCTCGGGCACGTCTGGTACCCCAGCTACGACGAACCCGGCGCGAGCGTCGTGGTGACCATGAACGGTGGCGGTGCGCGCCTGTCGGATCTTGGTTTCGACGTTGCCGCAAAAATGGGCGTGGACATACGCTATCAGAACATCGTGACCGAATTGCTGAAAGACAAACGCGGCGGCATCAATGGCGCCTACGTTCTGACACCCGAGGGTTATACAAAAATTTACGCCAAGGCCGTGGTGCTCGCCTGCGGCGGATTCGAGGCGAACGCGGCCATGCGCACCGCCTACCTCGGGGAAGGCTGGGACCGCGTCAAGGTGCGCGGTGTACCGTTCAATACCGGCGACGGCCTGCGTGCGGCGTGGGACATCGGCGCGCAATCCTACGGCAACTTGAGCGGTTGCCACGCCACGCCGCAGGACATAGACCGGCCAGCATTCAGTGTGCGTATCGGACCGGCGCTCGAGTACCGGCGCCATGGTTATCCGTGGGGCGTCATGGTCAATGTGAATGGGCAGCGATTTGTCGACGAGGGTTCCGATATGCGCGCCTATACCTACGCGAAAACCGGCAAGGCCATCATGCTGCAGCCGCAGGGCGTTGCCTATCAGATATTCGACAAAAAGACCGCGCATCTTCCCAAGGGCTACTCGAATGCGACCGGCGCGCAGGCCAATACGCTACAGGAACTGGCTGCCAAGCTGGGCCTGGAGCCCGCACCTTTCGTCAAAACCATAGAGGACTTCAACCGCGCCGTGCAGCCGGGAACCTTTGACCACCGCGATCGCGATGGCAAGTGCACGCGCGGGCTCGCCATCAACAAGTCGAACTGGGCCTCGCCCATCGATACGCCGCCGTATCACGGCTATGGCGTGTGCTGCGGCATTACGTTTACGTTCGGCGGACTGCGCATCAACACCAGCACTCAGGTGTTGAGCAACTGGGAAGCACCCATCCCGGGCCTGTTTGCGTGTGGCGAAATCGCGGGTGGATTCTTCTATATGAATTACGCCGGCGGATCGGGTCTCATGCAGGGCGCCACCTATGGCCGCCTCGCCGGACGCAACGCCGCGAAGCTTGCCAAGGCGGCGTAGTAAAATACGCGCAGCGCACGCCGGCAACAGCGTAGGACGGCGATTCTGTGAGAGCAGTCCATGAGGGCGGAGTGGCTAGACCGCTATACAATAGGCGGGTAGGTCAGCAATCCTTTGCCGACAGATCATAACGACCATGCCGAGAGGCTCACGAGCGCGCATCTCGTTATTTGAATTTATACAGGTAAATCATGAACATAGTAGTTACCATCAAACAAGTCGCGGATCCTAACATTCCGCCCAGTCACATCCAGCTTGATCCGAGCGGCAAGCGCATCGTGTCACCCTTCGGCATACCGCCGGTCATGAACGGTTACGACGCCAACGCGCTCGAGGAAGCGTTGCGCCTGAAGGAAAAGCACGGCGGCAAGGTTACGGCGCTGGGCCTGGGCGACGATAGCAGCCGCGAATCGCTGAAGCGCGCAATCGCCATGGGCGCCGACACCGCGATGCTGATCAACGATCCGGATCTGCTGAACGCCGACAGCGCAGGCGTGGGACGTGCGCTGGCGGCAGCGATACGCAAGATAGGCAGTTTCGATCTGATCCTGTGCGGCCGGCAGGCCTCGGACACCGATGGCGGTCAGGTGCTGCACTGGCTGGCCGAAGCGCTGGATGTAGCCGCGGTTACGCCCGTCGCCAAGATCGAGTCCGACGACGGCAAACAACTGACGGTGCATCGTCTCGTCGAGGAAGGTTACCAACGGCTGCGCGTGGAACTGCCGGCGCTGCTGGGTGTTTCGAGCGAGATCAATGAGCCGCGCTTTCCGCCCATGCGCGGCACGATGGCGGCCGGACGCGCCATGATACCGGGCTGGAAAGCGTCGGATCTGGGCTTGCAGCCTTCGGCAGCCAAGGTCGAATTGCGGAATCTGCAGATACAGCTGCGCACGTCCAAGGCCGAACTGATAGCGGGGAGTTCTCCGGCAGAGCAAGGCACCGCCCTGGCCGACAAATTACACGAACTGGGGTTTATCTGATGGCTGGCGTACTCGTATTTGGTGACGTAATCGGCGGCGCGCTTGCGCCTGCTTCGCTGGAGGTTGCAACCGCAGGCGCGGCGCTGGCCGCTGCGCTGGGGGAACCGCTGCTGGGTGCGCTGGTCGGCGACAACCTGAAGAGCGCGGCGGAGCAGTTCCGCGGCGGCTTTTCGTCGTTATATCTGGTTGAAGGCAAGCATTACCGCCCCTATACGGCGCAAGCCAGTCTGGCGGCGGCGCAAGCCGTGATCGCGGCCTGCGCGCCGTCGGTGGTGCTGTTTTGCCACACGCCGGAGACCCGCGAATGGGTGCCACGACTGGCCGCGCGCCTGGATACCGGACTGGTAACGGACTGTACCGTGCTGTCGGTTGAAGGCAAGGATCTGGTGGTGAACAAGCCGGTCTACGGCGGCGGCGTAATGGGCGAATTCGTGGTACGCGGAACGCCGCGCCTTGCAACGGTGCGCGCGGCGATATTCGAAGCGTGTGCGGCATCGGCAGCGGCGCAAACCATCGCCGTCGATGTCCCCGTGCCTGCGCCCGGCAAAGTTACCCTTATTGATCAGGTGGAAGCTGCGGCAACCGCTGGCCCAAAACTCAAAGACGCGAAAATCATCGTTTCCGGCGGCCGCGGACTGGGTGGCAAGGACAACTGGCATTTCATCGAGGAAACCGCAACCGCGCTGGGGGCGGCAGTCGGTTGCTCACGGCCCGTGGCGGATTCGGGCTGGGTGCCTTCATCCCATCAAGTGGGGTTGAGCGGCACCTGCGTAACGCCCGATCTGTATGTCGCCGTCGGCATCTCCGGCGCGGTCCAGCACCTGGCGGGAATCAGCGCCGCAAAAACAGTCGTCGCCATCAACAATGATGCCGAGGCGGACATATTCACGCGCGCCAACTACGGCGTAGTTGGCGACTGCCGCGAAGTGCTGCCGGCGTTCGCCGCGCGCGTAAAGCAACTGCGTTCTTCTTAAGGTCATACTATTCAGTCCCTATGAAAAGAACCGCCATCCTTTGCCTGCGTTTCCGTTCGCCTACGAACGTAGCCTGGAAGAAAGCCATAGTTTTATAATGGCCGTATTCCGGGGAAACATAGATGCGTGAACTCACGGTCTTTCGGTACGCGGTGCATTTTCCCGGAATACGTCTTGCGGACTCCTTCCGGGCTACTGGAGATGTCTGAGTCAATTGGACTGAATAGACACTCAAATCTTCAATAGGCAAAGTTTAAATCTGCGTCAACTATGCGTTACGGGTTAATCTTGTTGGCTGCGGGAGTCGCCGTCCTTCTGATGTCAGAAGCCGGAGAATGGGCGGCGCTGCGCATGCTCGCGGTCGTACTGCTGGTGGGCGGCGCTATCGCGGCAGGCATAGCCGGCGGGGCTCATCCGCAATCGGCGGCATACATCAAACGGGTCGGTGCGATATTTTCGCGTAATGCGATGTGCGCCGTGGCCATCCTGCTCACGGCGCCGGCGCTGGCAGTACTCGCGGCCTCGCTATACGGCGCCCTCGTCCGGCTGACGAGTTCGAATGCGGCGGGTGACGCTCCGCTGCTGATTCTCGGCGGCGTGGTCGCCCTGATATTACTGGCTCTGGCATCGACGGTTGTCGTCCTCGGCACAGGAGCAATACGCGGCAAGACGCCGCAGCAACCCACGGAGAAACAAGCGTGATTCCATCACGGGAAATATTCTTCAACATCGTTCCCGCCGGGGTGATCGCGGCGTATGTGCTGATGATCATCCCGATCGGCCTGCTCGCCTACGGTCTGGCGCGGCGCGTGCGCCGCTGGCGGCTGGGGCAAGCCGAAAACCGTTTCGACCAGATGGGCCATCGCATCTGGAACATGGTGCGCATGAGCGTGCTGCACGGACGCATCGTGCGCACGCGCAACCTCTATGGCGGCATCATGCATGCGGCGATATTCACGGGTTTCGTGACGCTGCTGATCGGCACCCTCATCGTCATGGTGGAAACCGATTTCACCGTGCCGCTGCTTGGATTCAGCTTCTTTCACGGCAATTTTTACCTCGGCTTCAAACTGGCCATGAACGTCGGCGGACTGCTGCTGATACTCGGCACTTCGATGGCGCTGTACCGGCGTCTCGTGCTGCGGCCGGCCACGCAGCAAACCAGCGGCGACGACCTGCTGTTGCCGGCCACCTTGCTGATACTGGCGGTGCAGGGTTTTGTCCAGCAAGCCCTGCGACTTGCGATGACGCAGGACCCGTGGGCCGCATGGTCGTTCGTCTCCTACCCGGTCGCGCTGGCGTTGCAGGGTCTGCCCATGGACGTGCTCGCGCGACTGCATCAGCTCAACTGGACGGTACATCTGGTGACCGCGCTGGTGTTCATCGGCTATATCGCCTACAGCAAGATGATCCATCCATTCACGGCGCTGGCGAACGTGCTGATGCGGCGGATACGGCCACGCGGCGAACTCAATCCGATACCCAACATGGAAACGGCTGAAAACTTCGGCGCGTCCAAACTCGAACACTTCAGTTGGGCGCAACTGATGTCGGTCGACGCGTGCATGCACTGCGGGCGCTGCCTCGAATACTGTCCGACGTTTAATACCGGCAAAGCGCTGCGGCCGCGCGATCTGGTACTGGAAATCGCGGGCTTACAGGCGGATCGCGGCGGAATTTTCTCCGGCGTGCTGGGCGAGGAAGCCAACACCGGCCGTTTTCGATGGGGCCGTGGCGGTGAACGCGAGCTGATCGGCGGCGCGGTTTCAACCGAGGAAATCTGGGATTGCACGACCTGCGGTGCCTGCATGGAGCAATGCCCGGTGTTCATCGAGCACGTGCCGCTGATCGTGGAAATGCGTCGCAACCTGGTCATGGAACAGAACTCGTTTCCACAGGAGCTCGCGCCGATATTCACCAGCCTCGAGCGACTCGGCAACCCGTATCAGAACGTGCCCGCCGAACGCGCCGACTGGACGCGCAAGCTGGAGCAGCCGGTGCGGCAGATGTCCGAGGTCGTCGCTGCCGGCGAGACCGTGGACTATCTATTCTTCGTCGGTTGTCTTGGCTCATTTGTTGCGCGCAATCAAAAGGTTACGCTGGCCCTTACGCGCATACTGCAGAACGCGGGCATCAGTTTCGCGATCCTCGGGAAAGAGGAATCGTGCAACGGCGACCCCGCGCGCCGCATGGGACACGAGTTTCTGGCGCAGCAGCTGGCCATGAAAATGGTCGATAAGATGAACGCTTACAACGTCAAGAAAGTGGTTACGGGGTGCGCGCACTGCTTCAATGCCATCAAGAATGAGTACCCGCAGCTCGGCGGTAATTACGAAGTCATACACCACACTCAGCTCATCGATGAATTGATCGCCGCGGGACGCCTGACGTTGAACGAAGCGTCGGACATCACGCAGGAAAAAGTCACCTATCACGATCCCTGTTACCTAGGCCGCTACAACGGCGTCGTGGAAGAGCCGCGCCGCGCGCTCAAGACCATACCCATCGTCAATCTGACCGAAATGCCGCGCAATCGCAAACACTCATTCTGTTGCGGCGGCGGCGGCGGTAAAGCGATGATGAAAGATCAGAGCGCAACGCGCATCAATCAGACGCGCGCGCGCGAAGCCCTTGCCACCGGCGCCAGCGTGGTCGCCGCCTCATGCCCGTTCTGCATGGGCATGCTCGAAGACGGCATCGCCGCTGTCGATGAAAAATCCGGGGTACGCGTACTCGATATCGCGGAAATCGTGGCAAGCTCACTGCAAGCCCCGGCGGTTACGGCACAGCGTGAAACGGTCTGATACAGAGACGATTCGGTGCCGGCAATCCTGAAGTCGGACACACAGCGGTGGGGCAAACTGATCAAAGCGACTGGAATACGCGGGGATCAGTAGCGCCTGCCTGGAGGCATGCGATGAAAGCAGTAAAACCCGTAATTTCGCCACTCATGAAAGAGCTGAGCGCGTATATGTCGAGCGCACTCGGTAAGCCGCTGCCTGCGCCGGTGGTTGAACGCGCCAAAGTGCACATCGTGGACACGTTTGCAGCCATGATTTCGGGTTCGCGTCTGCCACCGGGGAAAAAAGCCATAGCCTATGTCAAGGCGCTGGGCGGCAAACCACAGGCGGGCATTATAGGGACCCGCGTATTGACCTCGGTTACCAATGCCGCGCTGGCCAACGGCATGCTGTCGCATGCCGACGAAACCGATGACACTCACCCGCCGTCACGTACTCATCCGGGCTCCGGGGTGGTGCCTGCGGCGCTCGCGATCGCTGAACGCGACCGACTGACTGGCGCAGCTTTCCTGCGCGCAGTCGTTCTCGGCTACGACATCTGCGCGCGCATCATGTTATCCATAGGCGAGCTTCATTTCCGGCAGACCGGACATCATCCAAGCACGTTTGGCCGCCTGTTTGGCGCCGCCGCCGCCGCAGGCGCTTTGTTGAAGCTGGATACGCGGCAAACGCGCTTCATGCTGTCGTATGCATCGCAACAGGCGGCAGGCCTGTCCACTGTTTATCGCGATACCGAACACATAGAAAAAGCGTTTATGGCCGGCATGCCTACCCAGAGCGGGGTTGCGGCGGCGGTCATGGTCGAACACGGGTTCAGCGGGGTCGAGGACGTGTTTTCCGGTGACCGCAATTTCTTCTATACGTTCGCACCGGAAGCCGTCCGCGAGCGCCTCGTACACGGATTGGGCCGGGACTACGAAATCATGCGCTGCGGCATCAAACGCTGGTCCGCCGGCGGCCCCATACAGGCGCCGCTGCACGTGCTGCAGGAATTGATCCGCGAGCACGGATTCAAGGGCACGGACGTGCAGAAGCTGTGCGTGCGCATGCCGCACAAGGACCTGATGTCGGTCAACAACCGCGACATGCCCAACATCTGCGTACAGCATCAACTTGCCGTGATGCTGGCCGACGGCACGGTGACTTTCAAGTCCGCGCACGATTACGCTCGCATGCGGGATACGAAAGTGCTGGCGATGCGCAAAAAGGTGGATGCAGTCGGCGATCCCGGATTAACCAGCGCGGAACGCGGCTGGCGATGCATCATGGATGTCACACTGAAGGACGGACGCCGTTTGACGCACCAGACCATGGCGGCCAAAGGCAGCAGCGCAAACCCGATTGCGCGACAGGACGAACAGGAAAAAGCGCTGGACCTGATGGGCCCTGTGTTAGGCAAACCGCGGGCGCAGAAGCTGCTGAAGTCGCTATGGGATTTTCACCGCATCAAGGACGTGAGAACGTTGCGCGCACTGATTCAGCCATAGCATCGGTGGGAAACATTTCACTGGGGCTGAAAAATTACTTCACCACTGAATCCGCCGCAGCCCCTCGCGGCTTGAGACTGATAATCATGATGCCGGCGAGCACCAGCAACGCGCCGGCGAGTTGAATGGAAGTGATAGGCTCGCCAAGGAACATGGCGGCAAAAACGATGGTTGCCAGCGGCCCTATACAGGCAACCAGCGACGACTGATTCGCGCCTATGCGTTTAAGCCCTTCCGCGAGCAGCCACAATGGCAACACGGTCGAAAACACCGCCATGATCAGCGCCAGAAAATAGACCTCGTGCGCCACGGCCAGCCGCGCAGGACCACGCATCACCATGAAGTGCGCGATCACGAACAGGGACGCCGGGATCGATGCATAAGCGGTGAACCGCATCGAACCCAGTCTCTGCACGAGACCGCCGCCGGTGATCAGGTATACGGCGTAACAAACCGCACCGCCGAACACCAACAACGAACCCAGCGCCATACGGCTCATATCTTCACCGATGGCTATCTCATGCTGTAACGCCAGCGCGATGCCGCCATAGGATAGCGCCAGCGACACGAGATGACGTGCACTTATCGGTTGCTTCAGAAACACCGCCGACAGTATTAATACCAGAGTCGGGTACAGGTACAGGATAAGGCGCCCCAGACCCGCCGAGATATATTGCAGGCCCGCGAAATCGAGGTAGCTGCCGAGGTAGTAACCGATAAAGCCCAGCCCGACCAGCGTGTACGCATCGCGCCGGCTTACCGGCGCCCCGCCGCCACCTGCCCACCATGCCATTATCAGGAACAGCGGCAGCGCGAACATCATGCGCAACGCGAGCAACGTCAGCACGTCTACGTCGTACTGATAGGCCAGTTTGATGATGACGGTTTTAGCGGAAAAAGCGATTGCGCCTATAATCGTAAGCGCAACGCCGATGGCGGCATTGCGCCGGTCAGCGGTCATTGCTCGACTGACATTAACGCCTGCCTCTTCCACCCAGTATGGAACCCAGGACTCCCCTGAAGATTTCGCGACCGACCTGCGAGCCTATGCTGCGAGCCGCGCTTTTCGCGACCGCATCCAGGATGCCAGGGTGCTGGCCACCGCGCGGACCCGTGCTGCCGAGCAGCACTTTGCCCAGCATGTCCATGATGCCACCGCCAGAAGCTTGTGGCGCGCTCTGCGATTGAGGCGCCGATGCATCGGCGGCTTGGTTCTCCGCGGCGCTGCCCTTGATTCTTTCATAGGCCGACTCGCGATCCACGACTTGCTCGTAGTGGCCGGCGATCACCGATGACTTGATGATGGTGGCGCGCTCTTCGTCACTAACCGGTCCTATCCTGGATGCGGGCGGCAATATGAATGCACGTTCAACGACTGCCGGACGGCCTTTTTCATCCAGCAATGACACCAATGCCTCACCGACCGAGAGCTCGGTAATTGCCGTCTCGGTATCCAGTTTGGGGTTGGCACGCATGGTTTGTGCCGCCGCTTTGACCGCCTTCTGGTCGCGCGGCGTGAACGCGCGCAGCGCATGCTGGACACGATTGCCGAGCTGGCCAAGCACGGTGTCGGGAATATCGAGCGGATTCTGCGTTACGAAATAAACGCCTACCCCCTTGGAGCGGATCAGGCGCACAACCTGCTCGATTTTTTCGAGCAGCGACTTGGGCGCTTCGTTAAACAGCAAGTGTGCCTCATCAAAGAAGAACACCAGTTTTGGTTTTTCGGGGTCACCAATCTCGGGCAATTGCTCAAACAGTTCCGACAACATCCACAGCAGAAATGTCGAATACAGCTTGGGCGAATTCATCAGCTTGTCGGCCGCAAGAATGTTGATGACCCCACGGCCCTTGCTGTCTGTCTGGATGAGATCGTTGATGTCCAGCATGGGTTCGCCGAAAAACTCCGTTGCGCCCTGCTGTTCCATTTCGATCAAACCGCGCTGTATCGTGCCTACCGAAGCCGCGGAAATGTTGCCATACTCGGTCGTGAACTGCTTGGCATTGTCGCCTATGAACTGCAACATGGCGCGCAGATCCTTGAGATCGAGCAGCAACAACCCTTTGTCGTCGGCGATCTTGAATGTCAACGTCAAAACGCCCTGCTGCGTACCGTTGAGATTGCACAGTCTTCCAAGCAACAGCGGTCCCATATCAGAGATGGTTGCACGCACCGGGTGTCCGGACTTGCCAAACACGTCCCAAAATACAACCGGGCATGCGCTCCACGCCGGCGCATCTATCTTCAGTTGCGCGAGGCGCTCCTGCATTTTGGCCGAACCCGCTCCTGCTGCTGCGAGTCCCGACAAATCACTCTTCACGTCAGCCATGAATACCGGTACGCCGATGGAGGAGAAGCGCTCCGCCATCACCTGCAAGGTGACGGTCTTGCCAGTGCCGGTCGCGCCGGTTATGAGTCCATGGCGGTTGCCAAATCCGGGCAGTAAGCAGATTTCGTGTTCGGCTTTTGCGATCGACAGCGGTTCGATCATCGCAACTCCCGCATGAGTGTGTGATAAAATTTCAATTATATCAGTGCTATACCGCGAACTGCGGCAATGCAGGTCACGCAGCGCATGCGCGCAACCAGAGCAAGCAGAGGAAACCATGGCGGGTCACAGCAAGTGGGCCAATATTCAGCACCGCAAGGGCAAGCAGGACGCCAAGCGCGGCAAGATTTTTACGCGGCTGATCAAGGAGATTACGGTTGCGGCGCGCATGGGCGGCGGCGACCCCGGATCCAATCCGCGCCTGCGACTGGCCGTCGACAAGGCCTATGAAAACAATATGCCCAAGGACAACGTCGAGCGCGCAATCAAGCGCGGCACCGGCGATCTCGAGGGCGTCAATTATGAAGAGATACGTTACGAGGGCTACGGCATAGCCGGTGCCGCCGTAATGGTCGACTGCATGACCGATAACAAGACACGCACGGTAGCCGACGTGCGTCATGCATTTACCAAATACGGCGGAAATCTGGGGACCGACGGATCGGTTGCATTCCTGTTCCATCATTGCGGGCAGCTGATATTCGCACCCGGCACCAGCGAGGAAAAACTGATGGAGGCTGCACTTGATGCCGGCGCGGAGGATATCGTCACCCACGAGGACGGCAGCCTCGAAGTCATTACCGGGCCCAACGACTTTGCAACCGTCAAGGTTGCACTCGAAAAAGCAGGATTGAAACCCGACCACGCCGAAGTGACCATGAAGCCCACCACAGAGGCGGAACTCAATGGCGACGACGCCGTGCACATGCAAAAACTGCTCGACGCTCTGGAAGCCGTGGACGATGTGCAGGAAGTCTATACCACTGCCGTCATGGACGGCAGTGGTGAGGGGTAAAGGGTGAGGAGTGAAGAGTAGATCCCTGCGCCTGCGGCAGCTACCACCTGCCGTAGATGGCCGCGATGACTCACGCCACTCATCACTCATCACCCCTCACTCCTCACTGAATTCGCGCACGCGAATTCTCGGCATAGACCCCGGACTGCGCATTACGGGTTTCGGCGTAATCGACAAGTTGGGCAGCAATCTCATCTACGTCACCAGCGGATGCATCAAGACTGCCGCGAGTGATGATCTGGCATCGCGTCTGAAAACCATACTCGATGGTCTGCACGAAGTCATCGCGGGGGAGCAGCCGGATCAGGTCACGATCGAGAAGGTATTCGTCAACAAGAATCCGCAATCGACGTTGCTGCTGGGCCAGGCGCGCGGCACCGCCATGTGTGCCGCCGTGGGACGTGACCTGCCGGTGTCCGAATACACTGCATTGCAGATCAAGCAGGCAGTCGTGGGCAACGGCCACGCCGCCAAGGAGCAAGTGCAGGCGATGGTCAGGCGGCTGCTGGCCCTGGCCGGCGACCCAAGCCCGGACGCCGCCGATGCCCTGGCATGCGCGATCTGCCATGCGCATGGCGGGCAGGGACTGGGCAAGCTGGCAACGGCGGGCTATCGCATGAAGAGGGGGAGACTGGTGTGATAGGCAAACTCAGCGGCAAGCTGCTGGAACGGCATCCGCCGCAGATACTGGTCGACGTACACGGCGTCGGTTATGAGATCAGCGTGTCGATGAGCACTTTTTACCAGCTGCCTGCGACCGGCAACGACGTCACGCTGTATACGCATTTGACGGTACGCGAAGACGCGCACCTGCTCTACGGTTTCGCCAGCGAGCAGGAGCGCCATGTCTTCCGGCAGTTGCTCAAGATCTCCGGCGTCGGCGCACGCACCGCGCTATCAGTTTTGTCCGGCATGAGCGTATCCGACCTCTATGAAGTCGTGAGCGCGCAGGACAGCGGCCGGCTTACGAAGATTCCCGGCATAGGCAAGAAAACCGCCGAACGTCTGCTGCTCGAACTGAAAGACAAGCTCGACGTGACCATCGTTGCCACGCCGGTTGCAGGCGGTGAACACACCAGCGACATACTCAATGCACTGCTGGCGCTGGGATACAATGACAAGGAAGCCGCGTGGGCTGTGCGGAAATTGCCCGGCGCTACCGCGGTTGCCGACGGCATACGGCAGGCGTTGAAGCTGCTCTCCAAGCAGTGAAGAGTAATGAGTGAATAGTAGAATCCTGGCATGACATAAGTCTCGTCACTCTTAACTCCTCACTCGTCACCTCCTTTAGAATGATAGAAACTGACCGCCTGATCGCCGCCGCCCCCGCCTCTCCGCAGGAGGAGGTGTTTGAGCGCGCGCTGCGGCCCAAACAGCTCGACGAATACATAGGTCAGGAGAAGGTGCGCGGCCAGCTTGAGATATTCATCAAGGCCGCGCGGCAGCGCAAGGAATCGCTGGACCACGTGCTGCTGTTCGGCCCGCCGGGACTCGGCAAGACCACGCTGGCGCACATCATCGCACGCGAAATGGGCGTCAACCTGCGGCACACGTCGGGACCGGTGATCGAACGCGCCGGCGACCTTGCCGCGATGCTGACCAATCTCGAACCGAACGACGTGCTGTTTATCGACGAGATACACCGCCTTTCACCCGTCGTCGAGGAAATCCTCTATCCGGCGCTCGAAGATTTTCAGATCGACATCATGATAGGCGAAGGGCCGGCGGCGCGCTCGGTCAAGCTCGACCTGCCGCCGTTCACGCTGATAGGCGCGACCACGCGCGCCGGCATGCTCACCAATCCACTGCGCGATCGCTTTGGCATCGTCGCGCGGCTGGAGTTTTACACCACCGAAGAACTCACGCGTATCGTGCAGCGCTCCGCAGCATTGCTCGAAATCGAGATCAGTGCCGACGGCGCACGTGAAATCGCCGGCCGTTCGCGTGCCACACCACGCATTTCAAACCGCTTGCTGCGCCGCGTGCGCGACTACGCGCAGGTCAAGGCGCAGGGCAAAATCAATCAGGATGTGGCCGACCTCGCGCTCAAGATGCTGGACGTGGATCCGCTGGGCCTGGACGTGATGGATCGCAAACTGCTGCTCGCCGTGATCGAGAAATTCGGCGGCGGTCCGGTCGGCGTGGACAATCTCGCCGCCGCGATCAGCGAAGAGCGCGACACCATAGAAGACGTTCTGGAGCCCTATCTGATTCAGCAGGGATACTTGCAGCGCACGCCACGCGGCCGCATCGCCACGGTCTCCGCCTATCGCCACTTCGGACTCGCGCAACCGAACAATGCGGGCACACCCGAGCTTTGGGACAACAATCCGGCCAATGGTGAGGCGTGAGCGGTAAGCCGCGGACTGCAAGTGAGGCAAACGAAATTGCAGGGTCGGCATTCGAATGGAATGTTCGCGTTTACTACGAGGACACCGACGCAGCGGGTGTGGTGTATTACGCCAATTACCTGAAGTTCATGGAGCGCGCACGCACCGAATGGTTGCGTGCACTGCCCTTTGACCCGACCGCACTGGCACTGGAACAGAATGTCATTTTCGTGGTTCGAGCGGCGTCCATCGAATACCTGCAACCAGCGCGCCTGAATGATGAATTGCATATATCCGCGGAACTCGCGAGCGCCCGCGGGTGTCTGATCGAACTCGTGCAATCCGTGCGCCGCGGCGCACTGGTATTGGTCAGCGCCGAAGTCAAACTGGCATGCGTCAACAAACTCTCATTCAGGCCCGTTAGAATACCCGCTGCCATCCTGGACACAATCACGATGAGGAAAGCATGAACGTTACTCACGATATGTCGGTGTTGAGCCTGATTTCCAACGCCAGCCTGCTTGTGCAATTGGTCATGGCGGGTCTGCTGCTCGCGTCTGTGTTTTCGTGGTATTACATTTTCATCAAGATATTCACCTATAAACGCGCCGTCCAGCAGGCCGACAAATTCGAGAAGGATTTTTGGAGCGGCAGCGATCTCAATCAGCTATATCAGCGTGCCGTCAATTCACGCGAGGCAGCGGGCTCGCTGGAAAAAATATTCGAATCCGGATTCGCCGAGTTTACGAAATTGCGCAAACAATCGGGACAGAACCAGTCGGGACAGAACATAGGCGCGGTCATGGATGGCACGCGCCGCGCCATGCGTGCAACCTATCAGCGCGAGATGGAGAGTCTAGAGTCGCACCTGTCGTTTCTTGCATCAGTGGGATCGGTGAGCCCCTATGTCGGACTGTTCGGAACCGTCTGGGGCATCATGAATTCATTTCGCGGGCTCGCCACCATGGTTCAGGCAACGCTGGGCGCGGTGGCGCCCGGCATATCCGAGGCACTGATCGCAACGGCCATGGGTTTGTTCGCGGCAATTCCGGCGGTCGTTGCCTATAACCGCTTCGCGGGCGACCTTAACCGGCTCGCAACGCGCTTCGATTCGTTCATGGAGGAATTCTCCAATATTCTTCAGCGTCAGAGCTGAACAGGAGTCGTCCCATGCTCATAGAAAAACGCGGCAGTCGCCGCCTCATGAACCAGATCAACGTCGTGCCTTACATCGACGTCATGCTGGTGCTGCTTGTAATCTTCATGGTTGCGGCACCGTTGATGAACCCCGGCCAGGTGGAGCTGCCATCGATAGGCAAGACTTCGAACCCGCCCGTCGCGCCTCTGGAGGTCTCGATACACACCGACCAGACGTTGTGGCTGCGTGATCGCTCGTCGAACGCGGACGAACGCAAAATCTCGCGCAATGAACTTGTCGTGGCAATTCGCGAGAAACAGGCGCGGAATGCCGATCAGGCGGTGGTGATTTCCGCGGACAAGGACGTGCGCTATGAAGCGGTGCTCGACGTCATGGATATGCTGCAGCAGAATCAGGTCAGCAAAGTCGGTTTGCTCGCCAAGCCGCGCAGCCAGTAACAACGTCGTCTGCAATGCAGTAGCGCCGTCATGAACGCCCACGTTTACCCCAGCCAGCACGAGAAAGTTATCTCCGGTGCCGGTGCATTCGGGATGCATCTGCTGTTCATTGCACTGCTGGTGTTCGGCGTCAACTGGCAGAAGAAGGTGGAACCGCAGGCCAATATCGTGGATCTATGGACCAATCTGCCATCCAAGTCACTACCCAAGGTGGAGTCCCCTCCACCGGAGCCACCGCCTCCGCCCGTCGCACCGCCCAAGGTCGAGCCTCCCCCTCCCCCCAAGACGGCAGTCAAGCCCGAAGTCGCCAAACCGGATATAGCGATGAAGGAGAAATCCGAGAAGGCCGAAAAAGAAAATGTGGAGAAGGAGCGTCGTCTCATCGAGCAGCAGAAGAGCGATGCCAGGAAGCGCGGCGAGGAAAAACAACAGCAGGCCCGGGAAGCCACCGAGGCACAACGACTTGCAAAAGAGCAGGAAGATATACAACGCAAGCAAGCCGAACAGGCGACGACGGCGCGCGCTGCGCAGGTCGACAAGTACAAGAAGGCAATCAGCGACAAGATTCGGCGTTTCATCGTTCTGCCACCGAACATACAGGGCAATCCTGAAGCCGAGTTCAGCGTTCCGCTGTTGCCGGATGGCAATGTGATGGCGGGTGTCAATCTCAAGCGAACCAGCGGCAATACGGCTTACGACAATGCCGTCGAGCGGGCAATTCTAAGGGCACAGCCGCTGCCGGTTCCCCCGGACCCGGCAATGTTCAGAGAGTTCCGGGAACTAAATCTAAAGTTCAGACCCCAAGAGTAGCTGTTTGGGAGACAGTTCCACGATGATGCATGGCACAATGTCGTTATAATACGGTGCGATGAACATTAAAAAAACGCTACTTAATATCGCATTGCTTTGCTTGCTGTGCATCACCAGTGCGCATGCACAACTCAGGCTTGAAATTATAGGCGGCGGCGCCAACCAGATACCGATCGCCATTGCGCCCTTCAGAACGGAAGAGTCGCTGCCGCAGAAGGTGACGGATATCGTTGCCGCCGATCTCAGCCGCAGCGGCCTGTTCCGGATGATTGATAGTGGCGGCCTGACGTCGATACCCGCCGAACCGGCGGACGTTCAGTACCCGACCTGGAAAACACGCGGCGCCGACGCCTTGGTGATAGGCAGCGCATCACGGCTCCCGAGTGGCAATTGGGACGTGCGTTTTCGGCTGCTGGACGTTGCAAAACAGGTGCAGCTTGCCGGTTACGCCTATCAGGTCGCCCCCGCGCAACTGCGCAATACAGCCCATCGAATAGCCGACGCGATTTATGAGAAGCTAACCGGTGACATCGGTGTCTTCAGCACCCGCATTACGTATGTGGTCAAGCGGGGCTCCCGTTTTGAGTTACAGGTGGCGGACGCCGATGCTTCCGATCCACAGACCGTGCTCGCATCCAACGAGCCCATTATTTCTCCGGCTTGGTCACCGGACGGCACGCGTATCGCCTATGTTTCATTCGAACAGAAAAAACCCATTGTTTACATCCAATCACTGGTGAACGGCAATCGCACGGTCGCGGCAAATTTCAAGGGCAGCAACAGCGCACCTGCTTGGTCGCCGGACGGCCGACGACTCGCGGTGGTGCTGACCAAGGACGGCAACTCACAGATCTATCTGATCAATGTCGACGGCGGCAATGCCGCCAGACTCACCAGTTCCACCAGCATAGACACGGAGCCGAATTTTTCACCCGATGGGCAGTCGATACTGTTTACGTCCGACCGCGGAGGCAGTCCGCAGATCTATCGCGTACCGGTAACAGGCGGGGCGCCCGAACGACTCACGTTCGAAGGCAGCTACAACGTCAGCCCACGCCATGCGCCGGACGGAAAATCATTTGTGTTCGTGCAGCGCAACGGTGGGCGCTTCAACATTGCAACGCAGGATTTTGTGAGCAGGCAGCCGCAGGTTTTGACGGATAACAGCCGCGACGAATCACCTACTTTTGCGCCGAATGGCCGCATCATACTGTATGCAAGCGACAACAAGGGCCGTGGTATATTAGCCGCGGCATCGAGTGACGGGCGTGTGCGCCAGCGTTTCAGCATGGAAACCGGCGATGTGCGAGAGCCGGCGTGGGGCCCGCTAATTAAGAGCCAATAAAGGAGCAACACCATGAAAAAACTCATATTCGGCATCGCAGCTCTGGCAATATTCGCCGGATGCGCAAGCAAGGATGTCAAGGAACAGGCGCCGGCGTCGGTCGAAGAACGCAAGCCCAGCGGTCCCGCTCCTGGCGCCGAGGTCAAACCCAAGCCCCCTACGCCACCTGTTGTAACACCCGTCGTGCGAAAGCCAGTGGTCGGAAATCC
The DNA here is from genome assembly GCA_947476215.1 of Betaproteobacteria bacterium. GTDB lineage: Bacteria > Pseudomonadota > Gammaproteobacteria > Burkholderiales > SG8-41 > PALSA-1004. Next base: position 32,293 of record CANJQI010000028.1, read on the forward strand.
GCTCAACGAGCCAGGCAACATACTCTCCAAACGCAGCGTTTTCTTTGATTACGACAGCGTGGCTATCAAGGACGAATTCAAACCGCTGGTCACCGCGCATGCCGAATACCTGAAACAAAATCGCTCCGCGAAAATAGTCATTCAGGGCAATACCGACGAACGTGGAAGCCGCGAATACAATCTCGCGCTCGGCCAGAGCCGCGCCGACAGCGTCAAACAGATGATGTTGCTGCTGGGCGTGCAGGAAGCGCAAATCGAATCCGTGAGCTTCGGCGAAGAAAAACCCCAGGCAACCGGCACCGACGAGAACGCATACTCGCAAAATCGCCGCGATGATATTGTCTATTCGGTTGAAAAGTAAGCTGTTATCGCGAAGGACATAATGTGACAGGTGCTACGGGAAACTTGATCGGTTTCGCCCTGCGCCGCGCCGCAGCCTTGGGTTGCGGCGCGGTTTTGCTTTGGTGCGTGAACTTGCCGGTCCTGGGTGCCATTTTCGACGATGCCGAGGCGCGCCGGCAGATTGCCGTGGAGAAAAAGCGCATCGATGACCTCGGCACCCAGATCAACGCGCAACAACAGGCCATCAGTGCACGCCTTGCCAAGTTGGAGGAAGGGCTCAAGGGTCAACCCGTGCTTGATTTGTTTACGCAGATCGAAGCCGTTAAGCTTGAAATGAGCAAGTTGCGCGGGCAGATTGAAGTATTGAACAACAATATCGAAAACACCGCCAAACGACAGCGCGACATGTATACGGATCTCGATACGAGGCTGCGCCGCTTCGAGCAGCAGGGACTGCCCACGCCTGCCGCCTCGCCACCCGCGACCGCAGCGCCGGCGAATGTGACGGGTGCATCGCCGCCTGGCACTGCCACGCCGCCCCCTCCCGTTGCCACCAAAACCGCAGCCAATGCGCCGGCGGCGCCTGCCGCCACGGTAGCGAATGTCGATGGCGGTACCGAGACGCGCTCGTACGAAACAGCGCAAAGTCAGCGCCGTATCGGCAACTATCAGGGCGCCATCGTCTCATTCCAGAATTTTGTCAAACAATATCCCAAGAGCACGCTGGCGCCGCGGGCACAGTACTGGATAGGGGACTCCTATTTCAATCTGCGTGATTTCAAGCTCGCCATCGCCAGCCAGCAGGCGCTGATCAGCAGTTATCCCGACAGCCCTAGCGTACCGGAGGCGATGCTCAATATCGCGAGCTCCCAGATTGAAATGGGCGATTCGACCGTCGGCAGAAAAGCACTCGAAGACCTGGTCACGAAATTTCCTATCAGTGACGCGGCGGACAAAGCCAAGCGCCGGCTTGCGGCGCTAAAATCCGCGACCTCCGCCAGCAAGCCTTAGCGCCCGCGTCGGGACCCAAGGGCGCAGAGTGACTAGCAACGTCAACACCACAGTTGTTGCCGACTCCGGCGTCCACCCAAGTCAGAGTATTCGCATCGATGAAAGTCCTGATTCGAATTCCAATGACACACGGCTGATGGGGACCCTGCGCATCAGTGAAATTTTTCTTTCCTTGCAAGGCGAAACCAGCCGAGTCGGTTTGCCGACGGTGTTCATACGGCTGACCGGCTGTCCGCTGCGTTGCGGCTACTGCGATACCGCCTACGCGTTTCATGGCGGTACCACGATGACGCTGGGCGCCGTTATCGAAACCGCCAGTCGCTACCGCACGCGCTATGCGACAGTGACTGGCGGCGAGCCGCTGGCGCAGGGCAATTGCGGGCAGCTGCTCAAGGAACTGTGCGATCGAGACTATTCAGTATCGCTGGAGACCAGCGGCGCGATCGACGTGTCGCAAGTCGATGGCCGCGTTTCCCGCATACTGGACATCAAAACGCCGGGCTCGGGCGAAGCCGCCAAAAATCGCTGGGAAAACATCACCCATCTCAACGCACGCGACGAGATCAAGTTTGTGATTTGCAATGAAAGCGATTACGAGTGGTCCGTGCGCCAGATCGACGAGCGGCGACTTGCAGACATCTGCCCTGTGCTGTTTTCTCCCTCGTATCGCGATCTTCCCGCCACGCAGCTAGCCGACTGGATCTTGCGCGACCAGTTGTCGGTGCGCATGCAAACTCAGCTTCACAAGCAATTGTGGGGCGAGCAGCCCGGCCGCTGACATGTCTTCCTGGCTGGCAATGGCACGCCTGTGGCCGTTCGGCGCTCCGGCGCTGACCGGGTTTAGGCATCCATGAAGCGGGCGGTGATATTGCTTTCAGGCGGGATGGACTCCGCCACCGTGCTTGCCATCGCGCGCAATGATGGCTACGAGTGCCACGCCCTGTCGCTTGATTACGGCCAGCGCCATCGCGCGGAACTTGCCGCTGCGACGCGCATCGCGCAGTCTATGGGCGCCATCGCGCACCGTATCGTGCGCCTTGATTTGACGGTGTTCGGCGGATCTGCCCTGACTGATCCTCGCATCGCACTTCCGGTCGAAGGCATCAAGGACGGCATACCGATCACTTATGTGCCGGCGCGTAACACCATCATGCTGTCGCTGGCACTGGCGTGGGCCGAAGTGCTGGCTGCCCGGCACATTTTTTTCGGCGCAAACGCAGTCGATTATTCCGGCTATCCGGACTGCCGCCCGGAATATGTGAGCGCATTCGAATCGCTGGCGAATCTTGCGACCAAGGCCGCCGTCGAGGGAAACAGCATTACGGTGCATGCCCCCATCATCGCACTGTCTAAGGCCGATATAGTCCGTCGCGGCATGGCGCTAGGCGTCGACTATGCATTGACGATATCGTGCTATCAAGCGACGGATGACGGGCGCGCCTGCAGGCAATGCGATTCTTGCCGGTTGCGGCGGGCGGGGTTCAAATCGGCCGGCGTTGACGACCCAACCCGTTACCGGGTGGCAGAGGTCGACTAAAATAGCCACGGCACGAATTGCGAGATTGAAGACGATCAAACCGGATTACGTCGGGGAAAAATAATGGATTCCATTCAGCACACAGCCGCTGTCGTCGCGTGGTGTGGATTCGGGCTAGGCATCGTATTTGGCGCGGTTGGCAACAAAACGAGTTTCTGCACGCTGGGAGCCGTGTCTGACCTCGTCAACATGGGTGACTGGGGCCGCATGCGCATGTGGTTGCTCGCGATCGCGGTTGCGATCATCGGCGCACAGGCTTTGCAGCATTTTGGCATGGTAGACCTGTCGCGATCGATCTACACGTCCCCGAATTTCACCTGGCTGTCGTTTATCGTAGGCGGATTTCTGTTCGGCGTCGGAATGACATTGGGCTCTGGATGCGGCAGCAAGACACTGATCCGTATCGGGGCGGGCAACCTCAAGTCGGTGGTGGTGTACGTGTTCCTCGCCATATCGGCATACATGACGTTGCGTGGTCTATTCGGCCAATTCCGCGTCAGCGTGCTGCAGCCGGCGACCATCAACCTGGAAGCCTATGGCATCAAGGGACAGGACCTTGCCTCAATGCTTGCGGTCACCGGTGTGGATATGCTTACGCTGCGCATTCTTAGCGCAGCGTTCGTTTCGTGCGCCCTCCTTATAGTCGTTTTTAAAAACAATGAGTTCCGTCATGATATAAACAATATCATGGGCGGTTTGGTGGTTGGCTTGGTGGTGGTGGCAGGATGGTATGTGACCACGCAGTTTGGCTACCGGGAGAATCCGGATACGCTGGAAATGACTTTTTTCGGCACCAACACGCGTGCGGCGGAGTCGTTTTCGTTTGTGGCGCCACTCGCTTACACGCTGGAGCTGCTCATGTTGTGGACCGACAAATCTCTGAGCATTACTTTTGGCATCATGGCGTCGCTGGGCGTCATCATCGGTTCGTTCGCATACGCGGTCGCGAGCAGGACTTTTCGCTGGGAAGGTTTCACCCAAGTTGATGACCTCGGGCTACACATGATGGGTGGTGTCCTGATGGGCTTCGGCGGCGTCACCGCACTCGGCTGCACCATAGGACAGGGCATTACCGGTTTGTCGACACTGGCACTGGGATCTGTCGTGACTTTTTTCGCCATCGTCGCGGGTTCGGTCACGACCATGAAATATCAATACTGGAAGATAATGCAGGAATAGACCGCCCGCTGCTGTATGCAGGAAATACTCAAATGACTGAATCTGACGAACCGCGTTCGCAGGTTTCGTCAGTAGAGTCACGCCGAGTCTGGACTTCGAATCGGAATTCCGGCTGGCCCATCAACCGGCAGTTTGCATACCATGACTTCCTGCGCCGATAGCGGCTCACCTACGTACGGTCCCTGAATGCGCGAGCATCCGAGGGTGGATAACGCCAGCGCCGAATCTTCATCCTGCACGCCCTCGGCGGTCACTCTGAAGCCGAGGTCCTGCGCCAGATGAGCCAGTGAACGAACGATTTTTGCGTTGAACGGAACTTGGCGCATGTCGGCTATGAATCGCGCGCCGATCTTGACTTCATCAAGAGGCAATTGCGCCAGATTGCCCAGGGACGAAGAGCTCGCGCCAAAGTCTTTAATCGCCAGACGCACCCCCAACGCTTTCAGTCGAGTGAGTACATCCTTAACCGTATCGACATCACCGACCAATGCCGCTTCATCTAATTCGACGACCAGCCGGTCTGGCGACACCTTCCATGTGCGCAGCGCACGCCCCACGAACTCAGGAAAATCGGGCTGCATCAAGCCGCTGGCGGAAGCGCTTATGCTAATCGGCAGTTCAAACCCGGTTTGCGCGAACTCGGCGCATAATCTCAGTGCGCTATTGAATGTCCACCACGTCAGTTCCCGGATCAGGCCTGAACTCAAGGCGGCGTCCACGGCCTGGGCTTCCGATACGCTGCCCAGCTCCTCATCCGTCCATCGCAGTTGGCATGCCCAGCCGCCAATCCGGTTGTTTTCCAGATCAAGCTGGGGGGCGAACGCTATCTGCAGCACGTTCTCTTCCAACGCGTACCGTAACCGCACTTCGTACCGCATGCTGCGCTCTTCGCTCTCGCCGTGCGCCGGGTCATAGACGGCCACATGCTCTGTTCCCGCGCGTGCGGCGCGTACTGCAAGCTTGCCGTTACGCACCAGTGTCTGCGGGTCCGCACCGTGTTCCGGATACATAGCAATTCCAATTGCCGCATCGGGAGCGAATGACCGGTCACCGATCGGAATCGGTGCTTCCAGCGCGCCTAGGATTTTGTTCGCCGCCAGTATCGCCACGCCTTCGCCGGCGATATTGGGCAGCAGGCACGCGAACTGGTCACGGCTCACGCGGCCCAACTGATCCTGTTTGCGCAACACGCCTTCGCGCATGCGCCGGGTCACGCGCAACATGAACGCTTCACCCTTCTGCAATCCTAGCAGTCCGTCGACCTGCTCGACCTTGGCGACGTGCAGCAAAAGCAGGCCCAGCTGTTTGCCTTCCTGACGGTGACTCTCAATCGCGGCACGAAAAATGTCCATGAAGGCCGCGTATTCCGGCGTCGGCAGCGTACGTACGACTCCGCCTGCCTCCTGACTCCGTGCCGCAAGCGAAGTGAGTATGCCTATCTGCAAAAAGATAAAGCGCTGCAACGCAAGAAGATTTTTCGTGCATCGATCGGCGTCATTGGCATACAACCTCAATGCACCGCGGGTCATCCCGCTCTGAAAAAGCAGGCAGTCGCGGTGCATGCGCTCGATCGGCTCTCCCTCGGCATCCAAAGCCCACTCGCCAAGGGCGGCGTAGATCAATTCGACGTCAGCACCATCCGACGCAACGGTGCGCGCAAATGCTTGCGCGAGTCCGCCAGCGGCCGACACCAGCAGATCGGGCGCTGATTCGCGGACTTCCTCGAAAAACAACGCGACGCACGACAGGGTGGTGGCATCGGCATTCAATTCCTCGGCCAGACGCCCGACCAAGGCCCTCAGGCCGACATCCGCCTGCGATGCGCCCGCTCCGGTATCAGATGAAGAATTCTGAGGCATCGATCGAAACACTTCCCGTGGCCAATGTGCGCTTGATACCCGCCTTTTCCACGATACGCTGCGGTTTGAGCGGCTGTCCGCTGACGTCCAGCACCACCATCACACGTGGCAACAGCCTCATCATCGGATTCTGTGCAATTACAATCCCGATTTCTCCGGAATGCAACTCAACCAGAGTACCAATGGAGTAAATGCCTATGCACTGAATAAACTGCTCCACCAGCGGTCCATCGAACAGCGTATCACGCCAACGATAAAGCTGGTTGAGTGCCGTGGAAGGGGTTTGGGCATCACCGTAAGGCCTAGGGCCGGTAAGCGCATCAAAACAATCGACAATCGCGGCTATGCAGCCATACAGGCCGATCGCCGGCCCCTTCAGGCCGGCCGGATAGCCGCTGCCATCGAAGCGCTCGTGATGTAACGCAGCGAGCGAAGAAAGCTCAGGCGGAAGTCCGACAGTTTCTTTCAGAATCGCAACCGAATGCCCGACGTGACTCTTGCAAATATCAATCTCCGCATCTGTCAACGCTTCCTTCTTGCTGAGCAGTTGTTCCGGCAACCGCATTTTGCCTACGTCCTGCAACAATCCCAGCATTCCAAGAAGATCAAGCTGCGCGCGCGGCAGGTGCAGGAAGCGGCCAAACGTAATCATGTAAACCGAAACCCCCAGCGCCCGATCAAGGTTTCCCGCGCCCTTCTCCTTCATTCTCGCAAGCAACATTATCGCGTCCGGATTGCGCACCACGCTATCGGTCATGCTGGTAACCGCTTCTTTTACTCTGGGGGCATCCAGCGCCTTGCCTGCCTTGATCGCACCGAAGATGTCCTTCACCGCCTGGTTGGCTTTGGCCTGAACCTGACGAGCGACCGGAAGCTCAGCCTTGAAAACCGCTTTTTCCTCGTAAGTGACTTGTTCCTTGATAGTCGCCAGCACGCTGCCGGGATTGCCGGCAAATGGATTCGTGCCGGCCATCGCATCTATGCCTTTTTCCGTATCTATGACGACTGATTTGCAGTATTTTTTCAGCGTCTCGAGCTGCTTATCATTGTTGAGAACAAACCCTTGAAACATGAAAGGCGTGTCAGTCCACGGGCGGTCAAGCTCATGGATGTATACGCCAAATCGAAGCTGGCTGAGGGCAACTGTTTTTTTCATGATAGGCGCGGCAATGTCATCGCAGAAACCAGCAAGATTTCCCGCTATGCCGGCGCGACAGGCAAGCACTCCCGCGGGAGATGCACGTCAGAATTCGAAAACTTGATTATTCTGCAGAAGTACAGGTCGATAGTTGCCCGTCAGTTCCTCAATTTCCTGCATGGTTAGCTCAATCTCGGCGGGCTTGAGATGGGTAATAAACACTTCCGCAGGGCGCTCAAATTTCGCCAACTCCTCGGCAAGCATGGACGGGCACAAGTGCTTAGACAGTTCGGCAAGCCAGCGATCCTTGTCCGAAAACGCAGTCTCGATGATCAGGTATTTCAGATTTTCAATGCGGTTAATCACCTCCCACAGTGCATCATTGGGCCCCGTGTCGCCGGTAAAAACCAGACTAGCTTTCCCGCTGTCCAGCTGGTAGCCAACAGCGGGAACGGTGTGAACCGCCGGGATGACGGTAATCTTGCGCCCGCCAAGCTCGATGGTCTTACCGACCTCGATTTCCTCGTAGCGCAGCCACGGCTGGTCGGGTGTGGGTATCTGTGTGAAGTCCGGCCAGATGTCCCAGTTGAACAGATTCTTTTTCAGGGTCTGTATCGTGGCAGCCGCGGCATACACGGTAACCGGCCTGGACCGCAACGCACCGACGGAATCAAGGATAAACGCGATGGAATTGACATGATCAAGGTGCGAATGGGTTACGAATATATGATCAATTAAGGTCAGTTCGGCTAGCGATAGATCCCCCACTCCCGTTCCAGCGTCGATCAATACGTCATGATCGACCAGAAAAGAAGTGGTGCGGTTCTGTCGTCCGCCTATGCTGCCGGAGCAACCAAGCACTCGTAGACGCATTACCGTTCCCGTATCTGAGTTTCGACCAACCCGCAGGTGCTCAAGCGGCTGGGCGAATAAAAACAAAGGGGCTCGACGCGTATTGCGGAACGGGGATGGTCTTTCTGCTGCATTCGGGACAAGTCCAAGGTCAGGGGAACGATAGGCAACGGACTGAGGCACTTGTGTCAATGCCGAACCGTATCGCCATGTAAGGCACAGTTTCGCCATTAATGGAAAATCTTACCACATGGCGTTGGATGCCGGTGGCGCTCTCCTGGTTTCATCCATCGTCATTGCCGAAAAATGGCTAAAGTCACGGCTTTCGTAGAGTAATTGGTTATGTTGGTGGTCCAATCTTCATCTATCGTCCCGGCGCCAATTCAGGTTCGATTCCGGCGACCCGGACGATTTCCCCCAGCCGCCTGATCTCGGCTGTGACAAAAGTCCTGAATTCGGACGATGCGTCGCCGACCGGATTGACACGCAACCGAACGAAGCGTTCGCGAACTTCCGGAACGGTAAGCGCTTTCCTCACTTCCTTTTCTATCACCGCAAGCAGCCGCGGCGGAGTACTGGCCGGCGCGAACAAGCCGTGTCAACTCGCGCTCATTTCACTGCGCGGCTCGCCCAGTGA